>JAYZEI010000072.1:0-12611 GCA_036337375.1 Planctomycetota bacterium | reverse complement strand
TTCAGTTTGGGCGGTGATTTCGTTCTGAATTTCCTGCGCCTTCGCGTCCCACTCATCTTCAAATTGGCTCTTAACCAACTCGGCTTTTGCTTTGATCCGACTGACGTTACGTGTTCCCAAACCGTCGCAGCCGCGGGCCGTAAATACAACGACAATGCCTATAATCAAAAGCCACTGTGCGATTTTGTGACGATGTTCGATGAGTTGAAACAGACCAGCGTCCTTTCGTTTTCGATAGTTTTCGGCAGCATCGGTATCGCCCTCTGCGCCAGTGACTGGGGCGTTTTTTGTCCCGCCTCGAGACGGCGGCGCATCGGGAACAAACGCCGCGACCAGCCCCTTCACTTGGCCGGCTGGAGCCCAGTCGTCCATTCCTTCACGCCAAACAAGATCCGTTGCCTTGATCGAGCCATCCTCGGCAAGCTGCCTGAGCTGGGCAGCCGCAACCGGCCCCAATTCCTGCCCGTCGAGACTGTAATACCATTGTTCAGACATACGCAGCGAAGACTGTTGCGTCGATCACATGTGCGAAGCGTGCTCAACTCGTTTGAAGTCGTTGCTAGACGCGAGCCACGGTGCGTCCCAAATCGACAGCCTTATAAACCGTCTTGACGCGGATAAATCCCATCCGCTGGTAAATCCGGATTGCTGATTTGTTCTTCGCGGTCACTTCCAAATAAGCTCTGCGAAGACCGCATTGTTGAAAACCGGCCAGCGCACTGGCCAAGAGGACTACGCCAAGCCCTTGGCCACGGTGCTCGGGTACAACGCCCAAGTTTTGAATGGCTCCATAGCCCTTTTGGTCACGAATGCCTTGAACCGTACCGCAGAACTCAATCGGTTCGCCGGGGCACCGCTGCCAACTGACCAGCCAAGTCGCCGGGCCGAGGAAACCGTTCCTGCCCGCAATCTCTTTCATCAGACGATGGCAACCGTCGCTTTCGCCCAAACAGGGAAAAACATTCGCATCGATTTCGGATTCAAAGCTGCGGTATTTCACTTCGGCGTGAAAGTCCAACAGAGCGTCGTCCCACTCGTGCAGCCGATACCCGTCCAGCAGGTTCTCGACGGGAAAATCACGCCCAACCAGGCTGATCTCCATCCGAAAGCGCTTGAAATACGTGACGGACATTTCTGAATTCGCCTGCGATCAAGATGGCCTTGAAAACCGTTAGTTTGACGGCGGTCAACGCATTTTGCACCACCTCCGGCTGCCAGTTCAATGTAGCCCCACGCGGTCGGGTGGTCAACTTTTGACCGTCGGGCCAGCGTGCCACCCGCACCCTTTACGGGCCCCTCTCACTGTTCTCAGGGCTATCGGGCGGCACGATTCTGCAAGACTGCCAAAAAACAACTCGGTATTTGCCGGGCCTTGATTTTGATTAGTCAAAAAATTAGGTTTTAAAGCCGTATCCAAAAGGGAACATTGACGGAGGCCAAGGCCGAAATGCTGAAAATTAGGGCGGAAAATTTAAGAATTTGCACGGTTTTCGTGCTCACCACGCTGCTTGCCGGGTGTAGCACTTCGGATGAGCCCAATACCAAGGGCGGGCAAAACGGCGACTCCGGAAAGAAAATTACGGTCATCTGCACGACGACCATGATTGCCGATCTGGCCCAAAACATTGCCGGCGATCTGGCCGATGTCAGGGGCATGATGAAAGCGGGCGAAGATCCGCACGTCTACAAGATCAAGGCCCAAGACGCCGACAAGCTCTCCACCGCAGATGTGGTGCTTGCCAACGGTTTTCATTTGGAAGCGACGCTTGGAACACTTATTAAGAACAACGCGGAGGGCGAGATCGTCCAACTGGCCGAACTCGCCGTGAAGGAACCTCTCAAGAGTGCCGAGGAAGCGGGCGGCGGCGACCTTCCAGACCCACACTGCTGGATGGATGTCCAGCACTTCATCGGATACGTGGCACATGCACGCGACGCCCTGGCGAAAGCCGACCCCAGCAATGCGGACAAATATCGTGACAACGCGGGCAAGTACATCAGCGAACTGAAACAACTCGACGCCTGGATCAAAGAGGAATTTGCAAAGATTCCCCGCAACAACCGGGTGATGATCACCAGCCACGACGCTTTCCAGTATCTCGCAGCGGCATATGAAATCGAAGTTCATTCCATGATTGGCATTAGCACTGAGCAACGCGTACTAGCTCAATATGTTGAAGAACTGGAGACGTTGATCGAGGAGCGCGGCATTCGCGCGATGTTTTATGAAACCTCGGTCAGCGAAACGCTAAACAACCTCGTCCGCAAGAGTGCCGAAGAAAAGGGCGTCGAGATTGGCGGCACGCTTTATAGTGATTCCCTTGATGAACAAGGACGGCCTGCCGGCACCTATATCGGCATGATGCGGCACAACGTTTCGACCATTGTCGCGGC
Organism: Planctomycetota bacterium; assembly: GCA_036337375.1. GTDB lineage: Bacteria > Planctomycetota > Planctomycetia > Pirellulales > UBA7805 > JAYZEI01. The sequence continues at coordinate 10,217 of JAYZEI010000072.1, read as the reverse complement.
CCTCCGATAAAATAACCCTCATGTCCGATACTGCGACAGAAGCCACTGCAGAATCTAGCGACTTTGCTCGGCTGGCAATCCACGCCCGCAACGTAACGGTTTCGTATGATGGCCGGCCCGTTTTGCGGGCGGTTTCGTTTGATCTCGATCCTGGTACGCTAACCGGGATCATCGGCCCCAACGGCGCGGGTAAGAGCACGCTGCTGAAGGCCTTGCTGGGGCTGCTGCCGCTGAACGCCGGCCATATCGACATATTCGGCCGGCCGATCGTCGACAGCCGTAGCCGTCTCGCCTACGTCCCGCAAAAACAATCGGTCGATTGGGAGTTTCCCGTTACCGTGTTCGACATCGTCCTAATGGGCCGCTTCGGACGCCGTGGGCTACTGGGCCAGTTGTTCGGCCGTCCCAGCGACTCAGACCGACAGACCGCGATCGCTGCGCTGGAAAAAGTCGGCATGCAGCAATACGCCAACCGCCACATTCGCCAGTTGTCCGGCGGGCAACAACAGCGGGTTTTTCTGGCACGGGCGCTTTGTCAGCAGGCCGACATACTGCTGCTCGACGAACCATTCGGTGGCGTAGATGCCGCAACAGAGAGCGCGATTTTCACACTAATCGACGAATTGACGGACGAGGGCAAAACAATTTTGCTCGTCAATCACGACCTTTCCGTGCTGGATCAATTTGACATGGTGTTATTGTTAAATCAGCGGATCGTGGCATTTGGTCCCACCGCCGTAACCGCCACCCGTGAAAATCTGCGAAAAACTTACGGTGGACGACTCTCGCTACTAGATCAAGCTGAATCGGCCCTGAAGGACATGAATTGATTCTGCTGAGAACCCGTCCCACAAATGCGGTTAGGTGAATCCCAAATGGCGACCGCGATTAACCAGCCTCGAATGCCCGACGAATCACCCGATTCGCGGCTGACAATACGGTCGGTCCTACTCGTTACGACCGGCGTCGGTCTGATGTTGGGGGCAATGGCAATCGCCTTCGCGCAATCCGAAAATCAGCATTGGTGGCTGAGGCCGCTGAGCGAGCGATGGTGGAAAGAGACTGTCTGCAGCATGCTGGTCGGTATTGCGTGCGGCGTGCTGGGGTGCTACGTCATCCTCCGCAGAATGGCTCTGATCGGCGACGCGCTGAGCCACGCGGTCTTGCCCGGGGTTGTGATTGCATTTTTGATTACGCAGAGCGCCGGCGTATTCGGACTGCTCACGGGCGCTTTGCTGGCGGGACTGCTTACGGCGGTGTTGATCAATCTCGTCAGCCGATTCAGTAGAACCAAGGAAGACTCGTCGATCGGCATTGTCTTCACAGCGCTGTTTGCTATTGGCATTATCCTGATTAGCGCGATGCCTCGCGGTGCTCATTTTGATTTGGATTGTTATCTGTTTGGCGACCCCTTGGCCGTCGGCACACAGGACCTCGTGCTGATGGCGATCATCTGTCCGCTCGTGCTGCTAATCATCGGACTGCTCTATCACCCACTAAGACTTGCCAGCTTCGATCCGGTAGTAGCCGCAGCAATGGGAGTGCCGGTGATGGCACTGCACTATTTGCTGATGGGGATGCTGTCAGCCACCGTCGTGGCGGGGCTGAAGACGACCGGTGTCGTCCTCGTCGTCGCGCTAATCATTACGCCGGCTTCCGCCGCGTATTTGCTTAGCAATCGCCTCTCCGTCATGATGATTCTGTCCGGAGTGTTCGGCGCGGCCTCGGCACTGGTTGGCATGACAATGGCCTTCGTTTTCAATTGGCCCAGCGGTGCAGCGATGGTTGTTTTCGCAACCGTAATCTTCGCTGTAGTCATGTTGTTTAGCCCCAGTCAGGGCCTGCTGACTTTGGCGCTTCGTCGCTGGCGGGTTCGCCGCCACGTCGAGTCGGAAGACGTGCTGAAATCCGTCTATCGCAACGCGCAACCGAATGGCGGCGGATGTCACGTCGAGACCGTCGCAGGTTTTACCAAACTCAGCGGGGAACGAGTCATCAGCATCGCCAAACAACTCACCCGCGAAGGCTTGCTGACGCTCAGCGGAGACCGGTTGCAATTAACCGATGCCGGCCACCACCGGGCCATCGAAATGGTCCGCGCGCATCGACTCTGGGAGTCCTATCTGACGCAACACGCGAATGTGGACGCCAACGACGTGCACGATCAAGCGGAAGAATTGGAGCATGCGCATGAATTGGCCGATGCCGTTGACGAAACCCTCGGCCATCCGACGGTCGATCCGCACGGCGAGGCGATTCCGCAAGTTCGTAATGACCAATGACCAAAAACATCCACAGGGATCGGCCATGCTCAGGCCTCGATCAACTTTCGTAACGTCCTTAGATTGACGACATCCCACGGCGTTTTTCCCTTCTCGCCCTTAGGCGTTTCCAGGTACATCGGCACACGACGAAACCGCCGGTCGTTAAGCAAATGGCGGAATGGTCCCAGACCGAGGTGGCCTTGGCCGATATGTTCATGCCGATCGACCCGCGAGCCAAATTCGCGTTTGCTGTCATTTAAATGAAACGCCCGCACTTTTTTGACGCCGACAGTCGCGTTGAGTTGCCGCATCGTCTTTTTGTATTCTTTTTCGGTTTCCATGGGATAACCGGCCGCAAACACGTGGCAGGTATCGAAGCACACACCCAGCCGATCCGGGTCCTTCACACCATCAATGATCGTGGCCAGATGCTCGAATCGCCAACCGAGATTCGAACCTTGTCCCGCAGTCGTCTCCAGCAAACAACAAGCGGCAATTCCCCGCGTCTGTCGGTGCACTTCGTCGAGGGCCTGGATGATCCGTTTGAGACCGGCCTCCTCACTGCTGGTCGTGTACGCCCCCGGATGAGCGACGACGCACGGAATGCCGAGTTGCTCGGCCCGCTGCAGCTCGACGACAAACGCATCGACCGACTTTTTCCACAGCTCGTTGTCCGGGCTGCCCATGTTGATTAGATATGAATCGTGAGCGATCGGATGCGTGACGCCCGTTTCGCGCAGAGCTGATTGGAAATTATCGACATCGTTGTCCGTTATCTCCTTGGCCCGCCATTGGTTATTATTCTTAGTAAACAGCTGGACGCAGTCGCAATTGCAGTCGCGAGCGACTTCAACCGATCGGTAATACCCGCCTGCAATCGACATGTGTGCGCCAAGTATGCTCATAGTAGTATGCTCACAGTTCAGTCAAACCTCATGCGTCCGTGAAGCCGTGGCAAAACCGTAACACAACACCAATTACTTGTCATGCCCGCTGCTGGCCGGTTAGAATCGTGGCGGATCGGTATGCAAAAGTAGCAACGAAAGTAGCAAAATGAACCAACCGGCTGTCTGGATCGCACTCGTCACCTTAGTCTGCGTAGCGCTAGCCAGGTTATTACCGCGGATGCTGGCCGCTCGCCGGCGGCAGCGGCTGATCGATACCAGAGTATCGTTTCACCACCGCCGCGAATGGCTGGAGGCCAAGTTTTTCGACCTAGCTTCTTCCAGCGGCCTGCCGCGAGGATTGCGCTGGACGAATTGCGACTTCAGCGATGAAGTCGCGTTTGCCCGCGATCGCGAATCGCGCGACTTGTCGGCCTTCGTGGCTGTGACCATTAGTTTCGAAGCGATCGAAGGCGGTGATATGGAAGAGGTCGAAGCAGTCAACAACCTGCGAGCGGCGACAGCCGTCTTTCGACACGACGGCAAACAGTGGTTTACCGAAGGCCGTGTGATCATGAACCTCGAACCGGTGGAAGCGATCGAGCGTTTCAATCAGGCGCTGGAACTGATTGCCGACTGACGGGTCTGCTTTATCCGGACTGTCACCTGCATCACACGGTGGACCGCAAATCAGAAATCTGGTCTCAACCGCAAGATGGGGTGAAGGCCAAACCAGTTCAATCAGCCCGACGAACTCTCAAAGGCTCGGCTGGTTGGTTTTACAGCAATTTACGAAGCACCGTCTGCAGGATGCCGCCGTTGCGGTAGTATTCCAGCTCAACGGGTGTATCGATCCGCACTTTAACTTCGAACGTGATCGGGTCCCCATGAACGGGCTTGGCGGTGACCGAAAGAATTGAGCCGGGCAGAAGCGACTCGTCCAGGCCCGAAACGTCGAAAAGCTCTTCGCCTGTCAGGCCCAGCGACTGCCACGTCGCGGCGGCGGTGAACTCCAACGGCAGCACGCCCATCCCCACCAGGTTGCTGCGGTGGATGCGTTCGTAGCTGGCAGCAATTACGGCACGGACGCCGAGCAGATGCGTGCCCTTGGCGGCCCAATCGCGGCTGCTGCCGGTTCCGTACTCCGTGCCGGCCAGGACAATCAGCGGCACGCCTTCTTCTTGGTACCTGAGAGCCGCTTCGTATATTGTCGTTTGCTCACCGTCGGGCAGGTGCCGCGTTAAACCTCCTTCGGTACCGGGTGCGAGTTGATTGCGGATGCGGATGTTGGCAAATGTACCCCGGGTCATCACGCGGTCGTTACCGCGGCGCGAACCGTAGCTGTTAAAGTCGCAACTGGCGACACTGCGGCCGACCAAGAACCGTCCGGCAGGGCTGTCCGCGGCGATCGCGCCGGCGGGCGAAATGTGATCGGTCGTTACCGAATCGCCCAGCGCCGCCAGTACCCGAGCACCACGGATTTTCTCGATCGGGCCCGGTTCTGCCTCGAGGTCAATCAAAAATGGCGGTTCCTGAATATAGGTGCTCTCTTCGTTCCACTCGAACAAAGCATCTCCGCCAACTTCGATCCGATTCCATCTTTCGTTTGCCGCAAAAACATTGGAATACTGGCAGCGAAACATTTCGGCGTTTACGGCCTTGGCAACCACTTCGCTAACTTCCTCATGGGTCGGCCAGATTTCTTTTAGGTAGACCGAGCCACTATTTCCTTTGCCGAGCGGTTCGTTAATCAGATCAATGTCGGTCGTACCGGCCAGGGCATACGCCACGACCAACGGCGGGCTGGCCAGATAGTTGGCTTTAACGAGCGGATTGACGCGACCTTCGAAATTTCGATTGCCGCTCAGCACGGCCGACGCGACTAAGTCGCCTTCGTTCACGGCATTGGCCACCGCGTCGGGTAGCGGGCCGCTGTTGCCGATACACGTCGTACATCCGTAGCCGACCGTGTAGAAACCGATTTGCTCCAAGCACTCCGTTAGCCCGGCCCGGTCGAGATAGTCGGTGACAACTCGCGACCCGGGAGCGAGGCTGGTCTTCACGTGCGGCGGTACCAACAGGCCCGCTTCGACCGCCTTCTTGGCCAACAGGCCTGCGGCCACCATTACCGACGGATTGCTGGTGTTTGTGCAACTGGTGATGGCCGCGATCACAACCGCGCCATGACCGATCTCGCTCGACGCGCCGTTGTTCTGGATTGTGGCAGTACGTGAGACCGCAACCTCGTCGAGTTCAAAGCCCCGCTGTTTGACCGGCGCGCGAAGCACTTCCCGAAACGACTGTTTCATCGCCGACAGCGGGACGCGATCTTGCGGTCGCTTGGGACCGGCAAGGCTCGGTTCGACGTCACCGATATCCAATTGCAGCGTCATCGTATATCGAGGAGTTTCGGTGTCGTCGGTGCGGAATAGTTGTTGCTCGTGCGTGTACCGCTCGACCAGCGCAACTTCCTCGTCCGCGCGGCCGGTGCGCCGCAGGTAACTGAGCGTCTCATCGTCAATTGGAAAGAAGCCCATCGTGGCACCGTATTCAGGTGCCATGTTGGCGATCGTCGCACGGTCAGCCAAGGACATGTCCGACACGCCGGAGCCATAAAATTCGACAAATTTGCCGACGACCCCCTGGCCACGGAGGATTTCCGTGACGGTCAGCACCAAATCCGTCGCCGTCGCCCCTGGCGGCAGCTTGCCGGTCAATTCGAAACCGACGACCTGTGGCATAAGCATGTACAGTGGCTGGCCCAACATGGCCGCCTCGGCTTCAATTCCGCCAACCCCCCAGCCGACGACACCCAGACCGTTAATCATCGTTGTGTGGCTATCCGTACCGACCAACGTGTCGGGCAAGGCAACCGGACCGTCGCCGTCGTCCCGAAGAAAGACACCTTTGGCAAGGTACTCCAAATTGACTTGATGCACGATGCCGATGTTGGGTGGAACGACACGAAAATTGTCAAATGCCTGCTGGCCCCAGCGGAGGAATTCGTAGCGTTCACGGTTGCGTGAAAATTCCAGTTCGACATTGGCGTCCAACGCATCAGCGGCGGCGAAGCGATCGACCTGGACCGAATGATCGATGACAAGATCGACCGGTATCAGCGGGTTGATCTTCTGCGGATCGCCGCCAAGTCGCTGCATGGCGCTGCGCATGGCGGCTAGATCGACGACAGCTGGGACGCCCGTGAAATCCTGCAGCACCACGCGAGATGGCAGAAACGGGATTTCCACGGGATCGGCATCAGCCGACCAACCGGCGACATCGCGGACCGCTTGCTCCGTGACGCGGTAGCCGTCGCAATTGCGGAGCACCGATTCGAGCAACACCCGAATCGAATAGGGCAGGGCGGCAACGCGACACAGTCCCTGGTCTTCCAATCGACTGAGACGATACAGGTGGGCACTGCCCGAACCGGTTTCGAAGACGTCGCGGGCACTGAAAAAATCGTTAGCAAAGGTGGTCATTCGTCGTTTCCGTTGATTCTCAACAAACGTGAGCCGGAAGAAGCGGACCCCTCCGGCACAAGAACGTTTACCGGAACTTGTCCCGGCTTTCAGATTGCGAACGCATCGGTCGCAGGGATTTTAGCGGATTGTCCACCGTTTGTCGGGGGGAGCGACAGTTCTTTGACCGTGGCTGGCTTCAAACCTAGATTTGAGATGACGTTGTATCCTTCGACCCCACCTTTGCATTACAGCCGCCTTGATGTCCAAAACCACGGCACATACCGATCTTGAGACCCCCGTCGCCTCCGCGGCAGCGGATTCCGCAAGCATACCGCCATCTTCGATCGACCAACTGTGGAACCGCGCGTGGCAACTGGCCGAAGAAACCAGCGGCCCGTCGGGCAGGGGAGAGGTGACTTTGTCAGCGGCCACCATTCCCAAAGCGGATTATGACACACCGGCCAAAGAACCATTTGTGCCCCGATCGCCCGACTCGTTTTACGAGGCGAGCCTTACGCAAAGCGAGATCGAGGAACTGGTACTGAAGTACTTGCTGGCCCGCGGCGACGCCAGCGGGAGAGCAATTGCCGACCAAATTGCACTGCCATTCCGGTTGGTCGAAGAGTTACTAGCCCAGATGAAGTACAACCGGTTGATCGCCCATCGCGGCGCGGCGGCGATGAACGATTACGTCTTCCAACTCAACGACCTCGGCCGTGAGCGGGCTCGACGGGCGACGACTGACTGCTCTTATTTTGGTTCTGCACCGGTCTCGTTGCGGGATTACATCATCAGTGTCAAAGCACAATCGCTAAATGGCCAGCGCGCTGACGAAAGGGATCTGCACCGCGCGTTCGCCGACTTGATCATCGATAGCCGCATACTTAAGAATCTGGGCCCAGCTATTAATTCGGGCAAGGGAATGTTCCTATTCGGCGCGGCGGGCAACGGAAAGACGAGCATCGCCGAGCGTGTCATCGATTGTTTTGGTGAGCACATCTGGCTACCGAGGGCGCTCGGCATCGACGGCGACATCATCCGACTTTTCGACCCCGTCAACCACGTCGAAGCGCCGCTTGAAGACGACGGGGGGATGCCGGACGACTTTAAAATTGACAAACGGTGGGTCCGCATTAAGCGACCGACGGTCGTCGTCGGTGGCGAGCTGACGATGGAAAACCTGGAAGTTACGTTGAACACCACGACCGGCATCAGCGAAGCGCCCATGCAACTCAAAAGCAATTGCGGCACGCTGGTCATCGACGACTTTGGCCGTCAGCGGATGACGACCGATGAGTTACTGAACCGCTGGATCGTGCCGCTGGAAAAACGGTACGACTTCTTGAATCTCGCCAGCGGCAAGAAACTGCAAGTTCCTTTCGACCAGTTGGTCATCTTTTCGACCAACCTGGAACCTCGCGACCTGGTAGATGAAGCGTTTCTGCGCCGCATTCCGTACAAGATCGAAGCGACCGATCCGTCTGAAGAGAACTTTTACAAATTGTTCGAAATCATGGCAAAGACCCTCCAGGTCGAATACAACCTTGATGCGGTCCAATATCTGATCGAGACGCACTACAAGAAAAAAGGCCGGCCCATGCGAAACTGCCAGCCTCGCGACTTACTGCTGCAGATCAAGAACCTGTGCATCTATGAAGGCCGGCCGGCCATCATGTCGACAGCAGCGGTGGATTTCGCCGTCGATAATTACTTCTCGACGATGTAGCTGCCGGGAGAGATGTAGTTGGCGGAAAACCAGACGCACGGCGGCCCCGGTACGCAGAGGTTACGGGCGGTTTGGCCGCCATCAACTGCCGCCCGCCCCATTACCGCTACGAATGCGATCGCTCCATCCCGAATTCCAACCGCATCTGTACGTCGTCCTCTTCACTGGGATTAAGTTCCTTGAACAATAAACTCGGCTGAATATCGTGGTTGTTCTGATATTTGTCGCTCATGTATTCACTGATCTCACCCGTGATTTCATGATAGAAAATCTGGCAGATCGGCACGAATGGATAAATCCTCACCGGCTGGACCGCAAACATTTCAAGCGTCCAGAAGCCATTGAAACCCACATCGCCAAAACCGGCCGTCACGTGAACGAACAGCCCCAACCGTCCCACAGAACTTCGTCCCTCGATCATGGGTACCAAGTTGTGCGTTTCCGTGCGCTCGACAGTCCGAGCCAGATAGATTTGATTTGGGTTCAGCACCAAACCCTCTCTGGGGATGTCAAACCGCCGCACGCGATTGGCGCGACGCATGTCGAGCACAATTTCCTCATACGTCATCAACTCGTCGTGCAGTGTCAGGTTGTAACTATTCGGATTCAGCTGATCTTCGTTAAACGGATCAATGACGATGTCCGTTTCCAGACGATCGCGAATTTCGTGACCGGAAAGAATCATAACGACATCCTATTGCGTGGACATTAAATTAACGTTCAATCGTCGCAAACGAATCCCCGACGGCGGCCTCGAACCGCTCACGGCCGAATGCACAAATGCCGTACGCTCAAAAAATACATCTAAGACGTTTCGGCAAATTAAGGCAACGGGCCTGGTTCACGCTCCATGCTCAGTCAACTCCGTTGCGGGGACAGAATCCTTTCATGCTGCAGTCTTCACAATTTGGCCGGCGGGCCCGGCAGACTTTTCGACCATGTTGAATCATGCGGTGGCTCAATGCAATCCATTCGGTGCGGGGGACCAAGCCGCCCAGTTCATATTCAACTTTCACGGGGTCCGACTCTGCGGTCAGTCCGGTACGACGACTGATACGCCCAACGTGCGTATCGACGACCACTCCCGAAGCGATTCCAAACGCTGTCCCCAACACGACGTTTGCGGTCTTGCGGCCAACGCCGGCCAACTCAACCAACTCGTCCAGGCTTTCAGGGACCCGACCACCGTACTTGTCCACCAACTCGCGACAGCACCCGCGGATGTTCTTGGCTTTATTGCGAAAGAAACCCGTGCTCTGAATCGCCCGCTCGAGAGTTGGTAATCGCAATCGCGCGAAGTCTTCGGCCGTCTTGTATTTTTCAAACAGCGATTGCGTGACGATGTTAACCCGCTGGTCGGTACACTGCGCGGAGAGGATGGTTGCGATCAGTAGCTGCAGCGGCGATTCGTACCTTAACGAACACGCGGCATCGGGGTAATCTCTTTTCAACGCCCGCACGATTTTTGCTGCGTGGCGTTTGTCCTCGGTAGTGGCGACCACGGCGACTCGAATCAAGGTGTAGGCGCAAAGGTGACGGAAAGCCTGGCGCCAATTCTTGCTGATGTTCCGTGAAAATGTCAACCGCCCGCTTGCCGACCGGCGATGCCGCAGCCAACTTTGCTTGACACCCGCCAACGGGGTGCCATAATTCGGGTGGTGTTTGCTGCGGGTGATGCGGATACTGCCCACTGCTGGTTTTCCGATCCCGATCGTGGCCTTCCAGGAGAATTGCCAAAATGAGTTATTCCCAGAATCCTTACCAGCCTAGCGGCTCCTTCTATCCCGCGGCGGTGGCCGAGTCCGGTGTCGACGAACGCGTTGCGTTTATTCGCAAGACTTATACCCACCTTACGGCTGCAGTGTTGGGCTTTTCGTTT
>JAYZEI010000071.1:0-6031 GCA_036337375.1 Planctomycetota bacterium | reverse complement strand
TCGAGGTGCATCACTGCCCGGAAGAAGCGATGTCCGACGGACCGCAGGCCTTGTTGCCCGAACAGTATCATGAACTAGCAAAACAGGTTAAGGCGATCGTAGAGTTGTTGGGGCGAAAGGTTGGATAGTGTACGGGAGGGGCTATCGCCACACCACCGTTCGGTACATCCCGGCGGTCGACGCACCCTCCCAGCGATTTTAAGGGACAAGTTGATGCGAAAGACATTTATCGCGGGCAATTGGAAAATGAACCTCGACCGCGCGGCGGCTATTGCATTAGCCGAGGCGATTCGAGTCCGGGCTGAGGAGTTCGGCCACGTCGATTTAGCGGTTTGTCCGCCGAGCATTTACCTGGACGCGGTCGCGGGGGTGCTGAGCGATTCTTCGGTCGGCATCGGCGGCCAGAACATGTACCACGAAGCGGAGGGGGCATTCACGGGTGAGGTCAGCGCCACGATGTTGTGCGATTTGGGGTGCCAGTACGTAATCCTGGGACACAGCGAGCGGCGGCATATCCTGGGCGAATCCGATGAGGACGTAAACAAGAAGGTCCACGCGGCGCTGGCCGCTAATTTGACGCCGATCGTCTGCGTCGGCGAACTGCTCGGGCAGCGTGAAGCCAACGAAACCCGGCAAGTCATTCGCCAGCAATTCGACGGGTCACTGGCCGGGCTATCGGCAGACCAGATGTGGAAAATCGTGATCGCCTACGAGCCCGTTTGGGCGATTGGCACGGGAAAAGTCGCCTCGCCGGAACAGGCCGAGGAGGTGCATCTCGATCTTCGCAAGCTGATCGAAGATCGCTACAATGTCCAGATTGCGGATGCGGTTCGTATTCAGTACGGCGGCAGCGTCAAGCCGGAAAACGCCGGTGAGTTGTTGTCGCAACCGAATATTGACGGTGCTCTGGTCGGCGGAGCGAGCCTATCAGCAGACGGTTTCCTGGGAATCGCTTCGCAATCAGAACCGAAAAGTAAGGAATAAATCGTGCCCGGATTACTACTGGTGCTGCTGACTTTAGTGGCCGTGTTTCTCATCCTGCTCGTGCTGGTTCAACGTGGCCGTGGAGGCGGTTTAGCCGGCGCGCTGGGAGGCATGGGCGGCCAGAGCGCCTTTGGCGCAAAGGCGGGAGACACGTTCACAAAAATCACAATGTGGACTGCGTTCCTGTGGATCGTGCTGTGTGTCGTTTCGGTCAAGATGTTGTCATCCGAAAATCCCGTCGATGATGCGGCGGACGGTTTTAACGCAGTTCCCGGTGCGGCTCCCGGCAACGCTAACGATGATGAGCAGAATCCCGGGAACAACGAAAATGCGGGAAGTGAAACGACCGGAGGTCAGGATACCGGCAGTAACCCGACGAACACGCCTTCAAATACGGCGGATCAGTAACGCTAGTTGATCCGCAGACTTTTCTTTTCAGGAGAACGCCCACCGTGCTACTCAGCATGACTGGTTTCGGTGAGGCCCGTCACCAAGACGGTCAACTCTGCGTCTCGGTCGAGGTTCGCACCGTCAACAATCGGTATTTCAAAATTAGTACGCGGATTACCGACGGTTACTCAGGCATGGATCAGGCCATCGAAGCCGCAGTTCGTCGCCATGTCAAACGAGGTACGGTGCACGTCGTCGCCAAGATTGATCGAAACAGCACCGACGCCCAGTATTCGCTGGACGAATCGGTGCTGGAGAGTTACCGACAACAGCTGGAAAATCTGCACAAGCGTTGGCACATTTCTGAGACGGTGTCGCTGGAGTCGCTGCTGATGTTGCCCGGCGCAGTCAGCGACCGGTCCCGCGTTATCGATTCCAGCTTGGCATGGCCCACGGTCGAACACGCGGTCGAAGAGGCCTTAAACAACCTAGCGGCGATGCGGAAATCTGAAGGCGACGCCATGACCGCCGATCTGGATGTTAATTTGAAATCAATCGCCTCCCAACTCGACGCGATAGAGACCCGCGCTCCGCTGGTTGTTGAAAACTATCGCGAGCGGCTGACGGAACGCATCGGCAAACTGCTCGCTGAATACGAGGTAACGGTAGAAGCGGCCGATTTAGTCCGTGAAGTTGGCTTATTCGCCGATCGCAGCGACATCCGTGAGGAAATAGTACGCATGCAGAGCCACTTGGATCAGTTTGGCTCGACCATGTCGTCCGACGAAAGTTCCGGTCGGCGTTTAGATTTTTTGACCCAAGAGATGTTCCGCGAAACCAACACCATCGGCTCCAAGTCGAACGATTCGGAGATTTCACACCACGTGATTGAGATCAAAGCACTCATCGAACGCATTCGTGAGATGGTTCAAAACGTGGAGTAAGTGATGCCCGACTCCCCCGGCCAACTCGTTGTCATCTCCGGGCCGTCCGGTGCGGGCAAATCGACGGTGCTCAGGGAGGTGTTCGAACGTTGCGAGTTGCCGCTGGAATGGAGCGTTTCCGCAACAACGCGGCGGCCGCGCCCGGGAGAAATCGACGGCATGGACTACCATTTTCTCTCGCAAGACGAATTTCAGCGCCGGCGGGAGGCACGCGATTTCCTCGAATGCTTCGAGGTTTATGGCCGCGGCTATTGGTACGGGACACTCAACAGTGAAGTTGCCCCTAGATTGGCAGCGGGGAAATGGGTAGTGTTAGAGATCGACGTTGACGGGACGATGGCGGCCCTGGAGCAATACCCCGAAGCCGTGACTATCTTCGTCCGCCCGCCTTCGATCGATGAGTTGGATCGAAGGCTCAGCGCCCGCCAGACGGAAACGCACGAAGAGATCGAGCGCCGCCTGGAGGTTGCCCGTCGTGAGATGCAGTCGATCGATCGCTACCGCCACGTGGTTGTCAATGAAAATGTGGAGGATGCGGTCTCACAATTTTTCGAAATTTTAAATCAATACACATCTTAGTGTGAACGTTAGTTGCAACCAGATACGGGCGGGTGCGAATGAGTCCGATCTGCTTTAGGCTCACTCGCTTCCCGGGCGTGCTCGTGCCGAGTTAAGGCCCGTCGCCCGACCACGGTTAGATAAATGGGAGAAATTGATGCTTGACGACTTGAGAGAAGAGGAAATCGTCAATAAGGTTGGAGGGCGATTTAAGCTGTCGACGCTCATCCAGAAACGTCTTGTCGCCCTCAACGGGGGTAGTCGGCCATTGGTCGACGCCAACACCGACAACAAAATGGAAATCGTGATCCAGGAAATCCTGCAGGACAAGATTTTTCTGGATACGGAATCTAACGTGAGAATCAAGGGTGAACCCCAGGAAGCTGGCGGGCCGCCGGAACTGGACTTGGAAAACCTTTAATCGCTTCTATCTCCCCACAGCGGGGAAGGGCCGGGGAGGGGAAAATTTGCCAACAAGGCGCAGATTTCCCCGCTATCAATGGGCGACCGCGAAATTCTGATCGGCGTCACGGGCGGAATTGCCGCCTATAAAACCGCCTCGCTGGTCAGCAAGCTGGTGCAGGCCGGTTTTGGCGCTACGGTAGTCATGACCCGCGCGGCGACCAAATTCGTGGGTCCGGCTACATTCGAGGCACTCTCGGGACGCCCGGTCTATTCGAAGGTTTTTGGCGAGCCGGATAAATCGCTCGGTTCGCACATCGAACTGGTTCAGCGAGCGGAGCTCTTGTGTGTCGCACCGGCCACCGCCGATTTTTTGGGAAAGTCAGCCCACGGTATCGCAGACGACCTGCTCAGCACACTTTATCTTTCGTTTTCAGGTATTGTTCTGATGGCACCTGCAATGAACCATGTGATGTGGGAAAAGCCTTCAGTGCAACGCAACATTCGACGTCTAGAGGAGGATGGCGTCGAACTGGTGCCGCCTGAAGAAGGCTGGCTCAGCTGCCGCGAAGTCGGCGCCGGTCGAATGGCAGAGCCGGAAACGATTCTGGCTGCAATCGACAATGCCCTGCCCGACAATGCCTTGCCCTCAGCCCCCTAACCCCCACCTCTGACCTTGTCCCGCATCCTGATTACTTCTGGACCGACGCGACAATACTTGGACCCTGTTCGCTATCTTACGAACGCTTCCAGCGGCCGCATGGGGTCGGCGCTGGCGCAAGCCGCCTTGGAAGACGGTCACGACGTCGTCATTGTCAGTGGCCCCGTCGACATCGAATATCCCCGCGCGGCGAAGGTCGTCTCTGTGGTGTCCACCGAGGAAATGCTGTCAGCGTGCCAGGATGCGTTTTTCGATTGCGACGGAGTTATTGGCGCGGCGGCACCCTGCGACTATCGACCGGTTCGAGTTTCCGAACACAAAATTGCGAAGACCGGTCATCCGCTCGAACTGAATCTGATTGAAACCGAAGATGTCATCGCGACACTAAGCCGGCACAAAGAACATCGCTGGTCGGTCGGCTTCGCACTCGAGACCGAGGATCCCAGGCTTCGGGCTTTGGCCAAGCTGGAAAAAAAAAGCTGCGATTTGATGATACTTAACAGCATCGATGCCATGAACGCCTTGGACAACAGCGTCGAAATACTCGATCCATCCGGGCAACTCGCCGCCACGTTTTCGGGCCACAAAGAAGATGTCGCTCGCAGCATTCTGGGCGTAATCAGACAGCGGTTTATTCAGCCTCCTGAATGACAATTTCCGCCGAACCGATGGCAAAGTCGTCTTTGCCGCGGACGAAGACGCAAATGCGACACGCCCCTTCTGTACCCACGGGCACCCGCAACCGCGTTTTAAACGCCGCCGCATCTACCAATAACTCGGCGTTGGCCAACCGCAGGTCATTCGCTCGGCGATAAGTCTCGTCGTACTCCGCCAGACTTTTTTCGTCAGCGGCATAACGGATCCGCGGCTTAGGCTTGAACGCAAGCCGGTCGCGGCGCAGTTTTAGCTCGACTGCCGCCATGCCCGGAAAGCCGCCCTCGACATCGATTGTAATTTCGGCCCCGGGGGTCGCTTTAGCGGGTGCTTTGATTTTGATGGCCCGCGGGTGCCGAACCCGCAGCAGCGGGTCGCCGATCAAATTGAACAGATGTAAATGTTCGAACCGTTCGTCGACCAGGTTGTGTTTTGAGCCGGTCATCAGCGCCGCCAGAGTATCGAGCATTTGCCGCCGACTGTCGGACAACGAATCGTCGGCGAGCTGCCGTTTAGCTCGCAAAAATGTCTCACCCAGCGTTTCGTGCCGCTTCTCGAAAAACTCCGTCAGCATGCCGCTTCCTAAAATTGCCATCGCGTACGGCGTCGTTACGTTCGAGCCGGCGATCACCGCGACAGGCCCCGACTTGCGACGTAGCAATTCTTCCGCCAGACAATCTTCCCGGGCAGCAAACGCACCGGCGTAGCAGCTAAAGAATAACGCCACCGGAGGGCTCCGCTCACATTTGATCTGTGGCACATCACCCGCCGTCAAAATCGGGAACACGCCGCCGGGAACCCGCAGCGAATCGAGCGTCCTTTGATTTCCGTGGCCGATATAAACCCAAAACAAACAGCCTTCGTTAATCCGCTCAATCGCCGTCGCCGAAAATCGCGGCGGAGCGGGGCAGTATGGACTGGTCCAACTTGCCTGGGTCATCGTTGTGCGGTAGCCGGCCGGAATACCGGACGTAAGGAACATTTTTGTCGTGCTTTCAATCACACTGTCGATCAACACACCGAAGCCGCCGACGCCCGCGACCAGATTGATATTGCGCCGCCACAAGCCGAAATCGGGATTTGTTTCGTAGGCCACGATCTTTTCGATGATTGCAGACAGCTCGGCCGGCGAATCGGCCGGCAGCCGGCCTAACGCCAAGTCGGGAACATGATCGTCGTCCAAATCCGCATAGCTGTTGTCGCTAGCGAACTGATGCTCACCCCCGTACTTTGTAATCACTTTCGCCTTGACTCGATGTGCCGGAACGCCGTTCACGTTTGCGCCAGCCGCCGCGCTGGGAACATCTCCGACCAATACCACCGTCTTAACTTCGGCCCCGATTTGCCTAGCCGCCGCGACCGCTTGCCGGATGCGGTGACTAATTTTTGTCGGTGACGAATTGCTGGGGACCAGTTCGATTCGGTGCCCTTGGGCCTC
>JAYZEI010000070.1:0-7711 GCA_036337375.1 Planctomycetota bacterium | reverse complement strand
ACACGGGCGGCAATCAGCGGCAGCGGATTTCCCGGCTTGCGGGCCACGCTGGCAATCAGCTCACCGCAGAAAATTCGTCTGCAAGCGGGAACCGGTATCTCGGGCTCGGAACTTGACGTGGGCAGCAACGAAGAACTGTTTTGGATCTGGATCAAACGCAATCAGCCGCCCGCAATGTACTACGGTTACCACGATCGTCTGGCGGGCAGTGCCGCACACCAAAAAATGCCGATCAAGCCCGAGTGGCTGGTCGAAGCGATCGGGTTTATCTATCTCGATCCGAGCAGGCACTACGACGGCCCTTATCGACGCCCCGACGGACGCTTGGAGATTCGCACGCGGATACCGTCATCGTCAGGCGAAATGACCAAGAGCCTCGTGGTGGACGCGCAGAGCGGCTGGGTATTTGAACAACACTTGATCGACCCCAACGGCAAACTGCTGGCCAGCGCGTACAACAGCAATCACATCCGCGATACAGCATCCGGCGCCACGTTACCCCGACGGACCACGATCAGGTGGCACGAGACCGGCAAGGAAATCCGCTTGGAACTGCACGACGTCCAGATCAATCCACCAACACTCGGCGAAAACCTGTGGGCGAAACCCGATTATCCGGGCTTTCCCAATGTTGACATTACCCAGCCACAATCGCCGGAACGCTTGCCGCAGCGAGGTTCTTTTCTTACGCCCCACCGCCCGAGTGCGTCCCTGCCGCCACCCGCGGTACCGCAACGATATTGACATCGGCACACAGCAGTCCGGCGAAGATGTTCGTCAAGGCTTGAAGTTCGTCCCCGGGCGGGGGCTACGAGGTGTTCGCACCGACGCGGCGCAGTTTACCGCGGGCGCGGCTGAGCATCGGACCGATGCTGTTTTCGGGCATGCCGGTCGCCATACTGATTTCGTAGTAGCTCTTGCCTTCCAGATGGTAAAGCCTGACGACATCGGCCTCGACGCCTTCGAGTTCGTTCAATAGCCGTTCCACTTGTTCTCGGTCGCTGAGCACATCCATGGCGTCCGGCGAAGCGTCGGCCACGGTATCGACGCTCTGGTTACGGTCGTCCACACGGACGGCGGCTTTTCGCTTCAGCAACTCGCGGACAACAACGCGGCGAGCGACGACGGTCAAGTAGGTTGCCAGGCTGCTCTGGCCGCGAAAATGCCGCAAAACGGCAAAGTCCTTCGAGATGATCTCGAGAAATACCTCTGCGGCCAGGTCGTCACGATCCTGCGACGAAAGCCGGATGGAGCGGGAACGAGCCGCGTAATTGACGACATGGACCACCAATCCCATGAAACGGTCGACAAAGTCGTTCCAGGACTTGGGCTGTTGTTCCAAACACCGATCGAGCAGATTGCGGTCGATTTCCGAGAGAGCCACAGTGATTTCTACCTGTTGATGACAGCCACCCGCACCCTACCGACCCGCCAAATACGATAAATCCAAACCAAGCAGAGCTGGGGAAATGTCGCGTGTATAACCTTTCCCCCATGCCCGATTCTAGGAGCGGTCGAATTCTGAAGCAAGTGAAACTGAACATGCTGCCGATGTCATTGTTATCGCTGCCTTGACAACTGGCTGTGACGAGCAGTAAGATCGGAGCCGCGTGGTCGCCTCGGCGGCCTTCAAGTACTGACCTGTCATGTGTTTATAGTTTTACGAGGAGACGCGCGTCGATGACTCACGTGGTTTGTGAACCTTGCTTTGGCTGCAAGTACACCGACTGTGTTGTCGTTTGTCCGGTGGAATGTTTTTACGAAGGTGAAAAGATTCTGTACATCCATCCGGACGAGTGCATTGATTGCGAAGCTTGCGTGCCCGAGTGCCCGGTCGAAGCAATCTTTCACGAGGACAATGTGCCGGAAGGTCAAGAGCCATTTACCGAACTGAACGCCGAAATGGCCTCTCAGTGTCCGGTAATCACAGAAAAGAAAGACCCGCTCGCCGATTCGTAATCTTGGCGGATGCGGCCTGTCTGAGCTAAGCAGTTACCTTCCGACCGTCGCTCGGTGGCGGCCTATGCCGGAGCGCGGTGCCGGAGCGCGGTGCCGGAGTGCGGTGCCGGAGCGCGACGCCGGAGTACGGTGCCGGCCGGCGTTCGTCATGCGTTACTTGGTTACTTAAGATCGACGGACCAGTAGGCGCTGCTAAGAAAAGTCTTCCAGCTCTCGTACCTGGGGTTGCTTAACTTGAGTGCGAGTAACGGGCTATGCCTGGGACGCCGCGGTTGGCGAATCAGCCGCATCCCCGCTTCTTTTGGCGTACGACCACCTTTTTTCGCGTTGCAATCCACGCAACTACACACGATATTCCCCCAACTCGCCTCGCCGCCACGACTGCGCGGAGTGACGTGGTCAAGGCTCAATTCGCTCGTTGGAAAACCACGACCGCAGTACTGGCAATGATTCGCGTCGCGGGCAAATACATTGCGGCGATTGAACCGCAGACCGTGCTGCGGGACTTTGTCGTACGATAGCAGCCTGATAATTCGCGGAATCTGTATGGCGAAACTAACCGCATGCAGCCAATCGGACTCGGGTTCGTATTCTTCAAACGCCCGTTTTAGCTCACTGATCTCCCGCCACGAACCAAAATCGTAATTTAGGTATTGCCCAGATTCGAAGTGAATTACTTCGGCCAAATCACGGAACAAGAGAGTAACCGCCCGGCGTACGGCGACCACGTGCACCGCCATGTAATGGCGGTTTAGCACTAAAACACTGTGGCTTAATGGACCCTTTGCGGTGAAAGCCACCATCCCTGCACTCCGATGTTTAGGGTTCCTCTAACCGGAAATTGTAATCAGACAAATCCGCTGAAACCAGTCCGAGCGGTCGCATCGCGACGCATCACGCAAACAACAAATTCCAAACAACCGCCAGTTTTTCTCAACCGGAAAAATATCGCGAACAAAACCTTTGATTTCCCTTGCCAGTCGGTCACTCATACCAGTAGGATGGGGTCTGTCGTTGGTCCTAACCATGGCGGTGCTGTGTCCCGCTGACGCAGTATCGCCTGATATTTTGAGCGAAGGATTTTGGGTGCCATGATTCACTTCACTTGCGACTGCTGCAAAAGGGTCATCGACTCGGAAAGCGATCTTCGGTACGTCGTCCGACTGGAAGCGTACGCTGTAATGGGGGATCGTTGCGACGACGACGACGACCGCGACCACCTGTCGGAGATTCACGAGATTCTCGAGCAGATGGACGACGATGCAAGTGACCAGATTGGCGATGAGGTTTATCAACAGGCCCGCTACGACCTCTGCACGGAATGCCGCAAGCGGTTTCTGGAAAACCCGTTCGTCCGCGATTCGGCGGCGCATTTGAATTTCAGCCAAAATTAAGTGGCGATTTTTCCCTAGGTCGCCACTGGACCGCGGCCGTGCTGCTGCTTCCGATTGCCATGCTTGATGTTCGATGATGGTGCGCCGCTTCAATCGAAGACACTCTTTGCGGTTCTGGATCACCTTAACGGCCATCGTCGTCCTTTTGGTTGCGCGACTGGCATGGAATGCCCGCAAGCCTGCCGAAGTCGAA
The DNA here is from genome assembly GCA_036337375.1 of Planctomycetota bacterium. GTDB lineage: Bacteria > Planctomycetota > Planctomycetia > Pirellulales > UBA7805 > JAYZEI01. The sequence continues at coordinate 4,165 of JAYZEI010000070.1, read as the reverse complement.
TCGCTGACAGAACTCGTCTATCAAGTGCGGCGGGTCGTCGATGGCGATACGCTGCTCTTAACGAACCGATCCCGCATCCGTTTGATTGGCGTTGACACACCCGAAATGAACTCGTCGAACCCCTCCTCCAGAGCGAGCGCTGTGGCGGCAAAGGGATTCACCGAGGATTTTGTCCGTGGTGGCCGGGTCTCGCTGCAGTTCGATCGCGAGCGCGTTGATCGATTCGGTCGATTTCTTGCCTACGTGTACGTCGATGAAGAAATGTTGAACGAACAGCTGATTCGGCGCGGCCACGGTCGCGCAATGTTGTCGCGTCAGTGGAAGTACAGCGATTCGCGCCGCCGTGTCTTCCGCCAAGCACAAGAGGAGGCACAGGCTGCGGGCCGCGGCATCTGGCGGACAAACCGTCAAGAGGATAGCGGTTGAGGAACTGCAGCCGGTCGCTGGCCGTCGTCATCCGCGTACGTTCCGGCCTCCTCACCTTCGCACGCCACTTCTGCTAAAATCCTCGCATTCACTACAAGCCCAGGATCAAAAAGCCGGAGACCACTACATTGACTGATTCGTCGAAGATCAAAATTGCCGTAATCGGTGGGGACGGAACCGGCCCCGAAGTTGTCGAAGAGGGCCTCAAGGTACTCGAAGCCGTTTCCAAGCGGGAGGGTTTTGGATATGAAACCAGGGACTTTGACTTCGGCGGCGAACGCTATTTGAAAACCGGTGAGGTCTTGCCCGTAGGAGCAATCGACGAGCTCTCCAAGTTCGATTCGATCTTCCTCGGAGCGGTCGGCCATCCCGACGTCGCGCCCGGTATTCTCGAAAAAGGCCTGCTGCTGGACATCCGATTTCAGCTGGACCAATACATCAATCTGCGACCCGTCAAACTGTTTCCGGGCGTGGAAACGCCGCTGGCCGGAAAGAACCCGGAAGATATCGACTTCGTTGTGGTCCGTGAAAACACCGAGGACCTTTACTGCGGCGTTGGCGGATTCCTAAAGAAGAACACAGCCGACGAAGTTGCCAGTCAGACCGCCCTGTACTCACGCAAGGGCTGCGAACGCTGCATCCGCTGGGCGTTCGAATACACGCAAGGCCGCAACAACCCCAAGGGCAAGATGCTGACCCTGGTCGCCAAGACCAATGTACTGACTTACGGACACGACCTCTGGTGGCGAACTTTCCAAGACGTGGCCCGGGACTTCCCCGACGTCAAGGCCGACTACAACCACGTCGATGCCTGCTGTATGTGGATGGTCAAAAACCCAGAGTACTACGATGTCATCGTGACGACCAACATGTTCGGCGACATCATCACCGACTTGGGCGGCATTTTGCAGGGCGGCATGGGAGTCGCCGCCGGCGGCAACATCAACCCCGAACCGGGCGGGACAAGCATGTTTGAACCGATGGGCGGCAGCGCGCCGAAATACACGGGGCAGGGCGTCATCAATCCGATCGCCGCCATCAACGCCATGGCCATGCTGCTGGAACAGGCCGGCCAATCCACTGCGGCAAATCGAATCACCAATTCGATCGAAGCGGTTACCGGGACAAAAATGAAAAGCCAAGCCGCCGGGAAGATGGGTTATTCGACCAGCGAAGTCGGCGATTTGGTCGTCGAACATTTGGACGGCTAGAGCGTACTTTGCGGTCACCAGCATGCCTTCCGATCCCAGCATGCCTTCCGATCACCGTGGCGCGTGGTCGTCCCGCGGGCCGTCCAGCATCTCCGACCGCGAAGACCGCTTGCTCAATACAGTCAGAATGGCGGGGAGCGGATGTTCCGCTCGGCAACGCGCAAGAAAAAACCCGGCACCGCCTCGCGGACGGCACCGGGTTGCTGGTTGTCCTTGGTTGACGCTGTCGTTACTCGGCCTGAATCATCTGGCCATCGCCGGCGGCACCGTATGCGCTCCACCGACCCGCATCGATCATGAAGTCAATGAACGTGATGTGCGTATCGCCAAACGCGACGTTGACGCCGTCCGGATGGCGGCTGCTCGCGTTTGCCTGCAAATCCTCCCACTGTCCACCGCCTCCGCCACCGCCGCCGGCACCGCCAAAAGCGTTGACCGTCGACGTTGTACCGGGAACAGTCGAGTGCGTATAAGCACATGAGCCGGCGTCTCCCCAGGCCCACGCTCCTGCCTCATCCCGCTGAGTCATGCCGGCGACGATTTCGCTATAGACGACGGTGTTACTGGGTCCGTCGGTCATGATCGCCAAGGCCGTTGGCGAATCGAGCGAAAACGGCCCCGTCCGGCTAGTACAATCGCTGAACGGCTGGCCTTGCCCCGGATTCTCCGGGGTGGAATTCTCACCGCAACCGATTTCCATCCCGAAATTCTGCACGTAATTCGAACGAGCAAATTTAACCTGCGCTCCCTCCGCTTGGAAGTACCGGTCGGTCGGGTTGTCGCTCGGACACATAAAAATCGGCAAAAAGACCTGCGTCGCGCCGCCTGTTTGCCCGAAAGGTGCAACCTGTTGGTCAGCCTGAATCGTATAATCGTAGTTTCGAATAATGTTTCCACCATCGAGATACGGCAGCAGAGCCGTGAGACCACTGTGCCGCAGCGTGGTGTGGATACCCATCGGCAATTGCTCGGATCGGTTCGAATACAACATCGCCGCCTTGACCACGTTGGCCAAGTTCGACTGGCAATTGGTCGAGCGTGCATTTTCGCGCGCGCTTTGAATCGCGGGCAGCAGCATACCGATCAGGATGCCGATAATCGCGATCACAACCAGAAGTTCAACAAGTGTAAATCCGCCACGTTTTCGCAGCTTCGTTCTGGGTCGTCTCATAATTAGCTCCCTATTAAACGTGGACCCCTTTTCCCTCTGTACCGGTTCCGAAAAACTGAATCCGTTAAGAAATGCTCTTGTCGAGACAAAAAACGAAAAGCCTTAGAGAACCCGTTCCCTTCCGAAAACTCCGTCCCGACAACGTCAAAAAAAGAAAAGTGCGCCGTACCGCGGGCCCCTGACAGACGGAGCCCGCCCCGAACGGACAACTGACCCCGCTAAAGCCGTAATGTAACTCCACTTAGGCTCAAGGTCAAGCAGTTTCCTGATGGGCCTATTCTTCGATGCGGAAAATTCGCACACGTAAGTCCTTATTTTCATTAGCTGTGCATCCGTACGCAGGGGTCGCCAAAATTGATAATCTCGGCCTCCTGTTGCGCTAGCCAATCGAGCCGATCCAAGACGTTGCGCTCGGCGTCAAACTGTTTAGCGAGACGGACATACGTGGCGTGGTGGCGGGCCTCTGACTCGAACAATCCGGCGTAAAAACTTGCCAGTTCTTCTTCCGCGAGGTGGTCACGCAACAGGGCAAAACGCTCGCAACTCCTGGCTTCAATTAAACCGGCCACCAACAGCCGGTCCACACCTCGCTGAGGCTCCTGACGGCGTACCAATTCGTTCAAGCGGCGGCCGTAACTACTCGGTTTGATCCGCCGAAACCGAACTTCTCGCAGCTTTAACAATTCCAACACCATGCGAAAATGCTCGAGTTCCTCGTTAACGATCAACTCCATTTCCCGGCACAACTCGTCGTTTTCCACGTACGCAAAAATCAAATTCAAGGCGGTGGCGGCCGCTTTTTTTTCGCAGTGCGCGTGGTCGATCAAAAGTTCATCGACATTGGCGGCAATGCGCTGAATCCACTGGCTGCTGGTCGCCGACTTCAAATTCAACATGAAACTGCCGTTTGATGAGTTACTGGCTGTTCACGACTTCCACACCGGCGGCCGGCGACGATTTGCAACTTTTGCTCACATCGTTCGGATCACCCGTTCGGCGATGCCGTCCGCGGCGAACCTAACGGCCTTCGTCCTAAAACCAACCGGCTATTGCTCGACGTCAGCGTTCCATCCTATGCCCTTTCCCCGATGCCCTTTCCTACGAACATCCCTCGAGGAAACTCTCCCGGCACCGCACCGCGACAACGACCCGGATTGGCTTCGATTCAGAATACCGAGTCTCGGACCGCGAGACGACGCCCGCCTCGGAAATTCTTCCCGATTGTATGTTAAAAGCCGCGGCCACCACCGTGCGGTGGCCTACGACAACCGCCGCTGGTTCCATCGGGCTCCTCGTCGCCCCTACATTTCCCGGCCACACGTCAACATAATGGATCCACGTATTGATTTGCGGGTAC
>JAYZEI010000069.1:0-4941 GCA_036337375.1 Planctomycetota bacterium | reverse complement strand
TCGTCGCGGACGAGGTTGGCGTTGAATCGAGCGGGTACTTCCATCGCCGTGACCATCAGCAGCTGCAGCAAGTGATTTTGAAACATGTCGCGGAGCACACCGGCCCTGTCGTAGTAGCCCCCGCGGCGACCGACGGCGATTTCTTCCGCCACGGTGATCTGTACATGGTCGATGTAGTTGCGGTTCCAGATCGGTTCAAAGATCGTGTTGGCAAACCGCAGCACAAGCATGTTCTGTACGGTCTCTTTGCCGAGGTAGTGGTCGATGCGGAAAATTTGCCGCTCGGCAAAGATCTTATGCATGCTTTTGTTGAGGTGCCGGGCAGTTTCCAGGTCCGTGCCGATGGGCTTCTCGACGACGATACGACGCGGCGCGTCCGTCTCGTCAGCCATCCCGTGCTGGCCTAAGTGGGCAACCACCGGTTCGTAAAATTGCGGAGCCGTAGACAGATAATAAAGCCGCGCGGCGGGCTCTGGGGATTCGAGTTGACGCAGCACTTCGTTCAGATTTTCGAAATCGTCGGCGCGGGTGATATCGCCCGGTTGATAAAACAACGTTTGAGCAAAGCGGTTCCAGTCCTGTTGGTTAAATGCGGTGCCCGAAAACTGCTCGGTCGTTTCAGCCAGAAGGTTTCGCCACTGCTGGTGCGAAAACGCGGTCCGCGAAAAGCCGACGATTCGCGTATTTTGCGGCAGTCGATTTTTTCCGGCCAGTCGGTACAGCGCCGGAATCAGTTTGCGGCTGGCCAGATCACCGGAAGCGCCGAAGATGACGATGGTGTGAGACATGGAGGCTCTCGACGGTTAAATCGCCATTCCCGTGAATCCACCGTCCACATAAAGTTCGGCGCCCGTGATGAAACTCCCCGCGTTGCGGGAGAGCAGCAACAGCACCGCGCCGATCAACTCGCCCGGTTCGCCGAAGCGATCCATGGGGGTCTTTCGCATGATACTTTCGATGCGGTCGGGGGTGAGGACTTTGCGGTTCTGCTCGGCCGGGAAAAACCCGGGGCAAAGGCAGTTAACGCGGACTCCATGAGCTGCGAATTCCCGCGCCACGTTTTTCGTCAGGTTTACCACGGCCGCCTTGGATGCCGAGTAGGCGTAAACTCGCGACAGCGGAATCGGTGCCGAGACACTGCCGATATTCAAAATTGCGCCGCCCTGCTCCTCCGCGGCCATGTGCCTGCCGAAGACTTGGCAGCCGAAGTGCGTCGCCTTGAGGTTCGTGGCCAGCACGTTGTCAAAATCGGCTTCCTCGATCTCGAAATAAGGGGCGGCGGAATTTACGCCCGCACAATTAACCAGCATGTCGCAGCGATTGAAATTCTGCAGCGCCGTCGCCAGCAGCGCTTCGACAGAATCTTTCGAAGCCGCATCCACTTCGGCAAAAATCGCTTTTCCACCGAGTTGCTTGATTGCTTCAACACGCGCTTCGCCGCGTTCGGCGCTGCGGCCGGCGACGACCACCGTTGCGCCCGCCCTCGCGATGCCGTCACACAACGCGCCGCCTAACACGCCCGTGCCGCCGATCACGACGGCAACTTGTTCGTCCAGGCCGAATAGTTGATTTAGATATGCCGAAGCCATGGGCAATTTCCTCGATTACTCGTTGGGTTCTTTGCGCTGGCCGATCCAGTCCGTATGAAAGACGCCTTCTCGATCGGTCCGCCGGTAGGTGTGAGCGCCGAAGTAATCACGCTGCGCCTGCAGCAAGTTGGCCGGCAGTCGTTCGCGCCGGTAGCCGTCGTAATAGGCCAGCGCCGTGCTGAACGCCGGCAGGGGCAGACCCCGTTGCACCGCCGTTTCGACAACGTGCCGCCACGAATCTTGCGACGCATGGATCGCATCCCGAAAATAGGGATGCAGCAAAAGATTTTCGAGGTTGGCATCCCCGTCGAAGGCTTCTTTGATGCGATCGAGAAACTGAGCACGAATGATGCAGCCGCCTCGCCACAGCATGGCGATGTTGCCGTAGTTGAGATTCCACTGGTGCTCGTCGGCCGCCGCTTGAAGTTGGACGAACCCCTGAGCGTAACTGCAGATCTTTGAAGCGTAGAGCGCCTGGCGGACCTGTTCAACAAAAGTGTCGCGGTCGCCGCTATAAACGGCGGCGGGAGGGCCCTCGAGCGCGGCGCTAGCGCGGACCCGCGCCTCTTTCAGTGCGGAGAGGCTTCTGGCGTAGACGGCTTCGGTCACGAGCGTACTCGGTACACCGAGATCGAGCGCGAGTTGGCTCATCCATTTACCGGTTCCCTTGGCGCCCGCCGTATCGAGGATTTTGTCCACGAGGAATCCGTCCGATTCGGCGTCGCGGACGCTGAAAATATCGCGGGTGATTTCGATCAGATAACTCTGCAGCTCGCCGCGGTTCCACTGATCGAAGACGGCGTGCAGTTCGTCGTTTGACAGCCCGAGCGTTTCCTTGAGCATCAAGTACGCTTCGCAGATCAGCTGCATGTCGCCGTACTCGATGCCGTTGTGCACCATTTTGACGTAGTGCCCCGCTCCGCGGGGGCCGACCCATTCGCAGCAGGGTATGTCGTTGTTCGGCCCAACCTTGGCGGCAATCGCCTGAAAGATCTCCCGGACCAGCGGCCAGGCCCTTTCGCTGCCGCCCGGCATCAGGCTGGGGCCTTTGAGCGCGCCCTCTTCACCGCCGGAGACCCCCGTGCCGATGTAGAGCAGTCCCCGGCTCTCGACTTCGCGGGTTCGCCGTTCGGTGTCGGCGAAGTGCGTGTTGCCACCGTCAATGATCACGTCGCCGGGCGAAAGTAATGCCGCCAGTTGCCCGATCTGCGCATCGACGGCGGGACCGGCCTTGATCAAAAGCATGACTTTGCGAGGCGGCTTAAGTGACTCGACGAGTTGCTGCAGAGAATGGCAACCGACAAAGCGTTTGCCCGCTGCACGACCGTTGATCAAGTCGTCGACCTTGGAGGTCGTCCGATTAAAAACCGCAATACGATAGCCGCGGCTTTCCACGTTCAGCGCCAGGTTCTCGCCCATCACGGCGAGCCCGATCAGTCCAAAGTCACAAAGCTGGTCGTGCATGGGGGTGAGGTGTGGAGCCAGGAGAACGGAGCCGGCCGCATGTTGGGGATGCACCTTGCGTTGTCAACGCTGAATCCGCGCCGATCCTCCTTCGGCAAAGGCCTTGACTTGCTGGAGCGTCGCCATCGTTGTATCGCCCGGGTACGTCGTCAGCAGCGCGCCGTGTGCCCAGCCGAGTTTGAGGGCCTCTGCGGCCGAATGGCCGGACATTAATCCGTAAAACAACCCCGAGGCAAAGCCGTCGCCGCCGCCCACGCGGTCGAGCACGTCCAGATCGCAGGTTGGCGCAACGTGCGTTTCGCCGTTGATCCAGGCGACGGAGCCCCAGCTGTGGCGGCTGGTCGAGTGAACTTCACGCAATGTTGTGGCGACAATTTTAATTTGCGGAAACTGCCGGACGATGCTCTCGATCATGCCGAAAAACGCGGCCGTGTCGAGCTTTGACCTTGTTGCCACTTCCGGGCCGCTGGCACCGAGGCCCTTCTGCAAATCTTCTTCGTTGCCGACCAGCACGTCCACATGCTCGACGATCCGGCGGAGCGTATCCTGCGCGGTATCCAATCCGCCAGAAACCTGCCACATCTTGGCGCGGAAATTTAAATCGAAGGAGACGACCGCTCCGGCGGCTTTGGCGGCCCGCATGCCGTCGATGATCACCTCGGGTGTGGACTCGGACAGCGCGGCGAAGATACCGCCGCTGTGAAACCAGCGGACCCCGTCGGAAAAAATGCTCGGCCAATCAAAATCGCCCGGCTTCAACTGCGCGGCGGCCTCGTTCGATCGGTTGTAAAAGACCACCGGTGGCCGCACTCCGTGACCGCGATCGCTGTAAACGGTCGCAATGTTCGGTCCCGTCACGCCGTTATGTTGAAAGTGCTTAAAGAATGGCTGTACGCCCATCGCGCGAATCCGCTCGGTGACCAAATCGCCAATCGGGTGATCGACCATGGCCGCGGCGATGCCCGTTCTCATCCCAAAGCAATCTGCGAGATTGGCGGCCACGTTAAATTCGCCACCGCTGACGTGGATTTGGCAACCGGTCGCCTTGCGAAAGGGAACAATGCCGGGGTCGAGCCGATGCACCAGCGCGCCGAGAGCGAGAAAATCGAGGCCGCCTTCTTTGGGGATGTTGAGGCCGGAATGGGATGTCGTCATGGGGCGCAGCAACCGGGCGGCAACGGGTATCGATCGGGACAACGGCGCATTCTAGCCTTTGCGGACGCGGCTAGCAACGAGCCGCCGTGTTGGGCTCTGCGGCGAAATGTCGATAACCGCCGCAACTCGAACCGGTCCAGACTTGGCGGGTCATCTTGACGGCCCGCGGATTCGCAGGGATTCAGCTTCGCCGGATGAAATTCCCGCCAGTCCGGCCACGAGCATAAATAGACGGTGCCCGTCGAAGTCCGCAGAGCCGACCGGCGTGTTATGCCGCCGCGCGTACTTGCGGCGTTGCGGACGCCTTGACTTCGCCCATGACCAACTGCACGACACACTCGGTGGTGATCCGCGTCAGTAGCTGACGGTTGGCGTCGGAGAGTTGTCCGACGGCCGCGGTCGAGGATGACAATTCCCGTCGAATGACACGTGCCGCCCGGGCGCGAATGTAACCGCGCATTTCATGAGAGCTCATGCCAAAAATCAGATCGTGAACGCGGTCGAACACGTCGCTCTGGCTTCGCCGTGCGATCTGACGCGCCAGAGAGGCCGTGCGGAGCATCGATTTTCGAGTGGTCATTTTCACGAACATATTGGTCACGGGCGGCGTCCTTGTGCGGGATGGTGAAGCAATCCGGGCTATCTACCAGAATCGATTTCTCGGCCGGCTCCCCGCCACAGTCGTTGGTTGTGGCGGCACAATTGAAAGAGTTTCGCTAAGTTGCGATTTCGT
>JAYZEI010000068.1:0-11202 GCA_036337375.1 Planctomycetota bacterium | reverse complement strand
ACGCCACCGCCGACCGCGGTGAATGCAACTTGCTGGCCGGCGTTGTTTGACGACCGGCGGCAACAAAACATTCTGGCGGCAGTCCGCGACCAACGGCGGCTGTGCGTGGTCCGCGAGCATCAAGATTGGCCCGCCGAAGGTGGCGGACCGCTGGTTGCGTATCTCGACGGGAATTTCGAACCTTGCATCAAACGGAATCATCTAGAAATCTGGTGCCGCAGGTCCCCGTTGCGTGCGGGCGTAGATCAATAACGATAGATTCGCAAGAATCCGATGCGGCCGATCGGAACACTCACAAGACCCGCAAGACGCGGCGTTCGTTTACGGGCCGGGGCCACGCATTGAATCCATCGCGGCTTGAACCGCCTTCTCCATCGTCTGCGTGAGAGCCTGCACGTCCTGCTGCCGGCGATCCTTTTCAACCGCGATCGGCTCGCCGAACGAAACGATTGAGCGGCGGTGTCCTTTGATCGTGGGATAGAATACGTTAAGCATGTCCTCTTCCAATTTGTCGAGTGTCTCGGCCATCCGCTCGATCGATGGCCGCTCGCGGACGTAGTCGCCCGGATAGCTGAATAGCTGTAGTACCAGAAACAAATCGTCCAGGTCGTGTTCGTGCTGACGACGTGCCGGATCGCCTTCGGGCAACTCGTCGATCGGCTTCAGCGCGAGGCGGCGGAGTTCCTTGACCCGCTCGGGCGTGGTGCGGTCTGTGTGGCTGACCTCGTAGCGGTCTTCTAGTGACTGCAAAATGTGGGCGGCGAGCGCTTCGATGCGGTTCGGCAGGGGGCCGGCCGATGTTGCGCCGCGATATTCGAGTTCCTTCAGGGCCATGGTTGCCTCGGCGAAGCGGTAAATCCGTTCGTGCAGCGGCAAGTCCGGCCGCGGTCGCCAGTATATCTCCGTTTCGAGCCGCGTCATCAATTCGACCAAATCGTCCGTCGGGTCTTCGACGTATTCGTATTTAATGCCGCACGGCAGGGCCACCAAATCGCGCTTGGCGCGACGGGCGGCCGAAAGGAGGATTGCGGCCGCCCCCTCTCGAAAGGGCGTGACGCGGTCGTTGGTGTGGTAAACTTCGCCCTCAGGAAAAATGACCAGCGGATGTGTGCTCTTTTCCAGAATTTCCGTCGCCTGCCGAAACGCCTTTAAATCCGTGCCTTCCCGATCGATGCTGAAGCAACCGTGGTGCTGCAAGATGCGGCGGCCGAGCCAATGCTGCTGATGGAAAACCTGCCAGGCCGACATGAAATAGAACGGCATGCCGAGTTGATCTGCCACCTCCAGCACGGTTTGCGGGTCGGAGTGCGCCGAGTGATTTGGTGTGATCAAGACGCCGTTGCCGGCGTCGAGCGCCTCTCGCAAACGCTCTAGGCCGCGAACTTCGACTTCAACCAGCCGATGCTCGCGAATCCGCTGCCGCTGCCTGAGCGGTCGCCAGATGCGGAACCAGAACGGGCTGAGCTTTGGCGGCCACCACTGCGGCGGCTTTTGTTCAGCGTAACGATTCATGTTGTGGTTGGTCCGTGATTGCGAATGCCACAGCTAGAGCATCGTTGGCCGCAGTGATAGCATTTCGCCAGGCATCCGTCTAGGTTGAGGACGACGACGTCAGTATGATGCTCCATCCCAATTCCCGATAGGACCGCGCTTTGCGCGTTGTTGTAGCCAAGCTCCCATGACCGAATTCCGCACGGAACACGACTCGATGGGCGGCGTCCAAGTACCCGCCCAGGCCTACTACGGCGCGCAGACGCAACGGGCCGTCGAGAATTTCCCAATTTCCGGCTGGCGGCTGCCGCCGCCGCTGATTCACGCCATGGGCCGGGTGAAATACGCTTGCGCAGTCGCCAATCGCGATCTCGGTAAGCTGACCGGCACCGGTAAAAAACCGATTGACGACGGTCAGGTTGAAGCACTTTTGGCCGCCAGCCGCGAAGTGGCCGAAGGAAAGCTGGACGGCGAGTTCCCGATCGATGTATTCCAAACCGGGTCGGGTACTTCGAGCAACATGAACGCCAATGAAGTGATCGCCAACCGCGCGATCGAATTAATGGGCGGCGACCGCTTTGAGGCGGCCAAACCGATCCATCCGAACGATCACGTTAACATGGGGCAGAGTACCAACGACACTTTTCCTACGGCGATTCACGTGGCGGTGGCTTGCGAGATCGAGCGGCGATTGATTCCCGCGCTCGAACGGTTTCGCGGAGTTCTGGCCGACAAGGCCCAACAGTGGGACAAGATCATCAAGATCGGCCGCACGCATTTGGCCGATGCCACGCCGCTGAGGCTAGGGCAGGAAATCGGCGGTTTTGCGAGGCAGTTGGAGCTGTCGATTGACCGTGCGAAGCGTGCCCTGCTGGCGGTTCTGGAATTGCCGGTTGGCGGAACGGCGGTCGGTACGGGCATCAACACCCATCCCGAATTCGGTTCGCGCGTTGCCGCCGTTTTGGCCGCCGAAACGGACATCGCGTTTGTCGAGTCGGTCAATCATTTCGAAGGCAATGCCCAGCGGGACGGCCTGGTTGAATCGCACGGACAGGTGCGTGCGATCGCCACAACGCTATTTAACGTGGCAAATAACATCCGTTGGCTGGGTGCAGGACCGCGTTGCGGCTACTACGAAGTGCAGATTCCTGATCTCCAACCCGGCAGCTCAATCATGCCGGGCAAGGTCAACCCGGTCATGTGTGAGAGCATGATGCAAGTGGCCGCGCGGGTGATGGGCAACGATCAGACAGTCGCCTTTAGCGGCGCGACAGGCGGGCAGTTTCAATTGAACATCATGATGCCTGTGATGGGGCAGACGACGCTGGAGAGCATTGGTTTGCTTAGCAGTGCGACGAACGCGTTCGTCGATTTTTGCGCGGCGGATATGGAAGCGAACGTTGAGGCCTGTGAAGCGGCCGTTGAAAAGAGTCTGTCGATGGTCACTAGCTTGAACCCGTACATCGGCTACGAAAAAGCCGCAGCCTTGGCCAAGGAGGCATTTAAAACCGGCAAGACAATTCGCGAATTGTGCCTGGAGCAAAACGTATTGCCCGAAGACCAGCTCGCCGAGGCACTTGATCCGATGAGTATGACCGAGCCTAAGTAGGAGCGGGGGGACCGTGGTGGCGAATTTCTCGCCACCGAATCCTCACCCCGGACCCCTGGAATTCGATGGAGCGAATACGATGAAGCGATGGAACGCTTTAGTGGTTTTAGTTTCTTTCGCGCTGTCTGCGGCGCTGTTTGCGACGGTGCGGAGTACTGCCGCCGATGAACCTGCTCCGGCAGCGAAAAAAAAATCGCCGACGGCCAAAGAATTTGTGCTGCACGCGCACAAGCGGGCGGCTGTTGCCAAGAGCGAAGGCGATTTCGCCGCCATCATCTACTTGCTCGACCGTGCGCTGCGGTCGGAAGCGTTAACGCCAAAGTACGCGGACTACGCCAAACAGCTTAAAAGTTGGGCACACAACAAAACGGGAGAAGTGCAACTTGAGAAAGACCGCGAGTCAGCAGCGCTGGCTCAGTTCGAACAGGCTGTCGAACTGAATCCCGAGCACTGGAAATCGCGTCACAACCGGGGCGTCAGCTACGCGGTAAGCGGCGAAATGGCGAAGGCGCTGAAGGATTTTACCAAAGTGATCGAGCTGAAGCCCAAATTCGCCAACGCCTGGTTCAATCGTGCCGAAGCTCAGATGGCGCTGGGCAACGTCGCCGCGGCGATTACCGACTACGAGGCTGCCATCGCGGTGTCGCCGCGGGACGCCGGTTTTTATTTCGCCCGCGCGGCCGCTTATCGTCAACAGGGCAAGGCCGAACAGGCGTTGCACGACTATACGCAGGCGATCGAATTAGATACCTCAAACGCTGCCGCACATGTTGGTCGCGGCGATGTGTACAGCGGAGCCGGCAATTATGCTGAGGCGGCAGCGGACTTCCGCAAGGCGCTAAAACTGGACAAACAGTCGGCCGCGGCGTACCGCGGAGTCGCCTGGATGATGTCTACCTGCACCGACATTCGCTATCGCGATTCAAAGCGGGCCGTGTCGTTCGCCGAGCGGGCCATTGAACTGGCGGGCGATCCCGGATTTCAATACTACGAAACACTTGCCGCGGGACACGCTGCCGCCGGAGCCTTTGGCGAGGCAGTTGCGGTTCAGCAAAAGGCGATATCTCTGGCCGCCACCGATGCCTCGGACGCCGTTCTTGGCCGCTTGCGGGCGGAACTGGCCCAGTATGAGCGAGGGGAGGCGTTTCCAACCGATCGAGTCGCCGCGCCGCCGCAAGCCGGTCCCCGTCGTCAATAGTCGTCAGTGGCGAGGGCATATGGGGTGTGGAAAATGCGGCTCCAGCCGAGGGTTCTCGTTTTAACGTTCGAGATACCCCACGGCGGTCCGATTTCTTAAAGATTCGTTAAAAGGTTGGTTTCGCTCTGTTCCGGAGGCCGATGAGCGCTTAGTATGGATCAGTTGGCTCCCTCCGGCGGACGGATGTCCGCTGGCCGATCATCCCTCCTGGCCGTGACGCCCGCACCGCGTTGAATTTGGCCGCCCCTCTGCCGTAACCGCGGCGGTATTTGTGTTGGACTGTAAAGATGAACGTTTGGAATTTGCGAAATATCGGTATCTCGGCCCACATCGATTCGGGCAAAACGACTCTCAGCGAACGCATCCTGTTTTATGCCGGTCGTATTCATCGCATTCAGGAGGTCCGTGGCGAAGGGGGCGGCGCGACCATGGACCATATGGATCTGGAACGCGAGCGCGGCATCACGATCACCAGTGCCGCCACATCGGTTCAGTGGCGGGGCAACACAATTAACCTGATCGATACACCGGGGCACGTCGATTTCACGGTCGAGGTTGAGCGGAGTCTCCGCGTGCTCGACGGCGCGGTACTGGTGCTGTGCGCGGTTGGCGGCGTGCAGTCGCAGTCGCTGACGGTCGACCGGCAAATGAAGCGGTATCACGTGCCGCGTCTGGCATTCATTAACAAGATGGACCGCACCGGCGCGGATCCGCAGCGTGTCGTGCGGCAACTTTGCGAAAAGATGGAGTGCGATGCGTTCTTGATGCAACTGCCGATCGGTGCCGAGGACGAGTTTGAGGGCATCGTTGATCTGGTGACGATGAAGGCGAATTACTTCGAGGGCAAAAACGGCGAAACGGTGCGCGAGGCGCCGATTCCAGACCGGCTTGTGGATGAAGCTGTCGCGGCACGGCAGCAAATGCTCGAAGCGCTGTCGATCTATAGCGACGAGCTGATGGAGTTGTTGCTAGCCGAAGAATCGGTACCCGAAGAATTGGTGCATCGCCTACTGAAAGACGCGGTGCAGTCATTGGACGTCACGCCCGTGTTTCTCGGTACGGCTTTCCGCAACAAGGGTGTCCAGTCGCTGTTGGATGCCGTCTGCCGTTATCTCCCGGCGCCCGCGGAGCGGGAAAAGATAGCGATGGCGTATGACGACCCCGAGCAGCAGATTCCGCTGGCCGTTGATCCGGCGAAAGAAATGGTCGCCATGGCTTTCAAATTGGTGGATGATCCGTTCGGCCAACTGACGTTCATGCGGATCTACCAGGGCACGGTTGAAAAGGGCTCGCAGTATTTCAACCAGCGGACCGGTCGCAAGGACCGAGTCAGCCGCATCCTGAGGATGCACGCCGACAAGCGCGAGGAGATTGATTGCGCGTCGGCCGGCGATATTGTCGCGGTGACGGGTGTCGATGCCGCTAGTGGCGACACGTATGCGGCGGCCCCGAAGTTTTGCGCGCTGGAGAGTATCTTTGTGCCGCTGCCCGTGATCAAGGTGGCGATCCAGCCGTTGGCACGCGATGGCGGCGACAAGCTGGGCAAGGCGCTCGCCCGGTTTCGGAAAGAAGACCCGACATTCCAGGTGTCGACCGACGAAGAAACGAGCGAAACCGTAATCGCCGGCATGGGCGAATTGCATTTAGAGATTTATATCGAGCGGATACGTCGTGAATACAAAGTGGCGGTCAAGGTGGGCCCGCCGAAAGTGAGCTACCGAGAAACCGCTGCGCGTAGCGCCAGTTTTGATTACCGCCACAAAAAGCAAACCGGCGGTGCGGGGCAGTTCGCGCATATCAAGGGCTACATTGAGCCGTTGCCCGATGACGAGGAGGAGAACTACCTGTTCGAGGACTCGATCGTCGGTGGCCGTATTCCCAAAGAGTATATTCTCAGCGTTGATAAGGGATTTCGCGCGGCGATGGATAAGGGCCCGCTGGCCGAATATCCTGTGGTGCTGGTCCGCAGCGTGCTCGAAGACGGTTCGTACCACGAAGTCGACAGCAGCGACATGGCCTTTCAAATCGCGGCCCGTAATTGTTTTCGCGAGACGTTCCTAAAGACCAAGCCCATATTGCTTGAGCCGGTAATGAAAATGGAAGTGGAAGTTCCCGGCGAGTATCAAGGTCCGGTGGCGGGCGAATTGAACAGCCGCCGCGGCATGATCCTGGGCACGGAGATGATGGGAAACACAGCCAAAATCGAAGCCGAGGTGCCGCTGTCGGAGACCTTTGGCTACTCCACCGACCTGCGGAGCATGACGCAAGGGCAGGGCACGTTCAGCATGGAATTCGTCCGCTACCGCCGCGTTCCGGTCAGTATCCAGGAACAAATCATCGCCGATCGCCGCGCGGAAAGAGACGGCAAGCAGCTGGTTGCCTCGCGCTAGTCTCTTGGACGCGTTGCCGGGTTACTTCGGCCCGCGTTTTTTTGCGGCCGGCAACTTCCACAATTCCGAATTCGTGCGGGCGGACTTCATGTAGCCTTCCAGCTTGGCGACGACGCCGGCGTGATCGGCGGCGAGGTTGTTTTTTTCGCCGATGTCCCTCGACAGGTCGTAGAGTTCCGTCGCCTTACCAAAATTCAACACGGCCTTCCACTTTCCATGTCGTGCGGCCTGTTTGCCACCGCGTTCGAAGAACTCCCAGTATATGTATTCGTGCTGTTGTTGGTTCCCTTTCCCCAGCAATGTCGGTGCGAACGAAATGCCGTCCAGGCCGGACGGCGGTTCGGCGTCGGCCAGTTCGGCGCAGGTTTGTAATACGTCCCAGAAACCGCCGATGTGGCTGCTGGTGGAACCGGCCTTGACCCGTCCGGGCCAACGGGCGATTAGCGGTACGCGAATGCCGCCCTCGTACAAGTCGCGCTTCTGGCCGCGCAAGGGGCCGTTGGAATCAAAGAAAGCGCTCTTTCCGCCGCCTTCGCTGTGCGGGCCGTTGTCGCTGGTGAACATCACGAGCGTATCGTTGTCGATACCGAGTTGTTTCAGTTTTTCCGCCAACCGTCCAATGTCGCGGTCCATATAGGTGATCATGGCCGCGTGTCCCTTTTGCGGCGCGGGCCAATCCCGTTCGGCGTAGATGCCCAGATCCGGCACCTCCATGCCCTTGTTTCCGGCCTCGTTGTTGGCGTGCGGAATCGTCAGCGCCAGGTAGAGAAAAAACGGTTTGTTTTTGTTGTCGGAGACGAACTGCAGCGCTTCGTTCATGATCAAGTCGTGGCTGTATTCGACCTTTTTGGTTGCCACACCCTGGCCCCACCCACCCTCTTGTGGAACCACATTTTTCAACGGGACGCGCTGTTCATTGCGGACCAGAAATGTTGGATAGTAGTTGTGCGCGTGATGTTGGTCGAGGTAGCCGTAAAACAGATCAAACCCCTGCCGTGTCGGCAGGCCGTCGGACCCTTCGTGGCCCAGTCCCCATTTGCCGCAGAGGCCGGTTGCGTAGCCGGATTTTTTGACGACTTCGGCCACCGTTACGTCGTCGGGCCGTATGTTGACCTTGCCGTTGCCGCGAATGTAGCAATGCCCGGTATGCAGGCCTGTCATCAGCACACAACGCGACGGCGCGCAAACGGTGCTGCCGGCGTAAAAATCGGTAAATCGCATTCCCTCGGCGGCCAGCCTGTCGATGTTGGGCGTGCGAATCACCTTCTGGCCATAGCAGCCCAGGTCGCCGTAGCCCAGGTCGTCAACCATGATAAAAATGATGTTGGACGGACGACCGGCTTGGCTGGCGAATCCGGATGGCACCGAGCCACAGTCAATAACGGCCAGTCCAACGAGCGAACAAAATAAGAACCGCGGCACCATGCGAAACCTCCGGCCGAAGCGAACCACCATCAGTCAATCACGGCTCTCATTGTAATTGGCGGTAGTCCGCTGGCCACCCGCCGTCGACCACGCCGCGGGATCGAGTTTTCGGCGCTCTCGGCGAGATGGCATTGCCAACGCCGCCTAAGGTACCGAGCCGAGGCGGTTTTTTTATATGCGTCAGCGAGCGGTTCGGCAAAACCTAAGGCTCGCTGATCTCGCCAAGCGGCGGCTTGCCGGAGGCTGCGTTTGCGATCGCCGCTTTGTCCGCTTCAGGCTAGAGCACGTCGAACCTAAGGTGTAGACTGGCCCGGTCCTTTGCACATCGGCAGATCATTTCATGAACAAATTTAAGACGGCCTCGGGGATCGCGCTCCTTTTTTTAGGAGTCTGTTCCACTCCCATCATTATTTTTGTCATTCTCCTGTTCGATAATGCACCGTCCCGCGGCGCGGCGGCCTTTACATTCATTGCGACGCCGCTGATCGCCACGGCTGCCGGCTATCTGTTGCTGCGCCCACTGAAAGAAAAAAATAAATGGCTTAGCCGCTGCGCCTACGGATTGATGGGACTGTTCATTCTTCAGTTCGCGGGCGGCATTCTTATCCATGTTGTGGAGGACTATCGGGGTGAACAGGCTTGGGAGAATTTCAAACAGGAATGGGAGGCCAAAGGTGAAGTGTTTGATTACAAGCAGGTGATCCCCAAGCCAGTTCCCACCGAGAAAAACTTTGCCCACATCCCGCTGCTCAAACCGCTACTCGAACACAATTGGAACGACGCCCTAACGGAAGCCACTCCTCGTGATCCTCAAAAACATGAGCAAGCGCAAAACCTGATGAAGATCGAGGGAAGTCGGCGGCCCGATTTTGGCCGTTGGGTGGTGGGACAGCCTGCCGACCTGGCCGCGTGGCAAAAATTTTTCCGGGAAGAGGAAGGCTGGCCGCATCCGGAGAAGGCGGGCGACCCGGCGGCCGATGTTCTGTCGGCTCTCGGGAAATTTGAAGCCACCATGACCGAGCTCACCCGGGCCGCCAAGGAACGGCCTCTTTGCCGATACGACATTAAGTACGAGGCCCATTTCGCCATGTTGCTATCTCACCTGGCTCCTATCAGACGTTTTGTAAGAAGCTTTACCCTGCGGGCATTGGCTCATCTCGGGAATGATGATTCAGAATCCTGCCTAGCCGACGTCCGGATGTGCCTGTTTCTTGCCGAAAGCGTCGGGGACGAACCTACGCTTATTTCCCAACTGATACGGATTGCCTCCCTGCAATTAGCGCTTCAACCCGTATGGGAAGGATTAAAGGGAGAAAAATGGAACGCGGAACAACTGGCCGTGATCGAGAAGCAACTGGCGGCCATTGATCTGTTGGAAGGCTACCGCATCTCCATGCTGGGCGAACGCGACTTTGCCAATCTGGCCGTCGACCAACTGGCCAGCAACCCAAAGGCGTTGAGCGGAATTTTAAATGAGACGGGTAACAATTTGGCGATTGAAAACTTTAAGATCGGATTGCCTCCTCACGGTTGGATACTCCAAAACCAGAGTCGGCTCAACGAGATGCACGTGAGATTTACCCAGCGCATCATCGATACCAAGGTACGGCGCATCCACCCTGATATCGAGGCGAATCTCGAAGCGGAAATTAAGCGGCGAGCGGCGGCGAATTTTCCTATCTACGACATGCTCAGCGGCATGCTAATACCTGGAATCGGTAAGGTTGCAAACAGAATTGGCTGGGGACAAACGGCCGTGGATCATGCGCGTATTGCCTGCCTGCTGGAGCAGCATCGAATGGAACAGAAAAAATATCCCGCACAATTGGCCGAGCTGAAATCGCCGCTTCCCCGCGATGTCTACACCGGTAAACCGTACCTTTACAAAGCCGATAAGGAGGGCCGCTATCAGCTCTACGGAGTCGGCTGGAACCAGAAGGATGATCGCGGAAAGGTAGTCTTGACGGATGAAGGCGGTTTGAACCCCGAAATGGGCGACCTCGTCTGGAGTTATTCGCCGCAATCGGCCGCGGAATAATTACCAAAAAGTCCGCTATGCCGACCGGGACCCTTCGTGCGGGACTATGCGGAATCCGTTTTTGACGCCGACGGAAGCCGCGCATCGATTCGGATGCAACAGATGCGAAAGCAGCTCCAGGCTGTCGACGATGCGCGGGCCGCTGCGATTGAAATAGGCATTCCCATCGACGGCGAATACGCGGCCTTGCCCCACGGCGGTGATGCTCGGCCAGTCTTCAAAGCCCGATAGCATCCGCGCCTCCTCCAGCGTCCGATTGAGATCGAAACCACAGGGGCCAACGACGATGACCTCGGGATCGAAATGGACGATGTTCTTCCATTCGATAGATGCACTGTGCTTTCCGGGTATCGTCAGCGGGCAGCTGCCGCCGGCCAGTTCCAGCAGTTCCGGCATCCAGTTGCCGGCCAGCATGGGCGGGTCGATCCACTCAAGGATCGCCGTCCGCGGCCGGTCGGAATTCGCCAGGTCCGCAAGTGTTGATTGCACGGCGGTAATGCGATTGCGGAGCGCGGCGACGTAGGCTTCCGCTTCCATGCGGCAGTCGGCGGCCTGGCCGATGCGACGGATGTCTTGGAGGATATCATTCAACGACGTGGGGCTCAGTGAAATGATCGGCGGCGGTTGTTGCGGATTGATCCGTTCGACGGCGGCAACGACGTCATCGTACTTGACCGCGCAGACGTCGCATTGAGCTTGAGTGACAATCAATTCCGGCGCGAGCCGCGCGATCGCCGCCTCGTCGATGCCGTAGAGCGGTTCGCCCGCTTTGGACTTCTGCCGAACCTGCTCGTCGATGGCACCGCTGGCCGCCGAATCGTCGATGCGAGAAACGGTGACTCGCGGCTTATCGGCGGCTTCCGGCGGAAAATCGCACTCGTGACTGACCGCCACAACCCGGTCTCCCAAACCGAGGCCATAGAGAATTTCGGTTCCGCTAGAAATCAGTGAGACAATGCGTTTTGGTTTGGCCATGTGGTTTCGGCGATCGTGGCGGAGTTTGAAAATGTACCGTTAACGGTCGTGGCGAATCGGTCGTTTGTCTGTCATC
>JAYZEI010000067.1:0-12601 GCA_036337375.1 Planctomycetota bacterium | reverse complement strand
CACCTTGCAGCAGCAGATGGCCACCGGTGAACAACGAGATCAAGAGTCGCTCGACCACCACTTCCTGCCCGACGACAATCGTCGCGACACGTTCACGAACTTCACGAATGAACTGCAGTGCGGCTGTATGGTCCGTGCTTGGTTTTGTGTCGCTGGCCATTTTGGCATCAATTCTACTGCTGTGCGAAACTGCTATGCGAAACTCAGTCCTGAGTTTCCAAATAACTTCCACATTCAGTTGTATCAGCCGACAGGATACACGTCGAATCGGGTGACGGAGAAAAAAGTTGGTAGCGTGCCTCACTTACGAGTTATGAAAATCCGCTCCTTGCAAATGGGGCATTCGATCCAAGAAGCCGGCTGGAACTTTGCACACGAAAATCGTCTGTGACAAAAATAGCAAATGGCTTCGATTGACTCCTGACTCGGTTCGAGATCGGTCTCGCGCCGAATTTGTGACTCACTTCCCAGCAAGTCGTGACGACGACCATCGCGGACAGTGTGGTCGATGTAATATCCAAATCCAAGCCATAGGCTACGGGCGTAACGAAAAAATCATATGGACATCGGAATGAAATCAATCAAGCCAACGGTTACTGCCACCCATTCGGTCACGTAACCGAACCAAACAGCGGGCATTCCCACGGTAAGCGAAACGACGGCAAGAAATCCATAGTTGAGGTAGATCGACCCAAGATAGAAGCCACCTTCAACACAAAAATCAAATCCACATTTAGGACACTTCTCATTTGTCTCTCGCCAATTTTTCGCGACTTTTCCCTCGCCGCAATCGGGGCACCGTAATCGCCCGCTTCGAAAGATCGTTTGCAAAAGATCTGGTTTCACGACGATTTCCTTCGCAGCGGATCGGTTGAAAACAATACTCGAACGCCGAGTCCTAAACAGGCCTGGAAAATCGAATACGATTTGTGGCTCACACGGGCTAAAAAAGTCCTACGCCGCGGCATCCAGCCATTTGCGGGCGGCCTCAACGACGGCGGTCAGACAGCCGGCTTCGAACGGCGTTTTCAAGCCGGCCGATTGCACCAATTCGCGAAACGGGGCAGAACCGCCCCGTTGGCACAGTGCGACGTACGTTTGCATCGCCGCGCCGAGATCTTCTTCGGCACGGAGCCACAGCTGCATCGCGCACGTCAGCGCGAGTGTGTAATCGATGTAGTAGAACGGCGAGTTGTAGATGTGCTGCTTTGCCTGCCAGCGGCGTCCGCCCGATTCAAACTGTAAATCGCCGAAGTTCTGCCAAGGCAGATAGGTTCGTTCGAGATCCTGCCACATTTCGTTACGCCGTTCGGGCGTGGCGTCCGGTTCCTTGTAGACCAGATGTTGAAAGTGATCGACAGCCACGCCGTACGGCAAAAACGAAATGCTGCCGGCTAAATGGATTTGTCGAAACCGCGCCGCCTCGTCGCCGAAGAATCGCTCCATTTCGGGCCACGTCAAAAACTCGAGGGACATCGAGTGGATTTCGGCGCCCTCGGACGTCGGCCAGATCAAATCGACGAACGGCAGGTGGCGGCTGGAATAGTTTTGAAACGCGTGCCCCATTTCGTGCGTGAAAACTTCGACGTCGCCTTTGGTGCCGTTAAAGTTCGCAAAGATGAACGGCATGCCAAGCATCGGCAGTCCATCGCAGTAACCTCCTCCGGCCTTGCCGTCCCGCGATTTCAGGTCCATCAGGTTTCGATCGCACATGGTGGCGAAAAAGTCGTCCATCCCGCTGCCGAGCGCCCGGAACATCTCCCGGGCGCGGTCCACCATCCAATCGTGGTCGCCCTGCGGGGCGGGATTGCCGCGCGGATCGTGCAGCGCTTCGTCCCAGAACATCAGCGGGTCCACCTCCAGCGCCGCGGCCTGCCGCTGTTTGAGTTCGACGCAGAGCGGCACGACGTGATCGCGGACCTGATTGCGAAAAACGTCGACGTCGTTTTCGTCGTAATCGACACGGTGCATCCACTGGTAGCCCAGTCCGACGAAATTGTCGTAACCCAATTTGTGCGCCATGCCGTCGCGTAGGCGGACCAGGTCGGCATAAATACGGTCCAGTTGCTCCTGGTTGTCGACGAACCACGCGGTTCGCAGCCGGGTCGCATCGTGGCGGACGTCGCGGTCGGCGTGTTCCGCGAACTTGCCGATTTGTGACAGCGTCAGTGTTTCGTTTTGAAAGTCGAAACTTGCCGACGCCAGCAGCTCGGTGTATTCCGCCTCCAGTTCGCTTTGGCGGATCAAGTCATCGTGAATGACGGGATCGAACGAGGCGATGTCGCATTGCCAAAGATCAAGGACATGACCGCCGAATTCGCGCTCAATAAATTGGCGGACCGGCGCGTTCAGCAATCGCCGCTTCAGCGTCACGTTCAGGTCGGTCAGCTTCGGCCGCAACCGGTCGCAATGCTCTTTGGCCGATTTATAATCTTTGTTTTTCGTATCTTGCGTGAATCTAATTTCAGTCACGGCCTCCCATTCGTACAACTCTCGGCGCAGCTTGTCCCAGCCGGCGATCGCTTGGCGCCACCTGTCAGCATCCGGCTCTGAATCAAGTGCCAGATGAAACTCGGCGTACTGGGCCGCGACTTGCTCAAAGTCGGGCGGCGAAACGCAGTAGGTGGAAAAGTCGCTGTTCATGTGTTGGCTCTCGGTCGGTAGGTTTGGTCTTCCGCGGGCGCAGCTCCGACCCGGTCGGGCTCGATCTGGTGGCACGGTTCCCGGCCGCCACCCATCGCGGTGTCGCGGTCGTTGTGCCAGAATAGCAAGGGGGCGAAGTGGATGGTAGCGGTGAGCGGTGAGCGGCAATTTATCTTTGTGACCTGTCAAGTTGGCGCGGAAGCGGCCGTGAAAGACGAACTCGCGCGGGGGCATCCCGATTTACGGTTCTCGTACTCCCGGCCCGGTTTTCTGACGTTCAAACGTCCCGATTCGTCCCGTGTCGCCGACGACTTTTGGCTGGACGCTTCGTTCGCCAGGTCGTTTGGGCGGGTACTCGGCAAGGCGGACGGCAGTGCGACCGAAGCCTTGGCCGCGGATGTCTGGCGGGTCGCCGCCGACGAGCAAGTCGACCGGCTGCACGTCTGGCCCCGCGATATTGCCTCACCGGGGCATCGCGGTTTTGAACCGGGCGTCGACGATCTTGCGGTTGCCGCTGGCCAGGCGATCATGCGGGCTGCGCCCGACGGTAGCGGGGCAGATCTCGGCGGCCAGACGCGGCAGGGCGACCGGGTTTTGGACTGCATATTGGTCGGCCCGCACGAATGGTGGATCGGGATTCATCAGGTGACGCGCCGCACGCAGTGCTGGCCGGGCGGAATCTGGCCCGGGCCGCCGCCGGACGAGATGATTTCACGCGCTTACCTTAAGATGTCCGAAGCCCTCGACTGGTCGAATCTTCCGGCTAAACCCGGACAGCGGTGCGTCGAAATCGGCTGCGCTCCCGGCGGCGCCAGCCAGGCTCTTCTCGAGCGGGGGCTCCGCGTCACGGGCATCGACCCGGCCGACGTTGATCCACGCATTATGCAGCACCGCGAATTTCGCCACATCAAGCAGCGCGGCTCGGATTTGCGTCGCCGCGAGTTTCAAGAGTTCCAATGGTTGGTTGCCGACATGAATATCGCCCCGGACTGCACGTTGGCCTGCGTCCGCGACATTGTGACGCACCGTCTGGTACATATTCGTGGCCTCGTCATGAATCTGAAGTTCGCGCACTGGGGCCTTGCCGACCAGGTTCCAGAATTCGTGGCCGAAGTGCGCGGTTGGGGCTACCGCCGCGTGCGGGCCCGCCAGCTCAGCTTTCAGCGGCAAGAAATTTGTATCACAGGCGTCAAACCGCAAAGCCGCAAACGGCGGCGCCGGTCGGCTGCCTCCAAGCAGCAAACGGCGAGCTAAACCGTTGAGTCTGCGGCTTCGACTGCCGACTCCGTGCCTTTTCCTGCCGGCCGCATCAAACGGCACCGCGATAGCACTGCATCGGACAACTGAACTTGACCGGCGGCTCCCAGATTGATATCGACGCTGCCCCCTTCTTCTTTTAATACGTGCCGTTTGCCAGCGAGGCCGCTCGTGCCCGTCACCAGAGCATTCATCGCCGGACTAATCGCCACCGCGGTCTTTGTGGTCGCGGCGACGGGTGATGCGCAGATTACCCCGCCCGTCATGCGGTTCCCAACGCCGATTGGCACAACTGCGCCGACCGCCGTGTCGCAGCCCGTCACTCCAGCGCCGAACCTGCCGGCCGTCACCCCGCCGCCGAGCGCGACGGTTTCACCACCGACGACGACACCTCTTCCGGCAACACCCAGTTTCGATCCCTACGCCGATCCCACCGCGCCCGTTCAAGGCGGCGGAGTTTCGTCGCCCTACGTAACAGACCCTTACTCACCGCCACCGTCGGTGAACCCGAACTATCAACCGATCTATGCCACCGCGCCGTTCGGACAATGGGCGCCAAAATTTCTCCAGCATATTCGATTTAAGTACACGTACATCGATGGCGGTTCGGCAAACGGGCTGCAGTTCAACTCGCTGGAATTCAGCGGCACTTTTCTGATCCCGTTTTTGTTCAATCAAAACGCGCCGCTATTGGTAACGCCCGGTTTCGCCACGCATCTCACTGAGGGGCCAAGTACTGCCACCGGTGCGGACCTTCCGGGATCGCTCTACGATGCGTTTGTCGACGTTGCCTGGCGGCCGCAGGTTACCCGCAGCGTGAGCGCGGACTTGGGCGTTCGTGTTGGCATCTATTCGGATTTTAATAATGTCCGGGAGGAGAGTATTCGTTTCATGGGCCGCGGCGTCGCGGTTTGGCGAACGACCGATACGCACGAGTGGCGGGCCGGCGTGGCCTATCTCGACAGGCTCGGTATTAAACTGTTGCCTGTCGGCGGTGTGATCTGGACTCCGCAAGGACCTCAGGGCAGTGTCCGCTGGGAACTTTTGTTCCCAAATCCGAAGCTTGCTTGGCGGCTTCCGTCGTGGCGGACCTACGACGTCTGGTGGTATGTGGCCGGCGAATTCGGCGGCGGCTGTTGGACGGTTACCCGCGATCCCGGAGGTGCGGGCGTCGTGGCCAGCGACGAAGTGGAATACAGCGACTATCGCCTGCTTTTGGGAATTGAATGGAAAGGTCATTATGGCCTGAAGGGATTTGCCGAGGTTGGTTACGTTTGGGAACGTGAACTCGATTATTACTTCAACGATTTTGATTTCGACCCCAAAGATTCACTGATGCTGCGAGTGGGCCTGACCTACTAGCGTCGTCGATTCTCCCGCTCGCTCGGTTTCTCAGGCGAGCGGTTCGTGACGCCGGCTGCTGCGGATGTTTCGTCCTGCTGGCCCCGGTTGTGCTTTCCGCCGACGACACCAGGCGCTTTCAGAAGGCCCAGCAGGAAATGTTCCTCAACTGGCTGTGTTCATAGGCTTGACGCGGGCCGCTTGCCTAAGCGTTCTTCATTGCCCGCTGCACGGCCGCGCCCATGTCGGCGGGGCTTTCGGCGACTTCGATGCCGGCGGCCTGAAGCGCGGCGACTTTTTCTGCGGCGGTGCCCTTGCCGCCCGAGACAATCGCCCCGGCGTGGCCCATACGTTTGCCCGGCGGCGCGGTGCGGCCGGCGATAAAGGCCGCCACGGGTTTGGTGACGTGGCCTTTGACGAATTCGGCGGCCTCCTCTTCGGCGGTGCCGCCGATTTCACCCATCATCAAGATCGCTTCCGTTTCTCCGTCGGCCTGAAACAGTTGCAATAAATCGATGAACGATGTACCGACGATCGGGTCGCCACCCAGTCCCACGCAGGTGGACTGGCCCAGTCCCACATTAGAAAGCTGCCATACGGCCTCGTAGGTCAGTGTGCCGCTACGGCTGATGACGCCCACGCTGCCTTTCTTGTGAATGTAGCCGGGCAGGATGCCGATCTTGCACTCTTCCGGAGTGATCAGGCCGGGACAGTTGGGGCCGATCAGTACCGAGTCGCTATCCTTGACGACATCGTAGACGTTCACCATATCGAGAACAGGAACACCTTCGGTAATCGCCACGATGACACCGATCCCCGCGTCGACGGCTTCGAGAATTGCGTCGGCGGTGAACGCCGGCGGTACAAAAATCATCGTCGCATTGGCGGCGGTTTCAGCAACGGCTTGTTCGACGGTGTCGAAAACAGGAACGCCTTCGACGGTTTCACCGCCTTTGCCGGGAGTGCAACCGGCGACAATCTGGGTGCCATATTCGAGGCAGCCTTTGGTGTGGAATTCCCCGACGCGTCCGGTGATGCCTTGGCAAAGGACACGGGTCTGTTTGTTAATCAGAATGCTCATGAGATTTTAGACGGTGGAAGACAGATTTTGATTTTCTCTCAACGGATAAAGAGGACCGAGGTGGTGCGACGGGTTGTTGTTGCCTCTGCTTGATCGAGGGGAGGGGGCGTTTATGTGGCCGCGGCGACGACCTTTTGTGCGGCGTCCGTCAGGTCGGTGGCGGTAATCAGATCGACGTCGCTTTCCTCTAGCATTTTACGCCCTTCTTGGACTTCGGTTCCTTCGAGGCGAACGACCAGCGGCACGGTGAAGCCGACAGTCTTGGCCGCCTCGACCAGCGCATGGGCAATCGTCGTGCACCGCATGATGCCGCCAAAGATGTTGACCAACACGGCTTTGACATTTTTGTCATCCAGTAAAATGCGAAATGCCTCGGTCACCTGGTCGACGTTCGCGCCGCCTCCGACATCGAGGAAATTGGCCGGTTCACCTCCATGCAATTTGATTAAATCCATGGTGCTCATGGCCAATCCGGCACCGTTGACGAGGCAGCCGATGTTGCCGTCGAGTTTCACATAGCTGAGTCCCGCTGTGCCGGCCCGCAGTTCGTAGGGATCTTCTTCCGTAACGTCGCGCAGTTCGGCCAATTCTGGATGCCGAAATTCGGCGTTGTCGTCGAATGTCATCTTCGCGTCCAGGGCCAATAATTCACCGCTGCCGGTTACGACCAGCGGGTTAACTTCGGCTAGGCTGCAGTCCTTTGCGACGAAGACGCGGCAGAGGTTCTGCATGAATTTGGTGGCCGAGCGCACGCTTGCGGCAGCCAGACCGAGTTTGGCAGCCAGCTTTCGTGCTTGAAAATCTTCCAGGCCGGATGCCGGATCAAAGTGTTCTTTGTGAATTAACTCGGGCGTTTCGGCGGCGACTTTTTCGATCTCCATCCCGCCCTCGGTCGAGACCATCAGCACCGGCAGGCCCAGGGCGCGATCGACGACGATGCCGAGGTAAAGTTCCCGGGCGATATCGCAGCCTTCTTCGACCAAGACCTGGCGTACCATCTGCCCTTCCGGGCCGGTCTGTATCGTGACAAGTTCATGTCCAAGAAGATTTTCGGCGACGGTGGCTGCCTCGTCGGCACTTCTGACAAGTTGCACGCCGTGCTGGTCGGGGTTGTCTTTGGTGGTGCCTTTGCCGCGGCCGCCGGCGTGAATCTGTGATTTAATAACGGCAAAATTTCCGCCCAACTCCGCGAACGCCGCCGCCGCCTGTTCGGCTGCTGTGGCGACGATTCCCTGCGGGACGGGGACGCCCGCTTCGCGGAGAAGTTGTTTGGCTTGAAACTCGTGGATTTTCATCGGTCGTAGTTCGTGCAGAAACGTCGGGGGCTGGATCAAACAAGCGGTGGAGTATGGTCGCAAATCTCAAAGGGGTCAACGGGCCGGAGTTCGGCCAGAAGCGAGAAAGCATAATCGCACCCTGCGGGCCGATCGGTCGGCTCGGTTTCCTCAAAGACGCGCGGGCTGGCGGGTGGTGTTCGTTACCGCGGGAGGCAGGTGGAGCCCTTCAAATTCTTTAGGCGGCCTTAAGTTTTCCCGATCAATTTCTGCATCTGCGGCCAGGTATGTGTATTGGCGACGTCTTCCTTGGTAAGTCCCCCGCGGCGCGCTTGCAGGATGCCGTACCGCATTTTGTCGAGGTCTGCGGCGCGGTGTGCGTCGGTGTTGATGACGATCGGCACGCCGTTTGATTTAGCCGCCGCACAGGCCACATCGTCCAGGTCCAGACGCATGGGGTGGGCATTTAATTCCAATAATTTCCCGTGCGCGGCGGCGGCTCGCATCACTGCTTCGAGATCGAGATCGTATCGCTCCCGCTTGTTGATCAGCCGGCCGGTCGGATGGGCGATGGCGGATGTGTGCGGATGCTCGATGGCGCCGAGGATGCGGTCGGTGATCTGCCCCCGAGGCTGGTTCTGGCCATAGTGGATGCTGCAAATCACCCAGTCCGCTTCGGCTAAGACATCGTCGGGTAGATCGAGTTCGCCACTCTCGAGAATGTCGACTTCGATGCCCTTGAGCACTTTGATGCCGGAGGCTTCGTCGTTGACCCGGTCGATTTTTTTAAATTGGCTGCGCAGCCGCTGGGCGTCGAGTCCGTTAGCCATAGTTACGCGTTTGTAATGGTCGGTGATGGCGATGTATTTCAAACCCCGCTGCTGGGCGGCCGCCGCCATCTCCTCCAGCGTGTTTCTTCCGTCGGTCTCGTCGGTATGCATGTGCAGGTCGCCGCGAATGTCGGAAAGTTCGATCAATCTGGGCAATTCGCCGTCTTCGGCCCAGGCGAACTCGTGACGTGCCTCCCGCAGTTCCGGTACGAAGCAGGGCAGTTCCAGCGCGGCGTAGACTTCGGCTTCGACGGCGCCGGCGATTTGTTCGTCGCCTCGGTAAACTCCGTATTCATTAATCTTCAGCCCCCGGTCTTTCGCCATGCCGCGGAGCACGACGTTGTGTGCTTTCGAACCGGTGAAGTACTGCAGCGCTGCGCCGAATGACTCCGTCGGCACGACGCGGAGGTCAATTTGAAAGTTGTCGCGATCGAGGCGAATCGCCATTTTGGTGTCGCCGCGGGCGATCACTTCCGTAATGCCTGCAAACTGCCCGAGGTGATCCATCACGGCCACCGGTTTGTCGGAATCGACCAAAAGATCGAGGTCATGCACGGTTTCGCGGCCGCGTCGATAACTGCCCGCCATCTCCATTTGGTTGATGTCCGAACAAGGTTGCATGTGCGCCAGCAACTCGTGCGCGATCTCGTCGGCCGTGGCCCAATAGAGTCGCTGGCCCGCCTGTTCGGCATGTGGAAGGCCTTTAAGAATTTCCTGTTCGGTCTTCTTGGCGAAACCTTTTAGTTTTTGCACCTCGCCGGCCTGACAGGCGGCCTTTAGCTGGTCGAGCGTCTCAATGTGCAGTTCGTTGTAGAGCACGGCCGCTTTTTTGGGGCCAAGTTTGGGAACCCGCAAAAGCGTCAGAACGCTTTCAGGAATGCGTTCGAGCAGTTCGTCCAGAAAGGGCAAGCCGCCAGTTGTGACGAGGGTCTCAATTTTCTCGGCCAGATCTTTACCGATGCCATCCAGGTCGA
The DNA here is from genome assembly GCA_036337375.1 of Planctomycetota bacterium. Classification (GTDB taxonomy): domain Bacteria; phylum Planctomycetota; class Planctomycetia; order Pirellulales; family UBA7805; genus JAYZEI01. The sequence continues at coordinate 3,201 of JAYZEI010000067.1, read as the reverse complement.
TCAGCCTTTGATCAGGATGTTCGACGATGCCGGCTGCCGATTCGGTTAAATCGCGCAGTACCCGCGCGCCGTTGCGATACGCGCGGACGCGAAACGGATTCGCGCCTTCAAATTCCAACAGGTCGCCAATGCGATCCAAGGTGTCGGCAATCCGGCCGTTCGTCACGACTGGCGTTTCCTTAAAGGGGATTCACACCAAAGAGAAGTCAGTGGTCGCGGTAAATTGAACGGGGCCACAAAAAAAGGGCAACGCGGCGTGCGTTGCCCTCTATGTTATCAATTTGAATCGGGACGTTCACCGCTAAGCTTGGAATGAATGGCCGCAGCCGCAGGACTTCACAGCGTTCGGATTCTCAAACGTGAACCCCCGCTTTTCCAGGCCGTCGTAGAAATCAACTGCAGTGCCGTCCAGGTACAGATTGCTCTTCTTGTCCACAACGACGGTGACGCCATGCTGTTGCGACCTGGCGTCCTTGGTCTCGTCAAACTCTTTGTCAAACTGCAGCGAGTAATTAAATCCGCTGCATCCGCCTGCCGTAATCCCGACTCGCAGAAAAAACGACTCGGGGTCGAACTTCTGATCTTCGAACACCTTTTTTACTTCGCCGGCAGCCCGTTCGGTCAGCATGACACTCATTGCGGTTTAAACTCCCTATTTTGACATCGCCAATTGTAGGCTTCTCACAACCCCGTTCCGTCTAGATTATACCATTCGGCCAGCAAACGGAAGTGTATTTAATGAAAAACCAAACTGCAATCGATTGAGTCGGTGAGGCGTCTGCCGAGCGGGAACGGCAATCCGCGTTAGGCTAGGCGACTGCCTTGCCCTCCCAATCGGGCGATCGGAGCGTTAGAATCCATCCCCAGTCCGTTTATTCGTGACCCGCTACGGCGGACGAAAAAAAGCTCTTTTTCCCCAATCTCGATCCAGGAGTTGACCCATGGCAACCGCGGCTGAAACCGTTACCGCACCGCAAATTCGACAGACTGAGTGTTTCATCGGAGGCCAATGGGTTCCATCGCAAAGCGGCCAGAGGTTCGCCACGATCAACCCGGCGACGGAGGAACCGATTTGCCAGGTGGCCGAAGGCGATGCCGCGGATGTGGATTTGGCGGTAGAGGCCGCGCGTAATGCGTTCGATAACGGTCCTTGGGCGGAAATGGACGCACGCGATCGCGGGGCGTTGCTGAACAAGCTGGCGGATCTGATTACAGAAGAGGCCGCCGAGCTGGCCGCGCTGGAATCGCTCGACAACGGCAAGCCCATCAGCGACGCGGTGGCAGCCGACTTACCGCTGACGATCGATTGTCTGCGATATTACGCTGGCTGGGCCGACAAAATTCACGGCAAGACGATTCCGATCCGCGGTAATTATTTTACGTACACGCGCCGCGAGCCGCTGGGCGTTGCCGGACAGATTATACCTTGGAACTTTCCGATGCTGATGACCGCGTGGAAGTGGGGCCCCGCGCTGGCGGCGGGCTGCACGATCGTGATGAAGCCCGCCGAGCAGACGCCGCTAACCTGTCTGCGGATGGCGCGGCTGGCGCAAAAGGCGGGATTTCCCGACGGCGTCATCAACGTTGTACCCGGTTATGGGCCGACGGCCGGCGCGTCGATCGTCAAACATCCGGGTGTGGACAAAATCGCTTTCACGGGCGAATACAAAACGGCACAGACGATCATGGCCGACGCCGCAGAGACGTTGAAGCGATTGACTTTTGAGCTTGGCGGCAAGAGTCCGAACATCGTCTTTGCCGACGCAGACTTGGACGCGGCGGTGGCCGGGGCGCATTTCGGTCTGTTTTTTAACCAGGGTCAGTGCTGCTGCGCCGGTAGCCGGTTGTTTGTTGAAGAATCGGTCCACGACAAATTCGTTGAGAAGATCGTCGATTACAACAAGGATCGTAAACTGGGTGATCCGCTCGATCCGGAGACGCAACAGGGCCCGCAAGTTGACCAGGCGCAGTTTGACAAAATCATGCACTACATCGAATTGGGCGAAAAAGAGGGTGCGGAGTGCCTGACCGGCGGAAAACGGATGGGTGACCGGGGGTATTACATCGAGCCAACCGTGTTTGGCAACGTCACCGACGACATGGCGATTGCCAAGGACGAGATTTTCGGCCCGGTGATGAATATTTTGAAATTCAAAGACATGGATGAAATTATCGATCGGGCGAATAACACGTTTTACGGGTTGGCCGCGGCAGTTTGGACTCGCGACATTGGCAAAGCGCACCAGATTGCCGGCAGCGTCCGAGCCGGCACGGTCTGGGTCAACTGTTATGACGTATTTGATGCCGCCGCGCCGTTCGGTGGCTTCAAAATGTCCGGCATCGGCCGCGAATTGGGTGAGAAGGCGTTGGACAACTATCTGGAGGACAAGACCGTCACGGTCGCGCTGGATTGACCGGTTTGCAACAGCAACCACCTTGGCAGGTCGAAGCTTCGGCCGGGTCGCGGCACCGCGGTTTAGCAGGAACCTCGCCAATCGAATGTGTTGGAAGTGAACGGCCAAAACATAAGGGAGGATGCAAAGTGCACCTCAAATTGCACGCGCAGTATGCGCTGAAGCGGGCCCGCGGGCTGCTGGAGCAGATTCTCGAATCTTTCGAGACGGACGACGACTGGTTTTTCCAAGTTCATCCGCAGGCCAATCACGCCACTTGGATCGTGGGGCATCTGGGCTTGGCCGACAATATGTTCATTTCCTGTTTCCGAGAGAATCTGGAGACGAAGCCCGACGGTTGGGACGACCTGTTCTGGTTCGGCAGCCAGTTGAGAGAGGATCGCAGCGACTATCCCCCGCGGGCTGAGTTACTGGTCTATTTTCGCGATCGTCGGGAGCGGTTGATCGACATGATCGGCGGATTGACCGACGAAGAACTGGCCCTGCCGGCACCGGACGAGATGAGCCCTATTGCCGGTGCGCCGTGCGTGGGACACTTGCTGCTGTTTGCGGCGCTTCACGAGAACACGCACATCGGCCAACTGACCGTGGCGCACCGAGGTCTTGGCAACCGGCCACTGTTTTCACCGGGGTAAAACGAACTTGGCGCGAAAAGTCAAATCCGGCGGCGGCTGGCCCGCAATTCGATACGCGCTGCGCAAGGCGCGCCAGGCGGGCGGTTACTTTAAGTTTTACAAAGCCCTGCGGTCGAGAAATGCCTGCAAGACCTGTGCGGTTGGCATGGGAG
>JAYZEI010000066.1:0-13184 GCA_036337375.1 Planctomycetota bacterium | reverse complement strand
GCGTCGATCAGCCGCTTGCCTAGCTCGCCCTCGCTTTCTGCAAATGCCTTGGCCATCGCCTCGACGACCTCCTCGCCCGCCAGAATGTTGCCTTGCACCGAATAGTTTTTTCCCTGCCGATGGCCGGCCCAAGCGTTGCATCCATTTCCCGTAAACGCGGCCGTGCGGCCCTCCGCGTCGATAATGGCGACTTGACGATGCTCGCGGCCCCGGTCGGCAGCCAGCAGTTTTTCAAGCGCCGCGTCCGCAGCCGTACCTTCCGCCAGCAATTTCAACCCGTCCGGACCGAACGTCGTGTTCGCCCAGGATTGCGTTGCTACCGCGCCAACGCCCGCCTTGGCCCACGGCACGACCGCGCCCACAGCGATGAATTTAGATTGCACAGCGACGCCGAGTTCTTTTGTGTCGGGATCGAAAGCAACGATCGAAAATGTGGCCACCGGCGGGGCGTCGGGTGCTGCGACGCCTCTCGCCGGGGACGGCGGTTCGGCGCCACCCGGACGATTCACCGCGATCGCCAAAAAAACAACGGCGACGATCGCTAAACTTCGATATGCCATGTCATGCCTCCGAGATTTTCGATTTGCCTTCTAACACGGGATCCCGCGCCGCGAACGTGCCAATGCAGCGCCGCCTCCGGTTCGCCCGCCGGGGACGAATCCAAGGCCCGGAAGAGTGATACCGCACGAGATTGCCCGTGTCAAAATGGGGCCGCCAAGACTTTCCGTATTTAACACCCAAAGCCCCATTCCGCCCTGCCCAAACGGCGGAGGCACATCGGCCGGCGGTTTCCGGGAATCAAGGCCGCGATCGTCTGGCGACGACGACCGCCTCGTGGCGGCCTGCAGCGAGCCACCCCTCTTCGTAGTGAATGACGTCGAGGTCTCCGACAAGCGCGGGAAGTTCGCCGTCGTCCAATAGAAATTGGGCCGGCGGTTTTTCGTGCCGTTTGAGATTTGTCAGAGTTGGCTGAATCACCACCAGAACGCCTTCGTCCTCCAGCACCTCGGGATATTGGCGAAAAAGCGGCCGCCACAAGAAGTGGTGTGAAAAGATCATCTTCCACGGGCCCGGCGGAAAGGACGATGCCTCCAGATCGGTTTGCATCGTTGAAATCCGTACGTCCGCAACCTCCGCCCGCCCGGCTGCCAGTTCTAACCCCACGGCCGAAATGTCCGCGATGGTCACATCCAACCCTCGCTGCGCGAGCCAAATCGCATGCCGCCCGCCACCGCCCGCGATATCGAGGGCGGCACCCGCCGACGGTATCAAGTGACTCAGCGATGTTAAAACCGCAGAAGGCTCAACGGGAACATCGTCGGCACATCGGTATTTTGCGTCCCATTTCTGGCGGTCAGATTCGGGCATAATATGCGAGATGTTTCATCCGGAGTCCAACGACGGCGCGATGCTCACCCGCTGCCCGTCAACACGAACGCGCCCCGAGGCCAGCAGCCGTAAGGCTTCCGGATACGCTTCGCACTCCGCGGCAAAGACACGGGCGGCCAGCGATTCGGCCGTGTCGTCATTTTCGACAGGTACCACTCGCTGCAAAATGATCGGTCCGTGATCGTACTGGTCGTCGACGAAATGGATCGTACAACCGGTTACCTTGGCGCCGTGATCCAGCACGGCTTGATGAACGCGGGTGCCGTAGAATCCTTTGCCGCAGAATGCCGGAATCAATCCCGGGTGAATATTAATCACGCGGTTTTCAAAGTCACCGGGAATGAGGACATGCTTGAGAAACCCACCCATAACGACATAATCGACGTCCGCGGCCCGGCAGGGCCGAAAGATCGCCTCACTGAATTGTGCGGGCGTCTCGTAGTCAGCGAGGCGGACGGTCCGGCTGGCAATCTCGGCCGCCGCCGCATGCGACAATCCGACAGCATGCGGGTTGCTGGAGATCACCTGCACAATGTCCAGATCAAGCTGCCCGTTCGATTGTTTCTCCAAGAGGTTCTTTAGCGTCGTCCCGCCCCCGGAAATCAGCACGGCAATTCGTAGTCGTTTGTTTGCCATTTCGCGAGACTCTCGCCAATGACGCGTCAATCGGCGTCTACAATTTCCACGTAAAGTTCCAACCGCTGCTCGCCCAATTCCGCCTCGCTGCTCGCCGCTGCGGTGATCGGTTCGTAGACGATCTCGGTCGCGAGGGTTTCCACCGTGACGAATTCTCGATTCTCGCCGACGGCGCGGCGCAGTTCTTCGGAATCGGTCACCAAGCCGACCCGAATGCGGTCCGTAAACTCGCAGCCCATTTCCTTGCGCCGGTCATTGATGAGGCGGCTTAAATCTCGGGCAAGCCCTTCCCGCAGCAATTCGGGTGTCAAATCGGTGGATAGTACGACAACGCAGCCGCGGCCCTGAGCCGCGGCCCACCCGTCTTTGGCTTGAAGCCGAACTTGGATGTCGTCATCGGTGAGCTCAATCGATTCGCCGCCGACTTTGAGGATGACTTTCCCGTTTGACTCCAACTCCGCAAGCAAACCGCCGCCCTCGGCCTCCTGCAGCGCCTGTTTGACGGCCGGCATCAATCTTCCCACGCGGGGGCCGAGCCGTTTGAAATCCGGTTGAATCTGGTACGTGATGTATTGCTCGGTCTCGGTCGTGTAGTGGACCTGCTTGACGTTCAATTCATCACGAATCAGCGCGTCGTGCTCTTCCAGCCAGGACTGATGCGTGCGATTCACAAGAATGGCTTCCATCTTGGCCAGCGGTTGGCGGACTTTCAGCTTGGCATCCATCCGCGCCGCGCGGCCGAGCGAAGAAATCTCGCGCACCAATTGCATTTGTTGCGACAGTGTCTCGTTGACCAGCCCTGTTTCACCACACGGGAAATCGCACAGGTGGACGCTTTCGAGTACCTCCCCTTTGAACACACCGGCCAAATTTCGCCACATCGCCTCGGCCAGAAATGGGACAAACGGTGCGATAAGTTTGCTGGTCGTTAACAGGCATTCATACAGGGTCCAGTAGGCATCGATTTTATCTGGGGATTGCTTTTCGCCACTCCAGAATCGATCGCGACTGCGGCGGACGTACCAATTAGAAAGGCCGTCCACAAAATCGATGAGCTGCTGGCAGGCTCCATAGTTGTCGTACGCATCCATCCGCTCGGTCACCATAGAGGCCGTGCGATGCAACTCGCTGATCGCCCATCGATCGAGTTCGCCGCGGTCGGCGACCGGCCGATACGTTTCAGCCGCAGACAGTTCGCCGCTGGTAAGTTGTTCAAGATCGGCACTAATATCCGCTCCCGGATCGAAGCCATCGATGTTGGCGTAAATAACGAAAAAGCTATAGACGTTCCATAATCGCAGTAGAAACTCCGGAATGCTCTCCTTAATCGCCCGCTCGCTGTAGATGATGGACGTCCAAGGGGTCTGGTTCGCAAAAAAGTACCACCGCAGCGCGTCCGCGCCGTAGCGATCAAAGATCTCCCGTGGTTCGCGGTAATTGCGGAGCCGCTTGGACATTTTTTCCGTCTTGCGGGAAACCTGCCCGCCACACTTCTCGCATTGCTTGACCTCCTGCAGATGACGATTTCCGCATTTCACGCAAATATTCGATTCAGCCAGCATCAGGCCCAGCACGATGCAGTTACGAAACGGGTGTGGAAAGGTATTGCGGGCAGCGGGCTCGTTCGCGCCCGGCTGATCGCTTTCTTCCGAAAACAACAGCGTGCTGATCGCCAGCAGGCTGTAGAACCATCCGCGAGTTTGATCGATCGCTTCGCTGATAAAGTCGGCAGGGAATTGCTCCTGGAAGCGACCGTCGCCCCCGCCGGGATAGCCCCATTGCGCAAACGGCATCGAACCGGCATCGAACCAACAGTCGATCACTTCGGGAACCCGCCGCATACGGCCTCCCTCGGCGTGCGGCGAATCGTACGTGATCTCGTCGATATACGGCTTGTGGACTTTGAGGTCGTCGGGCAAATTCGGCTTCCTGGCCTTGGCCGCTTCCCAAGCCTCGCCGCCCGCGACGCCGGGCTTCTCGAGCAACTCATCGTAACCGGCCACCGATTCCATCTTGCCCGTCTGATCGCAGACCCAAATCGGCAGCGGCGTGCCCCAATAGCGTTCGCGCGAAAGCGCCCAATCGACATTCGACTCCAGAAAATTGCCGAAACGGCCATCACGAATGTGCCCGGGCAGCCAATTGATCTCACGGTTATTGGCCAGCAGCTTGTCCTTAAAGTCGGTCGTGCGAATGAACCAACTTTTGCGCGGGTATTGAATCAATGCGTCATTTTCGGCACGCGGGCAGAACGGATAGTCGTGAAGGTATTGTTCTTGGTGAAACAGCAGCCCGCGCTGCTTTAGCTCTCGACAAATATCCTTGTCGCAATCCTTGACCCAGCGGCCAGTATAGTCGGGCGCCGCGTCGGTAAACGTGCCATCCGGCGCGACGGCGTTGATCAATTGCGGGCCTGCGCCATCGACAAAACGTGACTGCTCGGCAGTCAGCACATCGTAATCGACCTCGCCGAACGCAGGCGCTTGATGGACCACGCCGCTGCCGCTATCGATGGTAACAAAGTCGGCCGCAATAACCCGCCAAGCCGCATGCTCGCTGCCGCCAGCAGTCAAAGTGCCGGTCTGATCGCCCGTGTCTCGATAGTAATAATCAAACGGCGGCAGGTAACGTCGCCCAATCAGTTCGTCGCCTTGATGAGTCGCGTTGACCGTCAGTTCGCGTTTGATCTTTCCGGCAATCGTGTCGACAAGCGATTTTGCCAAGATCAATTTCTTTCCGGTCTCCTCATCCGTGACCGTCACATATTCCAAATCCGGGTGCACAGCCGCAAATTGATTACTCGGCAGCGTCCAGGGCGTCGTCGTCCAAACCAACAAAGATGTCCCTGGTTCGTCAACCAATGGAAATTGCACGTAGACGCTGGGGTCGGCAACTTCGCGATAGCCATCGCCAACTTCCCCACTGGATAGCGCCGTTCCGCCTTGCGCCCACCACCAGACGATCTTGTGTCCCTGATACAGCAAGCCGCGGTCGAATAAGTTCTTCAGCGCCCACCAGACACTTTCAACGTAGCTCTTGTGATACGTGACATAGGCTTCGTCCAAGTGAATCCAGAAGCCCAGCCGCTCCGTCAGACGTTCCCACTCTTGCATATAGCGCCAGACACTTTCCTGGCACTTGTGGATGAACGGTTCGACACCGTACGCTTCGATGTCTTCTTTGGAATGGATGCCCAGTTCCTTGCAGACCTCGACTTCGACCGGCAAACCATGCGTGTCCCAACCACCTTTGCGCTCGCAATAATAGCCACGCATCGTACGGTAGCGGGGAAACACGTCCTTGATTGCCCGAGTCAAACAATGGCCCGGATGAGGAAGGCCGTTGGCGGTCGGCGGCCCTTCGTAAAAGATAAACTGCGGACAGTTCTCACGACGCACAAGCGATTTTTCATAGATGCCGGCGTCTTTCCAAAACTGGCCGATCTTGGCTTCCAGTTGCGGAAAGTTGACCGAGCCCTCAACGGGTTCAAACATGGCTGCTTCAAATCCGTAAGGTCTGTCGCCTGATCCTCTGGACGTGGGAACCACGAGTAAACCACGCATTGCCTATTTTTGCAATTGGGAATCAGGCCGTTGCCGGTCCAAAGTCAACGCCGATCCAGCGGACCATCGCTGTTCGAACCCCATCGACCTGTCGGTGCGACCGTTGTAAATAGTTTGGCCACCACGCCCAGAGGCGGTCAAAATCGGATCGATTTCGTCGAGATCGCAAATAAAAAGAGAACACGCTCTGTGGGTGTTCTCTCGGGACGGTGCCGGCACGAGATGGAACGGCTATTCCTCTTCGAAGTCGTCCTCCGTGCTTTGCGAATCGTCGTCTAAACTATTTTCGTAGCCGTCGTCGTCTTCGTCTTCAAAATCATCGTCGAAGTCGTCATCAAAATCTTCTTCGTCGAATTCCAGATCGGGGTCACCTTCGTCCGCATCCGGTTCCCCGACTGCACTCGCCACGCCGAGCTTTTCTCGTTCAAATTGTCCGGAACCGCCGTTCTGCCATTTCATCTTCTCGTGCGTTCGCATCTGTCTATACCCTCAACCGTGACTGTCGAATGCCGCTGCTGCCAAATACCGCTAATCACCGCAGGCGAATGATTTGGATATTGAACTGACTAAGTTTGGTTTTCCAAGAGGTTTTGTCAAGCAACATCCGCCGGGATATCCTGAAACTGAAGCAACCTTGATTCGATCGGCTGTATCCGGTCGCGGGCATCCGGTCCGGCCGAATCATAAAAAAAGGGCAGAGAACAGCCCGAACGACCGAACTCTGCCCAAACACGGGGTGAGAAAGCCAAATTTGGGAGGAACAGATTCAACAGCCACTCCTCATTGAAAGCTAGCCGAGGAGTTGGACGTAGAAAAGTGAATCGATAACGAAAACTTCGCATAGCCTTCGGATTCCGTCCTAATTCGTCCGCCTGCAGCAGTCGTATCGATCAGCGCACGGCTACCGGCCTGTATATTAGAAAATCAAAAGATAACTATCTCAAATCCAAATAACGTCGTCGCCGCGGTTTTATTGACTGCTGCTGCGTAGTCTCTGTGGCCTCGGCGGGGCCATCGTTCGGCGGATCCAGGCGAATTTCGCGTCCGCCTAGCGTACCAACTGTGCCGCTAGTTAGTTTTGATTTGGCCAGCGAGTCAAGGAACTGGTTGATCTCGTCGTTATCCGGTTCCAGCTGCCGCCATTCGTCGAGCAATTCTCCGGTGTCTGCCGGCTTTTCCAGAGCGATCCAGGTCGCAGCCAACCACCGCAGACAAATGGCATCCCTGCAGCCGGCTTGATACGCCGTTTCCAGGTAGCCTTGTGCGGCGGCCCAGTCGCCGTTGCTGGCCAGACAGGCACCGCGGACAGCATTTACCAGGGCCTCGCGCTGTGGCATGTCCGCCGGCATTCCGTCCAGCGACTTGATCGCTTCTTCTTGACGTCCGTGACGAATTTGGAAATCGAACATCTGATACCGCAACCGCAACGAAGCGGGCCGCTGGTGAAGTTCGTTTTGCAACAGCGTCAAAGCCTCTCCGTCTTTACCTTGCAACTGGTAAACGACGCTCAGGCAAATCGCGGCAATGTCGTGAATATCACCCAGATACCAAACATTGGGGTTTGCTTGCCCATGTTCGACTGCCGTTTTATAAGCACGGGCCGCCAATTCAATTTTGTCTTGAGCCTGCAAATAACCGCCCATCGCGCACAGAAGTTGCAGATCGGTGGGGAACACCTCCAGCGCTTCGATACAAAGTGCAAGTTGTACTTCCCGATTTGGCTCGTCTTCGTCGAACGATGTCAGCTCGCCATAATAGGACTCCAGCAGATCATCCGATCCAGGTTTTGCGTCATGGCGGGCCCGAAGAAACCACTTGCGGGCTTCTTCAATTTCGCCAAGCTGGGCAAGCGCTTCGGCGCGAACAAGCAATATCTGCGGCGTGGCGCCGTTCTCGGAGATTTCCAAATCAGCCAATTTGAGATTTCGCTGTCCGCGTCGAGTTTTTGCAGCCGGTTCATCGTGGAATGTGGCGCGACGAATTTGCCAATCAAGAATCTCGACCGCGGGAGAGGCATTCCCTACCGTCGAAACGATCCGCTCGCGGACTCTTCCTTCAAAACAGAGCGGGCGGCGACCCGGTATCAACCGCGTCTGCGCCATTTTCTGATCGGCGAAAGATCCCTTGTGGGGTGCCAATTGGACAAACAACTTGTAGAGCAGCCTCTCATCGGCCTGCTCGTCGACGAACCCGCGCAACGCTAAAGCCGTTGTTTCTGATATGGTTTCGCCGGCATCCAGCCACAGGATCCAGTCGCCGGTGGTCGCGTGCATACACGCGTTTCGCGCCGCGGCGAAGCTGTCCTGCCAAGGAACGTCGAGGACGCGCGTGGCCCATTGCTTCGCAATTTCTCGAGTGTTGTCCCGAGAGCCTGTGTCGGCCACAACAATTTCGTCGGCAATCGCTGCAACGCTTTGCAAAGTCGGCCCGAGCAAAGACTCTGCATCGCGGACAATTAACGCCACGGAAAAACGCTTGGCGTCGCTATTAGATACATCGGACATAACCGGCCTCCATGCCACCAGCCTCCGGGACGGCGCACAACTCCGCTTGATTTTTGAGATGGGATGCGGAGTGTATCGAGAATAGGTGCCGACAGACAGAGCGATTTCAACCGCCGTCTGGTCGCCAGATTACGTGTGATAGTCGGAATTAAGCCGTACGTAGTCTGCTGTCAAATCCGACGTCCAGAACCGGGTGCTGGCATCGCCACCACCCAGATCGATTTCGATGCGGGCTTCGGAATTTTCGCGGATCGACGTGGAAACTTCCCTTGCCTTAAATTCCACCGGAGCACCCTCCCGGTAAAGTTCAAATCCATTCAATTTCAAACCGACACGATTCGGATCGAAAGAAACGCCCGCGTACCCGGCCGCCGAAACCATGCGGCCCCAGTTGGGGTCACAGCCCGAAATCGCCGTTTTGACGAGCGGGCTACTGGCAATCGCCCGGGCGATCTTTCGCGCATCCTCCAGACTGCCGCAGCCGCGGACATCGATCGTGATGAGGTGACTTGCACCCTCACCATCTGACGGAATCGCCCTGGCCAATTCTGTGCAAACGGCCAACAGCCCTTCTTGAAATAAATTCAAATCATCCCCGACAAGTGTTGGGCTGCCTCCGCCGCCGCTGGCGAGCAGCAACACCGTATCGTTTGTACTGGTATGGCCATCGACTTGAATGCAATTGAAGGTCGTGTCAACGGTGTCCGCCAATATACGTTGTGCGTCTGCCGGCGCGACGGCCGCATCGGTCATGACGACGGCAAGCATGGTTGCCATATTCGGTCCGATCATCCCGGCCCCTTTGGCAAAGCCGGTAATGCAGATTTGGCTGCCCTCGATCGACAGTTGCCGCCCGGCGATCTTTTCAAAGGCATCCGTCGTCATCATGCCGCGGGCCGCGGAGGTCAACGCCGCTTCATCGTTACCGAGATGCGAATACGCCAGAGGCACTCCCTGTTCGATTTGCTGCATGGGCAAGTATTCGCCGATGATGCCGGTGGACAAAACCAGCGCGTCGTTGGCGGACGCCCCGCAAGCGACACCCGCCAATTCGGCCATCCGCCGCGCGTCCACCAACCCACGTTCCGCGGTGCAGGCGTTGGCATTTCCCGAATTGATAACCACCACCCGGGTGTGACCGTTCGGTGTCCGCTCGCGATCCAGCACGACCGGCGCGGCGACAATCAGGTTCTGCGTATAAACCGCCGCTGCGGTCGCCGGTCGGTCACAAACGACCAGCGTTAAATCCTCTTTTGCGGGATCTTGCTTGATGCCGCAATGCACGCCGGCGAGGCGAAATCCTATAGGAACGTTGTACATCGAGCATCCGTCATCGGGCATCGAACATCGTGATTGAACATCTGTACGCGGCCAAGTTCGACATTTCGTTTGTTCAACGCAAAATGCTCACAGAGCGGTGGTTTCCGGAAAATCAAACATCAGGTTAAAATTCTGAACCGCAGCGCCGGCCGCACCTTTGATCAAATTATCCAGACAACTGATCGTCAAAATTCGCCCGCGGACAACGCGAACCGTAACGTCACAATAGTTTGTGCCGGCCGAGTCCTTCGTTGCCGGCAAATGCGGGACGACGCGGACAAACGGCTCGTCTGCGTAATACTCTCGGTACTGATCGAGCAGATCGTCTTCGTTGACCTCGCCGATCGGCCTCGAATAGGTCGTTGTGAGGATGCCCCGATCCATCGGCACCAGATGTGGCGTGAATATCACATGGGGCCGTGCTTCGCTTATTTTCGACAACACCAACTCGATTTCCGGTGTGTGTCGATGGCAGCCGACACTATAGGCCGCGAGACTTTCGTTGCATTCCGGATAATGGGTGGTCAACTTCGGCGTTCGGCCCGCGCCGGAAACGCCGCTTTTGGAGTCGATGATGACGTCATCCGTGTGAATCCGCTTCGCCGCCAGCAGCGGCGCCAGCGCCAAAATTGCGGCCGTCGGATAACAGCCCGGGTTGGCAACCAGCGGCGACGATTTAATGCTGTCGCGAAACAACTCCGGAAGGCCGTAAACCACCTCCGGCAACCGTTCCGGATCAATATGTACTTGCCCGTACCAATCCTCGTATTCCGCCGGGTCATCGAGTCGATAGTCGGCCGAGAAATCGATCACGCGAGCGCCGGCGTCCAACAGTGGGGAAATCACCGACGCGGATGCGCCGTGAGGCAGGCAACTGAAAACACAATCGCTACGCGAGGCGATTTCTACCGGAGAAAGGTTTTGCAAAACCAGATCGAGCCGCCCCGCTAACGACGGATGCACCGCCCCGATCGGAGGATCACCTTGTTGGCGGCTGGTCGTCGCCGTGATCTCAACGTCTGGGTGACGGAGCAGTAGTTTAATCAGTTCGAGCGCGGTGTAACCGGTCGCACCGAGGATGGCAACGCGAGACATTGAATTGATTGGGGCTTTGTTGGTAAATCTGGGGGCTCTTCAATATAGCTGGCACGCTTGGCGGTCGCCACGGGTGCTAGCGTTTCCAGCGAGACACGCACCACCGCCGCATGGTTCGTGGTGATCTTGACCGCGGCGGGAAAAATTACCTACCGTCCCGCGACTCTTCAGCGACCGATCGATCGCATTGCCCCATCACCTGCGGTGCGAGTGGCTCGTCAGCAATTCCCCTTCAACTTGTCACGGTGTCGAAGATGCGAAGGTCGAAGATGCGAAGGATCGCGATTCTAGTTGCCTGTTTCAGTTGCGTGCTCGTCGACCGGTCGTCGGCTCAAGATAAACCGGCGAAGACTGGCCCCGAGCGTATACGGATCGCCCGGCTAATCGAAGAGTTGGGATCCTCGTCATACACCAAGCGGCAGGCAGCCAGCGAGGAACTCCGCCAGATTGGCCTCAAAGGCCGTCAGGAAATTGAAGCGGCCGCCAAGAGTGACGATCCCGACGTGCGGCTCCGCGCCGCACGACTGCTCCGGCGGCTGAATGTCGAGCGGCTTTGGTCGGGCAGCCCATTCACGTTGGTCGCCGATGAGATCAGCGCCTCGGAAGCGACGAAGCAGATCGGCAAACAAACCGGCAACCAAGTTTTGGTCGGCGACCAATACGGTACATTTCACGACCAGAAGATTCAGATGAACCACCGCGGGAGTACGTTCTGGCAAGCCGTCGACGATTTGTGCCGCCAGAGCGGCAACCGCGTACGGTCGCGATACGGCAGCTCGCGGCCGGGACTGGTATTCATCTCCGGCAACAGCGGCAAATATCCGACCGCTTACGCCGGCCCCGTCCGGGCGCAGATTACGGCGGCCAAGCGGGTCTTTGTCGAAGAATTCGACTACGAAGACGCCACTTCCGAAACGACGCACACCTTCCAGTTCACGGTGCTACTGTCCTGGGAAAACCGTTTTCGAATTGTCGCGCACCAATCGCAGGTGGCGATCAGTGAGGCCGTTGCCGACACGCCGGCAAAAATATTTGGGCATCAAGCGAGTGACAGCAGCTGGCAGGTGGTCGAAAAGTCGGTGCAGCAGTTCAGCACCACGATGAAACTGCAGCCGCCGCCCCAGGCGGCGAAACAATTGAAACGGCTCAAGTTAGGCTGGGACTTGATTGTCGTCGGCGAACCCACAAATCTGGTTATCGAAGATTTTGCGTCCGACACGATCCACCGCCAGGAAAATCTGGCGTTGCACATCAAAGAGATGACCCGCGTTTCGGAAACGAGGTGGGAGATGATTGTCGCTTTGTCACGCGACATGCTGATACCAGAGCCGGAAGATATTCTATTTTTAGAGAATGAATTCGCCCTGTTCGACGCCGACGGCAAACCATTCGATTTGCGCGGAACCAGCCGTTTGGGGATCAGCGATGGCGTAGCAAAAATGAAACTGACCTTCGTCTCGCCATCGGGCAACGCACAGCCAAAGCAATTCATCGTGACTTACCCGCGGATCCGCGACCAGCGCTCGCTGCCGATTACGTTCGAAAACGTGTCGCTGCCCGTCGCGCGGCCTGAATAGCATCGCCGCCGCTCAAGAAGACGCCGAAGCCATCACTTTTTCGGCGCCGCGTCCGGGTCGGGCTTCTCCTTGGCGATTTCCCCACGCAGATTCGAACGCGCTATATAATCTCTGGCGAGTGGAGTGAGGTTCAGGGATGGCGGCGTTTCCAACTCGGGCAATCGCATTTTTAGTTTGTTTATTTTTACCTGTTCCACCTGCCAGGAATCCGACGGTCCCAGTTTGCCGCCCAGTTTCTTCAGGGCCCCGGCGATTTGTTCATCGTTGCTGCTCTTGGCGTACTTCTCCTTGGCGGCGGCGATATTCTTCTCGGCCAACTCGAGGATTCCGCTAAGTTCCCGCGCGTGTTCCACGATCTCGTTTCGAATGCCGTCGGCGCTGGCCAGGCCCGTTTTGACGAACGCGCGATACCGATTGGCGAGGGCACTGATCTTGTCAAGTTCGGGAGTCAGCCCGACGTCGCTCCGCTGCGCCAACGCGTTTTTGTGCCTTTTGTCGTACACCATCCAATCGCGAATGGCGAGATTGAGCTTCTTTAACTTTTGCGGCGTGATTCTGGCGGCGGTATTCTTGATCTCGTCTTCAAGAACCTGAGCGCGTTCCAACTGCATTTTTAACGCAACCTCCTCGCTCGCCACCCAACCCGACTCGATTTTTGCGAAGCCTTTCATCTTCAGCAACTCGTCCGGTCCGACCGGTTTTTTTTTCAGCGGCGGATCGACAGCGATTTCGACAGCCGGGTTGGGGATGTCGTCGCCGCCGTTTGCGGCTATCGGGTCATCGCCGTTTTTGAGCGCGGGATCATCGGCGTTAGCCGGCTCGCTGGCGCGGCCCGGTTGATCTTCGGGGTCCGGCTGGTCGTCGTTGCCATTGTCTACCGAACCGTCTGGTGCGGCGGCGGTCGGATTGGAATTGCCGGCGTCTCTGGCTGGCGGTGCGTCATCCGCCGATTCGGTGCTCGTGTTGTCTCCGGTTTCGTCGGCAGTTTCGTCGGCAGTTTCGTCGGCCTCCGCATCGGTGTCACCGTCGGCCGCAGCCGCTTGCAAATTAATTTGCTCGTTGTCCTGTTGACTATCGTCTGACCCACCCCCCCAAAACGC
>JAYZEI010000065.1:0-9956 GCA_036337375.1 Planctomycetota bacterium | reverse complement strand
CGAAAGGCACCGCTGTGGATGAATTGTTTTAGCTCTTTCCCGTCAAATCGGGATACCAGCAAACAGCCCACCCGAGCCTGCCTAAAAGAACAACGAGGTCTACGCTGGGCGGGCTATGGGCTCAAATGGCGGCCTCCTCTCAGAAGGAGTGCCCCAGAATTAAGGAAAGTAAATTCCGGTTCGTAAAAATATGGTGGCGTTCACTCCGGTTAACGATTCGCGTTGTTATTCCCCCCTCGGTCGAAACTAATTCACCATGTCGGACCGCCGGGAAAGGCCGGTTTTTCCGCCCATTTAGAGCGTTCTCTCGAGAGCAACCCGCTAATAAGGGGGGGTTGACAAAATAACGCTTGTGGGTATTTTAGGGGGTATGCGACGCCTAAATGGGTTGGTGGTTTGTGCCAAGCCGGGTCGATATCATCCGTTACGGTAACTATATCTCTGGATTTACACCAAGCTCGTCACACACTTGTGCCGAAATTACGTCCAGGGAATTATTCGCTGTCAGCTGGTAAAAGGAGAATGGAAACATGAAAAGCGAAACGTTGATTAAAGACGTCAAAGGCTGGGTTCGCGCACTCACCGAGATCGGTGTGATGCTCATCGCCCTCAGTATTGTCGCCGCGATCTTGCTCGGTGACGGCGTTCCGTTTTTGGGCGGGGCCAACGAAGTCGTCAGCAGAATTATCGGGGTTATCAATGAGCTCGGTGGCGAGGGAGTTGTGGGGCTGGTCGCTTTGGGTGTGATCGTCTACATCTTCAACAAGAATTCAGGCTGAGCTGAAGTTTTGGTAGTCGTGCGTTCGCGAGTTGAAACCTAATTCTTTGGGTTTCCGGCTCGCGGTTCGCGACCGCCGGTCTCCGTTCGGGCGGTGCCGTGACTCGCTCGTGGAACTCTTTTTTGCTTGGCGTTGCTGCACGCGCTGAAAAAAGCCCCGTTTCGGCCCAAGCTTGGCCGGAGCGGCGGCTCTCGGAGTCTCCGTCACCGCGAAAGGTCAGCACACGTACTAGTCCTGGCCATCGGCCCGCCACTGCTGTGGGTCTCCCAGATGCCTCCCGGTAGCGTCGTGCGATCCTTGATCAGGGCAGTCGGTCGGACGGGGCCGCACGAATTGGAAATAACTTGGTGACGCGGCCGGGCAGTCGATCTAATTTAACTCATCGCCGGGCTGCGTTGGGCCAGATATAAGACGCCGCATATAAGGCTCCGCGGGTGAAGCCTTCAGTTCGCCCTTGAACCACTGAAATCTGACGCCTGCCTGGACGTGGAATTTCCGGTTACGTAACCCAATTTCGTCCGAATTCCGGGCGAAAAACGGTTTGCGAATAACGCCCCGGTTCGCCTAGAATCGTGCAGCTCAGGCAGACAACGGGCCCAGGCAGACAAGCGGTCAAAAATGCTCCCCATCGATGGAAACAAATTTCAACATGGCGATCGCGTTTCGCGGCGGTCGCTGCTCGTTGCCGGCGCGGCGGGATTTGGCGGTTTGACGCTGCCAAATTTGCTACGGGCTGAGGCGGCTGAGGGGATTCGCAGTTCGAACAAGGCCGTGATCAACATCCACCTGGACGGCGGCCCGCCGCAGATGGACACAATCGACCCCAAGCCGGGTGCCCCGGAAGAAGTTCGCGGTGAGTTCGCAGCGATCCCAACGACGCTGCCCGGTTTTTGGGTGTCGGAACTAATGCCCAAACTGGCAAGCATCGCCGACCGATGTGGTTTCATCCGGTCACTCGTTGGTTCAGCCGGCAGCCACGACGCCTTTCAATGCCAATCGGGTTTTGCAAAACAGAATCTGGAAGCGATCGGAGGGCGTCCGGCGATGGGCAGCATCGTTTCAAAACTGTTGTCCCGGCCAACGGATCCGGTGCCTGCGTTCGTCGACCTGATGCAGGGTCGCCCACTGGTCCGTAACAGCGCGCGGCCGGGTTTTCTCGGGCCCGCGTATGGACCGTTTCGTCCCGACATGTCGAAGATGTTCAACCGCCAACTCGAAGACAGCATGAAGAAAGAACTGGCGCAGTTGGGCAAGAATCATGCAACCAGCCTCACGATCAACGCCGAACTTCAAGGTACGCGACTCAGCGATCGCAAACAGCTGCTGGCCGCGCTCGACCAATTCCATCGGCAAGTTGACGCGACAGGAGCGATGGAAGCCGTCGACCGCTTCACACAGCAGGCCATCGGCATCCTTACGTCAGGCCGTTTCGCCGAAGCCCTGGATTTAGCGGAGGAGGACCCCAAGGTCGTCGCACGTTACACGCCGCTTGCCAACGAATCAGCAGACCGCTTCCGCACCGCCGAAGGCCCCAAGGCAATCCTTAAGTTCCTCCTTGCCCGCCGCCTAATCGAAGCCGGTGTGCGTTGTGTCAGTCTTTCGATTAGCGATTTCGATACCCATTCGAAAAATTTCCCCCGCATGCGGAACCTGGTACCGTTGGTTGATTTCGGCTTGCATGCGCTGATCACCGACCTGGACGACCGCGGCATGTTGGACGATGTGTCAATCATCGCCTGGGGCGAGTTCGGCCGGACGCCCAAGGTCAACAAGAACGGTGGACGCGACCACTGGCCAAACGTTGCACCTGCGATTCTGGCCGGCGGCGGCATGCGTGTCGGTCAAGTTATCGGCGCGACCGACAAAACCGCCGGCACCGCCGTGCGGCGCCCCGTGCATTACCAGGACGTTTTCGCCACGCTCTATCACAACCTAGGCATTGATCCGACGCGGACCACGATCGACGACCTGCGGGGCCGGCCGCGTTTCTTGCTCGATAACGCCGGCCCCATTGCCGAATTGGTTTAAAGATTCCGTCTTTCCCAAACGCGACGATCTGTCGCCGATTTTCAGCGACTGCCTTCAAGTGGTCCCAAGAACCGAGGGGTATCTGGAGGAGGGGCCGCTAACCCGGAGCAAAATGACGGCTCGTTCACACTGGACGGTCGACCACGAGCGTTACTATGATGTGCCGGTGATCTCAAACGGTCGCTTCGGTCCCGCCCGATGCCTTCCGGGCTGACATCCCTGCGGAAAACTCGCACTAAATCAAGGAATTCTTACGTGCGTACAACAATTTTTTCCACATTTCATTTTGCACTAATTTTCTGCGGACTTATTTTCGCCTCAGCATCCGAGGCCACGGCTCAAAAGAAATGGTGGGAGCATCCACAGCCGCGGTTTGCCAAATCCGATCTGGGGCGCGTGTTTAGCGGCACGATCGACCTGCGGGACAGCGGCAGACAAACGATCCGCAAGGCATTGGCGATTCGCGTCGGTGAACCGCTCGAAGCCGGAACGAGTGCAACGATTCTTTTCGATACCGAGCTGCTGCAATTCAGCGCGGCCATTCCCGACCGCTTCGTCATGTTTAATACCTACCGTGACGGACTCGGCGGCGCAGGGCATTGGATCGGATCACCATATATTTTTACCGCAAGACGCGAACCGGGCTGGGCCCGGGACGGCAAGTTCGACGACCCGCGGCCAAAGCACAACGGCCCGTTGCCCCGCGAATGGGCAAAGTACCGCGGGATGTACCGACACGGTTCACGAACGATCCTGTCCTACACGGTCGGCGAAACGCGCATTCTGGATGCACCTTGGCTTGAAGGCCGCGGCGATTTGCGCGCCGTAACTCGGGAACTTGAAATCGGACCTGCAACGCAGCCCATCCTACTAAAACTGTGCGATGTTGAGGGAGCCACGGGAAAAGTGCAGGCGGCCGATGGCAGAAATTGGCTGTTGCTCGAGAAAGACGATCACGTCACAGGCATTGGCATCGTGACGAGATCAAATTCTGACGATGCGATCCGGCTCTTCACATCCGACAGTGGCCGCGTGCTGGCCGAAGTCCCCGCTCGAAGTGAAACAGTGCAGCTGAAAACGCTGGTCTTCAGCGGCAGCAAAGAAAATTCGCCACAGTTTGCCGTGATGATGAAGAAGACCAAACCACCACAACCGCTGGACGCTCTGATCAAACCGGGACCACCGCAGTGGCCCAAGCCGCTTGTCACCAAAGGCCAACTTGGCTCGGATGACGGCAGCTACGTTGTCGATACGATCACCGCGCCCTATGAGAACCCGCACCGCGCCTTGATGCGATTCGGTGGCCATGATTTTTTCCGGGATGGCGATGCAGCAGTCTGTACGATCGACGGCGACGTGTGGCGTGTTTCAGGCTTGGATGGCGATCTGCAGAATATCTCATGGAAACGCTATGCAACGGGACTGTTTCAGCCGCTCGGCCTGAAAATTGTCGACGATAAAGTCTACGTGCTGGGCCGCGACCAGATTACCCGTCTGCACGACGCGAATGGAGACCACGAAACCGACTTTTATGAGTGCTTTAACAACGACTGCAAAATCGGCAAGCACGTCCACGAATACACCGTTTGCCTTGAAACGGATCCGACAGGGAATTTTTACTACGTCAAAGGCAACAACGGAGGCCAAAGCGTACACGATGGTTCGTTGATTCGGATTTCGAAAGACGGCGCTGTGTCCGAAATCTTTGCGACCGGATTCCGCTGGCCCAACGGCGGCGGAGCGGGACCCGACGGCAGCGTAACGGTTGCCGATCAACAAGGGAACTGGGTACCCTCGTCACGACTGGATCTCATCAGCCGGGGCGGTTTCTACGGCTATATGCCCGCGCATCACCGAAATCAGAAACCGGAAAAGTACGACGGGCCGCTCTGCTGGATTCCGCACAGCGTGGACAACTCGTGTGGCGGACAAGCCTGGATCGACGGCAATCGCTGGGGTCTCGACAGCGGCAAAATGCTGCATCTCTCGTACGGCAAGTGCAGCATGTTTCTCGTCGTGCAGGACAAGATCGGCGGCGTTTATCAGGGGGGCGTAATACCCTTCCGCCTGAAGTTTGCGTCCGGTGCGATGCGGGGGCGGTTCCGCAAAAAGGATGGGCAGTTTTACATCTGCGGCCTACGCGGCTGGCAAACCAGCGCCGGCAGCGACGGCTGCTTTCAGCGTGTTCGCTACACGGGAAAGCCGGTTCATATGCCAACCGAATTGAAAGTGCACGAGAACGGTCTGCTGATCGCGTTTTCCCGCCCGCTCGATCGAAAGGCCGCCGGAAATTGGGAGAACTGGGGCCTACAACAGTGGAACTACCGCTGGACCGGCGGCTATGGTTCGAAGGATTACAGAGTCACCGACCCGCGGAAGACCGGCCATGACGAACTCGAAGTCGACGACGTTTATGTATCGCCGGACGGCACGACCGTCTTTCTCGCAGTTGCCGATCTGCAGCCGGTCATGCAGATGAAGATTCAGTACAACATTGCGACCGATCAAGGAACCAAACTAAGCAATGCAATCTACAACACGATCCACACCTTGCGGCCAGAGATCGACCCGAAACGCGTTGGACAATTGGCCAAGTAGTCCTTTCGCGGCGGTCGCCGACGACAGCGGCCCGGGTACTCCGCGGTCAAAACCGGTGCTAGTCTTTCCAACCAGCCGATCGCATCAGTTCGATTTCGGTGGTATAGCCGTCAATCTGACTGTTCTTTTCTTCCACGCGGGCACGAACGCCTTCAAACAAGGACGAAGCCCGGTCAAATTCTGTCAATTCCGGTTCGATTTTCTTTCGCTCGGCATCCACAATGGCTTGCTGCTCGGCGACCGCATCCTCGTCGACCGGATCCGCCTTTTGTCGATTTTCCAGCTCGGCCTCCGCCTTGCGAAATGGCGGCTCAGCTGAAGTCAGCTTCTTCCGCGCAAACTCCAATTTTTTCGTCGCGACCAACGATTCGCGTTTGATCCCCGCCAACTCTTCCCGCGCCTGCTTTGCCTCCGGTATTTCGACCGACGAGTAAATTCGCATTTCCAGACGTGCGCCAAGTTCTGCGTCGAAGTCGGCGGCGGCCGACAACAGTTCTTTGAACAGGGCGAGCTCCTGAATCAATTTCTTGTATTTTTCCGAATCCTTGACCGCACTCGTATCGGCGGTGCCGTAAAGGCGCGTCAGGAAGGCCTTCGCGTTTTTCAACTTGGCCTTTTCTTCCTCCGATTCAGGCGGGTCCACGTCTTCCCCTTCGAACTTCCCTGCCCGCGTGATGGCCTTGGACGTAAAACTTTCCGCCTCGATCCGCAATCTATTTGTCTTGTCGACTAATTGGTGATTAAACGGCAGGGGTTTTTCCATCCTGGGAGTCTTCCAGGTCAGGCGCTGGCGGACCAACTC
Source organism: Planctomycetota bacterium (assembly GCA_036337375.1). Classification (GTDB taxonomy): domain Bacteria; phylum Planctomycetota; class Planctomycetia; order Pirellulales; family UBA7805; genus JAYZEI01. The sequence continues at coordinate 3,749 of JAYZEI010000065.1, read as the reverse complement.
AAAACCTTTGTCTTTTCCATTCCAGGTCGTTTTCAGCCTGACGCGCAAATAACCGTTTTCACCAAAGAGCATACTGGCTTCACCGCGTTTCACGGCGATTGTGCTGTTCGGATCGAATTTGTATTGCGGTAGCGGTTTGGGGCTGTTCTCGTCTGCGGCCGCAACCTGCAGTTGGACATAGATCTCTCCACTGCTGGGAGCGCCAGGGATGTTGACGTGAAGCGACTCGACCTGCTTCTTGGGGTCGGCCAGTTCGAACGCCATCGACGGGCAGTCGAGCGAGGAACGGAGCGCAACCGTTTTCATGGCCACGCCCATCCGAAAATTCATCGCGCAGTTGCGGAGGAGATTAACGTCCGGAACATTGCCCGCCGCCTTCCGCCATTGGAACGCGACGCCTTCATCAATCCGAAAGAGCCGGCCGATCGTGACGGGCGGAGCGTCCGCAGCAGCGCGATATTGAATGTCCCAGTTTTGCTGCCCATCCTCGCCCCCAGGTTGCCCGTCGATCAGGCCGAACACACCGGACGCGCCGTGCCCTATTTCACTGCCGATAAGCTCGGGCACAAAAACACCGTCGGGATTCATATAGACGTAACCCAGCGGGATCGGAGCCAACGTGTCCTCGTCGAGCGGCTCGTCGGGATTGATCTGCGGCAGCTCGATCACCGTATCCATCCGCGCGAAAGGATCGGACTTAACAATCTCGGCCAACATCTGATCGCCGGGCGCTTCGCCGGACTCGGCGTTCGTGCCCGTCATTACGGCCAGACGGAATTTGCCAATCGTCGCCTTGCCGACGTCGGCTTGATGCAGGTGAATTTTCAACTGCGTCTTGCCTTTGAAACCGACAGGCTTTTCGGCAACGAACACAGCCCAGTGACTCCTCGTGTCGGTGACCGTCCACTTGGCGCCAAAAATGCTTCCGGTTTCATCGTCGGGCAGACCATGTTTCTTCTTGGCGAACGAGACATCACCCCAGTTTTCACCCGTTTCGTCGGCCACCTCAACTTTAAAGTCGGTCAAAACGAACTTGCCGCTGTCGCCGCGGCCCGCGCCCTTTTTCCCATCGGACAAAACTTCGAGGCGAAAGCCCGTGATCTGGCTCTGGTCTGTTTCTGCCTCGACGTGGTAAATGATCCCATCCGGGTTGACGCCGCTGACCATCATCCAGCCGGCCTCGTCCGGTTTGCTAATTTTCGTCTCGCTGTCGCCCTCGCCCGCGACGGGATCTTTGTCGACTTTGACCAGATGGAATTTAATCTCGGCGTTGGAAACAGGTGGTGTGGGTTGCGGCGGGCCCGCATCGGGCGTTTCGGTCGGCTCGGGCGCCTTCGGCCCGCCGTCGGTTGTGGCAACCGTGGGCGGCGGGGCCGCCTTTTCCTCGGCATATTGTTCGGCAGTCCCGTGGAAGAGCAAATCGGCTTCAGGCAGCGCCACGCCGCTAATGCGAATCTCGTCGATCAGCGCAGCCGAACTGCCCGCCGGCTTCCCCGCCGAGCAGCCACAGCCAATCCACCACTGACCAAAACTGTCGATAAGCGAACCTTTAAACGGAACCGATTGCTGCGGCAGGTATCCCCGCCCGTCGCCCGGAGCGTCGACCAGCAGCTGCAAGTTTTCGCCGTCGCAGATTGCCGCGACGTGATACCATCCGCCCGCGACCAGCGACAATTCATCTGTGCTGCTCGCCGTCCGCTTGGCGCCGGTCTGGTCGATCGCGGTAATCTGGATCTTTTTGCCCGCTGCATCCACAGCCAATTCAAACGCCGCCTCTGGAACCTGCGGCGGCTGGCCAGACTTGCACAGCAAAACGTGGCGCCTGGTTAGATCATTGAATTTGAAGGCCGCCTCGACGGTCCATTTTTCCAGCCGCACACAGCCAACGTCGCGCGCGGGACGTACATACGAAGGGGCAGTTCTTAAATACCGGGCCGTCTGCCCATCCGCGGGATCTGCGGTGACGTCAAGGCTCTGCTTGTTTTCCGCGCCATTGCCGCGGAGTGTCGCTGCGCAGGTATCTTTGCTGAACGTCGGCACCGATCCCTCGTGATGCGCATAAAGTTGATTCTGATTGGGCGACGAGTCAACGGTGGCCGGCAATCCGTTGTTGACCGGAATCGGTTCGTCCATTGGATCGTCCTCGAATCGCCAGTGAGCAAGCGTAGGCGACAAGGACTTTTTTTCTGCGGGCCGAACACCAAACGTTTCACCTCCGGTGCGGACGGCGAAGCGGAACTTGCCGATCGTTTGTCTGCCGCCTGACCGCTGGTGGACGACGATGTGCAACCAAAACGACGATTTTCCGGGCGCCACGTCGGCACGTTTGACGGGCTCGGCAAACGCAAACGTTAACGCCGCTGCGCCGGGCTTCGAGGGCGACCAAAAGGTTCCCAAATTACGGTCCAACATCTCATCGGCCGCCCGGTCCATCGCCGTAGCAATCGCTTGACGGTGGCTGGCCAAATAAGCGGTATTGTCGGGAACCGCATACGCCTCGATCTCACTGATGGCAAACATGCCGTTTTCGGACCGACCGACGATCTCGTCAATGCGAAAGCCGGTCAACTCCGGCTGCTTGACCTCGGCAATAAGCGTGTACGTCGCCTTGTCCGGATTCACGCCGTCGACCGTTCCCTTGATCAAACACCCTCCGTCCTTGATGATGGCGCGAAGTCCGCTGAGATCGAACGCCACATCCTCGACGTCAACGACTTCGAAACTTTCGCCCGGAGTGCCGTCTAGAACCGCATCGACATCGGCAACATCCGATCTGTCGCCGCTCAGAGAGATCATTGCGACAACGATTGCCAGAATCAGCGCGACACCGCCACCGATCGCGCCCAACAGCACCGGCTTGGACATCTTCTTCGCGTCCACTGGCTCGACCAACGCGGCTTCTCTCGGCGGTTCAACTGGATCGGCCCGGAATGCAGTTTTGCGCCTGTTGCCCGCTCCGACGACAGGCGGTGGTTCGGCAGGTACGTTGAGAGTTTTGTTGTACTCGGCCCGCCGACTGTCATCGACCAAACAGTGCATCGCCGCCGCGATTTCGTTGAGCAACGATTGGGATTGATTGCTATGTTGCCCGCTGGCAAACGTCCTGACGAAGACCATCCGTTCGTCGGCGGCCCGCAACAGGATGTGCTCGTCGGATTCGAACAAATCGACGCCAAGCAACTGATAGTGATTCGGCGGCTGGTCTTCCAGCTTTATGCCAAGCCATTCGTAATAAACATCAATTCCCTCAGCCATCGCGTTCCGATCCCCCTCAGAGACACGGTCTATTGTGACCGGTAGGACGACGAAGCGAAAGTAGTTCCTGCCGGCGGCAGAACCTGTATTTCATTCGCTTTCTTTGCAAAGGAGAAATTCAATCCTGCGGACGTATCGCCTCGGTGTAATCAGCAATCAACTTGTCGTACTCGCTCTTGTTGCAGTAATCGCAGCCATCGCTTCAGAATCCGCCGGCGTGGAGCCGGTAATCGCCACAAACATGATTAACGTCTCAACAGAGCGTCTGAAACGGCTGCGGCGGGTGCCGACGACAGCGGCCTAGGTACTCCACGGTTTAAACCGGTGCTAGTCTTTCCAACCGGCCGATCGCATCAGTTCGATTTCGGTGGTATCGGCCAACGAGTAAACGCGCATTTCCAAACGACCCCCAAATTCTGCGTCAAAGTCGCCGGCAGCCGACAACACTTCATCGATCCGATCGCGACCCTGTATCAAATTCTGGTAGTTGGCCG
>JAYZEI010000064.1:0-4200 GCA_036337375.1 Planctomycetota bacterium | reverse complement strand
CGAAAATTCTCTGGCGACGTGCGTGTCTTCGTCCGCACGTCGAGCGTTCGTCATCCGCTGCAGCAGGGCAGGGCACTTGGCGAGTTCTTCATCAAAAATCTCCGCCGCCGTACCGCGTCCGCGCAACAGATAATCGGTATCTCCAACCACGCCGAGGCTCGTCACGTCGTCGGCCAGTGGGATGTACCAGAACCACGAATGTTTGCCTTGTGTATTCAAAATAATTGTCGCGCCTTGGTCGACCCCCGGATCGCGCCGCACGCCGTGGAAATACGTCCATATCGCGGACTTCCGCAACCGGGGATTCTCACGACGAATTCCAAGCCGCGTCGCAATTAACGACTGCTGACCGGTCGCGTCGATGACGACTTGCGAGTCGATCTGTTGCGGCTGCCCGTCGGGCGACTGGACCTTAACACCGGTCGCTTTCTGGGCGCCGTTAGGGCCATCTGCAAACAACACATCCAAAACGCGCACACCATCGCGGCAATCGGCGCCTTTTTCAGCGGCGTTATCGAACAGCATCTTGTCGAATTCGCTCCGCAGTACCTGCCAAGTCTGCGAACACTCTCGGGAATCGTGTTGATGAAAATAAAACGGCCGCGACGATTTGCCGTGTTCGTTGACAAACTGCACACTGAATTTTTGAGGGCACTGACTGGCTTTCAACTTATTCAGCACACCAAGCCGCTCGAACGTCCAGTACGACTCCGGCATCAGCGACTCGCCGACGTGAAACCGCGGCATCGTTTCCCGTTCGAGCAACAACGTCGAAAAGCCCGCCTCGGCAACAATTGCGGCCGCGGTCGAACCAGCTGGTCCGCCACCTACGACGATGCAATCAAACAACTCGGACATCATGAACTGAGGGTTTTGGACTGCGGGTTTCGGAACGCGGAATTCGGATTTTCCGGATACGGCTATCCATCCTACTACGGCCTACTACGGCGCGACGATTTCTAAAACTTCGACTGCAGGCACGCCGTTTAAATCGATGCCGGCCGTTCTGCCGTAGGTTTCGGTTGGCCGTTCGTGCCCAAACAACTCGCGCAAGTCACTGCCCGTCGTCACCCGCCAGAGCCGATCAAGCCGAATCATCCGCAGCACGTTGTGCCGCACCAGAATCCGCCCCAGGGGCCTCTGCTGGCTCTCGATTTCCACACGGACATCGTCGTCAATGCAGGCCAAGTTGACCCGCATGATCCCAAACTGAACGACGACACCGTCAGATTGACGACGCAACAAAATCTTTCTCGCGTAGTGCGTATCGGTCAGACGCGATTCGAGGACGTCAACGGAAACCAAACTCTCGTGGTACGCCTCCATGGCGACCGTCATGTGTTCTTGATGGTACAGCAGCCGCTGGTGGTTGGTTGGCAAGTCTTCAAAGGTGGTTTCCTCGCACACACCTAGCGACTTTCCATCTTCGTAGAATAATGCGACTAGCGATTCGAAATCGGGTGGCGGCATGGTTAAGAACCGGGCATGACGATATCGACCACGGCGACTTCGGCGTCCGGCTGCTCCGTGCCTACACGGTCAAGAACGGTGTCGATCAAATAGTAAAACAGTCGTCGTAATTCTTCCGACTCGATTTCATCTGCGATTTCCTCGGCGCGATCTTGGTATTTATCCACCAGCCGGTCCGCCTTTTCGAAGACACCAGCCGATGCGTAGAGCATCCGCACACGTTCGATGTCCCCTTCCGTCGGACACTCTCGATCAACGAGTCGTAGCAGCTCCGCACAATCGTCGCCGTCGAGTCCTTCCAGGGCCAACGCCAACAGCACCGTCGGGCGGCCGCCCAGCACATCGAGGCCGGCACCCAGTTTATTGTCGTCGTCGCCGTTCCAATCCTTCAGGTCGTTGAGAATTTGAAACGCCACGCCCAGGTGCCTCGCAAATTGCCCAACCGGCTTGGCATATTCGCTCATTTCTCCGGCCAGCCGAATTCCCGTCAGCACGGCCGCCTCAAACGCCGGAGCGGTTTTTAACGCGTAAATTTTCAGCGCGTCGATTGGCTTGAGTTGTTTCTCGCGCGAGTCGCGCCAAATCAGTTCCGCGCCTTGCCCTTCCGAAAGCCGCATATGTGCGTCTGCCAACGTGTTGACGATGTCGGCAACCGCCTCATGCCCCAACGCCTCGGTCTCGCGACTGACCAGTCGGTAGCCGAGCCCGATTAAATAGTCGCCCACGTTGATCGCCGTCGGTGTACCGTACCTGCGGTGCAACGTTTCATCACCGTAACGATAGCCATCGTCATCTTCAATGTCGTCATGCACCAACGACGCTTTGTGGAATGTCTCAATCGACATGGCCGCGCGGAGCACTGCGTCGGCCAATTCGCCGCAACGAGCGGCCCCATCAGGCAACGTGGCTTTCGCGCCGTGGAGTGCGTCGTAAGTCGCCAACGTGATAAAAGGCCGCGAGTGTTTGCCGCCTTTGGAAAGAAAATCGTAGGCGATCGCTTCGGTGCAGGCGATCGGATCAAGCCCTCCCGCGCCTTGACCGTTGACTTCCGCCAAACGCGGTCCACCCCGCAAACGTGGCGCGAGACGATCGAGCTGGTCAGCTTCGAACATCGAACCGGCCGTTCGCATCAAGTGAATGTAGCTCCGCGTCTGTGTCTGCGGCCTCTCGTGACTAAGCGTAATCATCTGCTCGACCCACTCTTCGTCAACGGAAGTGTTGCGACAATCACTCGAGAGCAGTGGCACGGCCATGCAGGGGATGCCGGCGACCAGGATTTTGTCAATCGCTTTTTCCAACACGTTCAAACAGGCGACGCCAACGATCGCGTCAACGTGACCGCTGACAATAATCTTCAAAACGATCGGCGACCCCTCGGCGACCAGCACCTTGTAACCCATCTCCTCGGCGCGGCCGCGAAAATCGGCGATGCTACACGCACCGCACTGCCGACAGTCCAGCCCGAACTCATCGTAGTCCGCCGGGCAGCCTTCGGCATGTTTCAAGCAGTGTGGCAAAAGCAGTAGTCGCCGATCGTAGGGCGTGGCGGCGACTTGTTCTCGCCAAAACTCGCCGGAGATATTCACCATCATCCAACCAACAAGGCTCTCGCTCAGCCCCTCGTCGTCAAGCAACTTCCGCGAGACGCGTTCCATCTCGTCCTTAGTCAGCGGATGCGTTTTGTCGAGTTTTGCGACGACCTGGGCACAGCGGTCACGCAAATGTTCACGCTGAATCCGCGTCTCGGGAACTTGTTTTAGATGGCTCGTTTTGCGACGGCGCGACCGCTTGCGCTCGGCACCGACCGCCGAAGTCTCTTCCAATGATACAGTAGCCAAGGTGTGTTCTCTCTTAATCGATGGAAGCGGAAACCAAGTTGTAGGGTTGGGAAAGTTGGCGGGACTTCGCGGCCTGCGATCCGCCGAACTGGCGGACCGCATTTCCAAGGGCGGACGTTGCAAAAATCAGCGGATACAGCCACTCATGATACCAAAGCTTGGCAAAGTAGAAACCAATTGGCGACGGTTCGTGATGCTGATTTCGTTCCACGGCGTCGGACAGCCATGCAAGTCCTTTGTGCACCATATGTTGTAGCGACGCATTAGAACACAGTCGAGGATCGGCCAACAGTGCATCCAGCGCCAGGCTGGTTTCTTCGACGCTAGACGGCCAGTGCGGTTGCCCCCGCCGTATTTGGCGACCGCTGCCTCCCCAGCCACCACCTAAATCCTGAGCGGCGAGCAGCCAGTCGAATCCGCGCCGCGCCTCGGCGCAGTTCAATCGGCCCAGGTCACGATACGCCAACAGCACCTTTGCCGTACCATAAATTGGGTTCTCCTCGCCGGTAGTATGTTCGTTGCCGAACCAAAGAGGCATCCAACTACCGTCTTCGCGCTGTTGTTCGCGGAGATAATCGAAGCCGCGCTCAATCGCCGAAATCGCCCGGCTGTCGACTCGATTCTGTGTTTCGTCTCTTTTAAAATTGACGGTCCACGTACACAGTGCTCGAATCGCGTGCGCAGTAAGGTCCGTGCCACTGCGATCGAACGGTAATTTACCCCAGCCCCGACAAAACGTTGGCCAACCACCGTCACGGTTTTGCAGATCGAGTAGCCAGTCGATCCCGGCCGCAGCCGCAGAGCAAATTGGTTCCTCAATGTGACCGTCTTGGCATAGTGCTCGCTGTCGTCCGATCGCCGAAATTGCCAACAGCGCGCCCGCGGTATCGTC
>JAYZEI010000063.1:0-33402 GCA_036337375.1 Planctomycetota bacterium | reverse complement strand
TTTTATAAAAGTCATGTGAACAGGTCTCATATTCAAAATCCTTAAAGCGGATATTCCAAGGCTCTTTGGGAAAGCCATTACCACCCGCAAACAGCGATGATGCCAGTTCATCGCGCAAGACGGTCGAAATTTGCGTCCATTCCAAGGGCACGCAAATGTGACCATGAACGGGAACGGTCAACTCGGCGATCTTGTCCCGCTCGGTGATGGCGATGAGCGCTTTGGATCGGTTGCCGTTGCAAGAAAGTCGATCGATCAGTCCGGCCGTCTGATCCATTTTGTTGCGAACATCGACGAATACCGATTGAACTCCATTCGTGTTAAGAATTTCGTCGGCTTCCTTGACGGAAGACGCCAATTGCGCATCGCAGCCATAGTTGCGGGCGAGCCAGACCTGGAGTTCTTGCGCCAGCCCAGAATCTGTCGTGACGACCAGTCCGGTGCTGCCGATGATGACAGGTACTGCAGTGCTGTTCATGGTAGTGTTCGCTTCTGTGGTTGGAAGAGCATTCGAACAATGTGCATCGACATACGCCGTCGGCAAATCGCCACGGGCGGTCAAAGTTACCCTCGTTCGTTGAGGACGACACTCCTACACCTTCAGACTATTACGGTTGTAGGGATTGGCAAGAAAATCGCTCGCCAGCGGCCCGTAGTTTTGTGCAACGCATTTGTTGTTAATGCTTTAGGGTTTTTAGAACGCGGCGCGGGCATGTAAAGAAACCTTAGCGCAGTGCCGCGTTTTTCACCATGATCGTGGCCCCGCGTAATGTAAACGGTTAACGAACGTACGCAGGTTAAACGGAATTATCGTCCCTGCCCGTGAACTTTAGTAAACGGAGATGCTCTCCCTCTGGGAGCCGGTTGCCGAAAAGTCGCGGGCGAGACCCGTCTGGGCGACGATTAATTTGAAGTTCGTCGTCGTGCTCCCGACATTGCAATAGGGCGAGGCGATGAACCGTGAAGCAACATGGAAAAAGCAACCGGAAGGTTGCCGAAGTTGTCAGCGATTGCGCTTTCAACTTCGCTAATCGTCGTTCCGCTGATTGCTGACTGCTGATCGCTTTCGTATGATTTGAGTCATGGCTACAGCCGCCGCGGAAAAACGACGGGAGCTTGAGCGAATGGATCGCAATTCGCTCGTTAGCTACCAACTCGAACGGCTCAATGCTTTGTTAGATCAGATCCTGCCGAGTAACCGCTTCTACGCCGAGAAATTAGCGGATATCCCGCGGCCGGTTCAATCGCTGGATGATCTGGTTGGTCTGCCGTTCACAGAAAAATCGGAACTGGCCGGGGCGACTGAAGACGGCTGGGCCGTGAACCGTACGTTTCCACGACGCGATTACGTGCGGCTCCATCAAACTTCCGGAACAAAGGGTCGGCCGCTGGTCGTCATGGATACACCCGAGGATTGGCACTGGTGGATCGACAGTTGGCAATACGTGCTCGACGCCGCTGAGCTGACCACGGATGACGTCTGCATCATGGCTTTTTCCTTTGGTCCGTTCATCGGATTCTGGAGCGCCTTCGACGCGGCTGCTGCGCGTGGTTGTCTCGTGATTCCGGGCGGGGGATTGAGCACGGTTGCACGGCTTGATCGCATGTATGTGTCCGGCGCGACGTGTTTGTTTTGTACGCCCAGTTATGCGTTGCACATGGCCGAGGTAGCGGCGGAAAATAATGTCGACATTGCCGCTTCGCCCATTCGCTGTCTGATTCTTGCAGGAGAGCCGGGGGCATCTGTGTTATCGATTCGCGAGCGGATTGAACAGGCCTGGCAGGCAAAGGTGCTAGATCACAGCGGTGCTTCGGAAATTGGGCCGTGGGGTTACGGAAACCTGGACGAGCCGGGGCTGCATGTGAACGAAGCGGAATTTATTGCTGAGTTTATCTCGCTCGATACAGGTGGGCCGGCGGCGGACGGAGAAGTGGCGGAACTAGTTCTGACGACGCTTGGGCGTGCGGGCAGTCCGGTCATTCGCTATCGCACGGGCGATCGAGTGCGGCCGGACCGTCGGCACGACCGCGAAGTACGATTTGTGTGGCTGGACAAGGGTCTGTTGGGCCGGGCCGATGATATGATGATCATTCGCGGCATTAATATTTTCCCGAGTTCCATCGAGCAAATTTTGCGATCGTTTCCCGAAGTGGTCGAATACCGGATGACCGCAAGCAAAGAGGGTGAGATGGATCAGTTGACGATTGAAGTCGAAGATCGACGCGGTAACCCTCAGCGAGTTGCCGACGAATTGCAGCTTCGTTTGGGTTTGCGCATCGATGTCCGCGACGTTGCGGCCGGTTCGCTGCCCAGATTCGAGGCCAAAGGAAAACGCTTTATTGACAACCGATGAATGTGCGACCTACGAAACTTGAGTTGGCCGGCGACGACCGATTGCGGATCGAATGGAGTTGTGGCACGACCCGCGAATACGAGTTCCGCCAGCTGCGCGACGCTTGCCCGTGTGCGACATGTCGCGAGCAGCGTAATCAGCCGGCGGAGCAGGGCGGCCTGCTGCCGGTGTTGTCTGCAGCCGAAGCACAGCCGTTACGGATTCTGGGTATGGAGCCGGTTGGAAATTACGCATATTCGATTAAGTTCAGCGACGGGCACGATACCGGGATATTTCAATTTGATCTGTTGCGCGAATTGGGTGTGGCGACACAGTAATTCAAAAAACTGTGAGGACGAGGTTCCCGCCCGGTCGTGTTGCTGGTGTGGGTTAGTCTCAGCGGGGGGGCGTCCCGAATGCAACGCCCTTAAAACTGAAGTAGTACTAAGGTGGAATCAATGAACTTCTTACAAACCATGCCCGCCGGCCAAATGTCGCGGCGGCAGTTCACTGCCACAGCTGCGGCGGGCTCGCTCGCAACCGCGTGCCGTTCACGAGCAGCGCTCGGATCGGCGGCCCGAGATTCGAAGTTGCAACTTAGCCTTGCCGCGTATTCGATGCGAAAATTCCTCCGCGCCAAACCGGGCAGTCCCGGCGCGATGGATATGCAAGGATTTGTTGACTACTGCCGGCAATTGAAACTCGACGGGGCGGAATTGACTTCGTACTTCTTTCCCAAGCAGATCACGGAGGACTACTTGCAGCAATTGAAGAAGCGGGTGCGCGATGCGGGTTTGATTGTCTCGGGCGGCGCGATCGGCAATAACTATACGCTGGCCGTTGGGCCGAAATTGGACGAGCAGATAGAACACACACGGACTTGGATTCGGTATTACTCCAAGTTGGGCGCGCCGGTGATTCGCGTGTTTGCCGGAAGGCCGCCGGCGGGCGTGACAGAAGGCGAGGCGATCACACGGTGTGTGCCGGTGCTGGAACAAATGTCTGATGAGGCCGGCAAGCAAGGGATCAAACTCGCGCTGGAGAATCATGATTTCACGACCGATGTCAAACGGATGATGGCGATTGTGAAAGCCGTCAAATCGAAGTGGTTCGGCGTCAATTTCGATTCCGGCAACTTCCATAGCGATAACCCGTACCGCGATATGGAGACGATTGCACCGTATGCGATCAATGCGCAGATCAAAACTGAGATTCGCCGGGCGGGCCGGCAGAAAGAAGAATCCGACCTGCCCCGCGTCATCAAAATTTTGCGAGACGCCGGCTATGCAAGCTGGATCGTGCTGGAATACGAGGCCGCCGCCGATCCCTACCGGGCGATTCCGCAATATATTGAAAAACTGCGGAAGGTTGTGGCCGGCTGACTTTGGCCCGTGCGTTACTCGTTCTTTTCGCTGTCTTTCGCCGCCTCGTTTTCGGCGTCCGTAGCCTTCTCTTTTGCGTCGTTATCGTCTGCCTTTTCGGTTTCCGGGAGTGCGTTTTTCAATTCGTTGAGCCGGTCGATTTCACTCTTCTCGCCACCATCATCCTCACCACTCTTCTCTTCCTCGGTTTTCTCTTTTTCCTTGATGATATCGTCCTGGCCCAGGCGTATGCGTCCATAAGTGTTGTCATTGATAACGTAGTACCAGTCTTTGAATCGCTCATTCAGTTCGTCGACACGTTTTTTGCCCTCTTCGACCTCTTTTTCATAATCCTTGGTCTTACGATCATTTTCGCGAATGATCCGCTCGCGATTTTGCTTCCATTCTTCGAGCTTCTGTTTCTTTTCTTCCTCGGCTTTTTTCGCCGCTTCTGCCGGATCGATTATAGGCGGCGTTTCTTTACCATCGGCATCTGTTACGGGTGGGGCCTTCGCATCAGGCTCCGGCTCGGCCACGGCGTCTGCCGCCTCTTCCTCCTGGCATGGCGATTCGGCGGAGTCTGCTTCCTCTTTCTCCGGTTTGCTGTCGTCGCCGTTTTCCGGTTTCGGCGACTTGTTGTCAGGCGGTGGGGTTTTGCCGTCGCCGCTGGCGGGAGGATCCGGCTTCGCTTCTTCGGTTGGCGGTGCTTCAGTTGGTACTTCCTCAAGTTCCGGTTGATCGATCAGTGTTTTGTCAAACTCCGCCATGACGAATAGATAACGCAGGACATCGGCTGAGCTGGCGGCATCTTCGCCGTTACTCACCGCCCCTCCGTCTTCACTTTTCTCACCGCCCGCCGTTTCGCCGAATCGCAAAACGTATGTCACACCGTCTTTCATGCCAACCCGGAGTTCTCCATTGTTGGAAATGAACTGCGGGGGAAATTCAGGACCCTTCGGAAAGGTCGGATGAAAGCCGTGTCCGACAAAGTTTCTCAGGATGTCATTGATCTTTGGGTCGCGCTTTAATTCGTTCCACTTAGACGCATCCAAGGAGGCCGTTTTCCGGTGTACGTCGACGATTTCCAGGTCGTCCAGCGCCGATTTCATGTCGTTCAGCTTCGCATCGTCAAGTTCTTCATTGTCGGCCAATTGAACCTCTTTGGGTTCTTCAGCGTCCTTCTCGAAGACCTGAATTTTATCCAGCGACCATTCGGAGTCTTTAAAGGCGAGATCGATAATCGCCTTGAAAACCGGCACTTTTACGACTTGTCGAAAAATTCCCTGTTCGACGACGCGGTCCTGGATCGAGTAGTCGAACGAAGTGACTTGCCGCACGTCAAGCGTGTCGAATTTTAGAAAATCGCGCTCGACCCAGTCTTCGAACTTCGTCGAGAGCTCGTCGGGATTGATTTTGATCACGAAAACTTGATCCTCGCCGATTCTCCGCACATAGTGTTGGTCGTCTTGGTCGGCGACCCCGTTTCCGATGATAAAATCGGCCACCGATTCACCGTCACCCTGGCTCATCGTTACGCGCGTTCCCACGCCGCGTGCACCGCGGCTCAATCCGGCGGTGTCTGGATCGACGACACCGAATTCCTCATGTGCCGAAACCGCTTTCGTGGCGGTGGCGATGATCTCTTTTTGGTTCACGATCGTGACCGCGTTTTCGATGCGGTCCTTGGCATCGGCGGGATAGTTGTCGTGGGAAGGGATTGCATAAATTCCGCCGACCTTTGCCACTTCAAACTGCTTTTGCTTGCCGGTCGTCGAGTTGAAGCTAACGACCCGAAGTTGAGTGACTTCGCGCGGGTCCACGTCGACAAAAGTCTCGCCGACGACGTCCAGCGCCGTTTTTTCCTTGGCCTCGCGGCTCATAACAATCGCGAAGGTGGCGCTCAGCAGCGCAACACCCAGATAGATAATGGATTTGACTTTATTACTCATCTTAATTCTCCACGCCTCCTACTGCACCAAACGGCTCTTGGTAATCGTTTCACGTTCTCGCGAGCGGCGAACGAAAAAGACACATATGGCGATTAACAACGGTGGAATCGGCGGAAACAAGACCGCGCGCCGTTTATAACTGTCCTGGACGTCCTTGATCATGTTCTCTTCGCGATCATCGATACGACGATTTTCTTTTTCCTGATCCTCTGTCAACTTGTTTCGCTCGGCCACGACTTGGTCGTTGATATCTTTGACGATCACGCGCTGCCTGTCGTTGTACTCAGCCGGATTGGTCTTTTTGAGCGGTTTGATGTCCTCTAACGCTTTGTCTAATTCCTTTTGAAACTCGTCGATTGTTTTTTTGAACTTTTCCTCGGCCAACTTGCGTGCTTTGTCGCGCTCGGTCCGCGCTTCATCGGCGACCCGCATGATCGCCGTCAATTCGCGGTGCTTCCTTCGCCGCTTGCGAATGTCGATGAAGCGGTCGTCGCCGGAAAGCAAATCCAGGATGTTCAGCAGCAGCGTCACATTGTCGAGCTTCCAGTTTGCCGATTCCGGGAAACCGGGCAATTCGCCCTGCTGGCGAAGTTGAAAGAAGAAATCGCCAAAGATATCAACATCGCTGACCAAAACGGCATTGAGTCCTTGGTTCTTTGAGTCGGCATCATCGCCGGCCGAATCATCTGTCTTTTTTCGGATATGCGCGCCCAGTATGTAGTCGAGTTTACTCTCACCAATGATGAAAAGTTGCTGCGTTTCACCATCGTTGGTTCTGGTAACCAAGTCCTCGTCTTCTTTGACGATTTTCGCGTCGTCCTCGCTTAAGGCGACCCATTCCGCCCGCGTGCGGCCATTGGCTTGAATTTTCGACTGGGAGCGGTTCTCAAAACTATTGGCCTTCGAGATCCAGCCGTTATCTGCCGGCCGGTCACGGCGGGCCGGGTGGCGATGCAGCCGATACTCTTCGTGCTCACGCATTTCATCCGGTGACCTCATCCGCATTTCGAAGAACAGGTATTCCTCCCGCGAAATGGTTCCGGAATTATGCTTGCCGGTGGTGATAAGCGGGATGATCTCATGATTGACGCCCATCCCGCTCGGCTCTAATCCGCCAGGAAAGACAAACATCATCTCCTGCAAACCCGAAGTCACGCTGCTGTGTGCACTGAAAGCCTGTTCGGCGCCGCAATTTGGTGTGATCCAGACCAGCTGGTTGAACAGCAACTGTTCCATTTCAGGGTGTGGATTGTATTCCTGCCAGACGACGAGTGCTTCGTCCTGCGCGGCACCGCCGCCGTGAAATGACCTGACGGGACCGGGTTGCCGTACGAGGTTGACACCCAACAGATTCCACAGGGGGGCAATTTTCCCTTTTGGCTGGGGAGGGGGCGGCTGACCAAACGGCATCTGGTTTTGTGGACGTTTGGGCTGTGTGGTACCAACGACCGGAAAGAAATTGGGAAACGGGTCTTCGAAAATCGCCGTAGGCATGCCGTCGCGAACGGCTTGTATGAAATGCTCCATCGGGCCGGGCGCACCGGCCGGATCCTGTTGTCCGTCCAGTGAAGACGGCTGAACCGCCAGCAGCACGTCGCAAGCGTCCATCGAAATTGGTTCGTTGGGATTTATTTCGACCACTTCGTACTGTTTTCTCAGTTCGTTGATGACGAGGTAATCACCGCCGCCGCCCATTTGGCCGCGCGAACCCGACATGAGGTTGGCGTCCGTCGTCAGAACACCGACTTTTCTCCGTTCCTGTTCGGTAACGGCGGCCAGGGACCGCACAAGTTCATACTCAATCGGTAAACTGGCGGCCATGAACGGCACGACCGACCGCCGCATGGCGGAGGTGAAGGCGACGCCGAAAATAACCTCTTGATTCGATCGCGCGCCGCGTATCCTTGTTTCAAATGGTTCGCGGCCAATGCCGTAATGATCTTCCGCATAGGTGGCGACGGTACCGACCAAGTCAATGCCATCGTAGACCTTCAACGTAATTCGATCCCCCCCCTCGGCTTTGATCTCTCGCAACGCCGTGAGTAGGTTAAACCGCCGCTCGACGAATTCTTCGGGCAGGTCCTTGCTAATGAAGGCTTCGATTTTAATCGCGTAGGCCTCGTCGTCCTGCTCGAAGTCGCCATTGCGGACGATCGAGCCGGATTCTGTCCCGTCGGATTTTTCGGAAACGGCGGACGCCTTGACGTCATCCACTTCGACAAGACCCATATAGTTGAATCGGCCGACACGCAGCGTTAGGCGTGATGCGCCGTCGGGAACGTCGATATCCTTTTTGCTGATGTCCACCCAATCATCGCTTGCCTTGGATTTGATCTGGACGGTATTGCCGAGCTGCTTGCTGTCTTCGTCGTAAAAGCTGGCGCGAATTCCAACGGCCAGAGCGGAGGCGGATTCGTTGTCATCACCTCCGCCGGATTTGGGAACGCGAATACGAGCGCTGAGGCCGACCGACTTCCACGATGGAATAACATTGATGTCCTGTGAAATGTAAGCGGACTTTTTTTCATCCACAGCTTCGAAGCTGACGAAACGGTTTCCGTCGTCGGTCTCCAAGTTGGTTGTGGCCAGGTCGCTACGGTTCCAGTCATCCACTTTCTTCTTGATGGCATCGTGAATTAATTCGACCGAATTGTCCGAAAGCGAGCTGAGTTTTGTTTCCGTAAAATCCCAGCGGAACAGCGGCAGCGCGGCGGCAGTGATACTGACACTGGCGGCGATTACGACAAGCGAAACGGTGCGGAGCAGGTAGTGACCGCCCATCGCGCGGCCATCTTTGCCACCCGACCAGTGCCGTCGGCCGATCAAGACCATGCAGAGGTACAGGCTGACTGCGACGATCATCGCAAAATAGACCAACCCCGCAAAACTAACTACGCCGCCTTCAAAATCGCGGAATTTCTGCGCGATACTAAAGGTGGCAATCACCCGCGCAGCGTCTTCGCCAAACATCAAGTTGGCGTAGGCCGGAAATACCAGGATCGCGCAAAAAGCGACGCCTAAAATGAAGCCGACGGTCAGATTGCTGGTCAGGAACGAAGCGATCATTCCGACCGCCAACAAAGAGAGTCCGACCATCCAGTAGCCGAAGTGATTGCCGGCGAACAAGCCCACGTCGGGATCGCCTAAGTTGATGAGCACCAGAAAAACGGTGAGCTGCGAAAACAGTAGCGAGACGGTAAAGATCGACACCGCCGCCAAGTATTTTCCCAGGACGATGTCGATGTCGGTTGCCGGAATCGTCAGCAGTAATTCGTCCGTGCCCTGCCGGCGTTCTTCGGCCCAAATACTCATCGTGATTGCCGGAATAAAAACCAACATGATCAGGGGCAACGCACGGTTGAGTTGATCGAGATTGGCTAAATTCGATGCAAAAAACGCCTCCGGCCAAAATGCCGCGATCGAGGCCAGCCAGACAAACAGACAGAGAAATACGTACCCCGTGGGGTTCGTGAAATAAGCCAGGAAATTCCGTTTCAACACCGCGTAGGCGGGCTTCTTGGTTTTGGCAACCAGCGCCAATAAACCGACCAACGGGATCAAAAACAGGATATCGATCAGCAACAGGTGCGAGATCGCATAGATTTTTTCGCTAACACTTTCCATCGAACGCCCTCGTTCAAATTGTCGGTCTGGACCGTTTAATCACCGCTCGGTGGGAATCGAGTCCGCAACATACCTCAACGCACATTCGGTTCCCGCCGGGTTTCGGTTAAACGATTCATGCTTATGTTTTACCAGTCGTTAGTTCTGCGAATCGCGCGTCCAAGCCTCGGCCGTTCTGGTCCATTTCAGAAACGGGACCGTCGAAAACAATATCTCCTTCGTGAATGAAGATCACGCGGCTGGCGGTCGCTTTGACTTCCTGCAAAATATGTGTTGAAAGTAGGATCGTTTTTTCTTCGCCGAGCTTTCGCATCGTTTCTCGTACTTCACTGGTTTGATTGGGATCCAAGCCGGCGGTCGGTTCGTCGAGGATCAAAACATCAGGTTCGTGCAGCAACGCCTGAGCCATACCAATACGCTGCCGATAACCTTTAGAGAGCTTGAAAATTGGTTTGCGAAGCACTTCTTTGAGCGCACATAAATCGACGACCGATTCGATTCGCTGGCGGGCCTGTGCGGTCGGCATCGCTCTTGCTTCGGCGAAGAAGTTCAGCAATCCGATCGGAGTCATGTCGGGATACAGCGGGCCGTTCTCGGGTAGGTAGCCCAGTCGTGTCGAGCCTGCCAACCGGTCCGTCTGCATGTCGTGGCCCGCGATACGCGCTGTGCCGGTTGACGGCGACAGATAGCCGGTGAGCAATTTCATCGTCGTGCTCTTGCCGGCCCCGTTGGGGCCAAGAAAAGCAACGACTTCGCCTTGTTCAATCGTGAAACTCGCTTTCCGCACGGCCACAAAGTCCCCATAGTGCTTGGACAGGTCGGATGCCTCAATCATCACCTGTCGCCCGGCGGTGAGCAGATCACGTTCGTCAATCATGGTCGTAAAACCCTGCTAAGTTCGTTGGAGCGGATGCAATTCTCAGACTGCTAGATGGAGGTTGCTACTGGGAACCTCCTTGCGACGGTAAATCCCGCTGTTCGGAAGAGCCAAAGGCGGGAATTATCCTGGCGGGGTCTCCACCACCGCGAAGCCCCGATTCTAAAAAAATGGGAACTGTTGTCAAGGGATTCCCAGGGGGAAACCTCTAGCGGCGACTTGGCAACCGATTTGTGCTTGCCGTCAAGATTCGGCGTGCACACCTCGGCAAAAGCTGAGATGTCGCCGCCAATCCGGGTTTGCTTGAGGATAGTCGCTCCGCTGGTGAACTCCGCGGGTTTCCTCGCGGGTCAAAGCGGCATCGATCATCAACCGGGCGACCGTGAGCATATTCTGCAATTCCCAGCCTTCGGGTGACGAAAATTGCCGCGGTAAGACATATTTGCACCATCCATCGATGGTCTCGGCGGCATCCGCCAGCCGGTCGTGCTCGCGGCGGACGCCGACCTTACGCCACATCAGACTTTTAAGCGAGTTGCGTATATCGGTCAAATCGAGCGGTTCGGTTTGCAGCGGCGCAGTCGGATTACTGATCTCCGGCGCGAGAAAATCGTCGGGCATTTTGGCAGCCGCCAGGCCGGCCAGGCGGCCGGCGTGTGCGCCGAACACCATTCCTTCCAGCAAACTGTTGGAGGCTAGTCTGTTTGCGCCGTGCAGACCGCTGGACGTAACTTCACCGGCCGCCCATAAACCGGGCACGGTCGTTTGGCCCGACGGATTGACGGTCGCGCCACCAATAAAATAATGCGCTCCGGGCCGCACCGGGATTAAGTCGGTGGCGATGTCGATTCCAAACTTGGCACAGGTGTTGGCGATGCCGGGAAATCTCTGTTTCGTGCGGACGGTATCGAGATGTGTGACGTCCAAATACACGCAGGAATGACGGGTGCTGTCCATTTGCGCGACGATGGCATGCGATACGACGTCGCGTGGAGCAAGTTCCAAACGATTGTCAAAGTCGCACATGAAGCGATGCCCATTGCAGTCCAGCAGATGCGCGCCTTCGCCACGAATGGCTTCCGTAATAAGCGTGCGGTTGCTGCCCGCAACATAAAGCATGGTCGGATGAAATTGCATAAATTCCATGTCGCGCAATACAGCCCCCGCGCGAAAAGCGACTGCCAAGCCGTCGCCGGTGGCGACTTCTGGATTGCTGGTTTCGCGATAAATCTGCCCCGCGCCGCCGGTGCAGAGTATCGTCTGTTTGGCCCAGACGAGCGCCGGGCCGACACCCAATTTCGAAGCGATCACGCCTCGACACCGCCCTTCGTCATCGGTCAATGCGTCGAGTGTGAACGTATTTTCCCAGATCTCTACGTGGGACAACCGGTGCGTCCAGTTGATGACAGCGGCCATGATTTCTTTACCGGTCGCATCGCTGGCATGGACGATGCGATGGCGACTGTGGCCGCCTTCGCGGCCCAAATCCAGTCCGCCCGCCTCCTGGTCAAAATCGGCACCCCACTGAATCAGCTCATCAATGCGCTGGGGCGCCTCGCGCACAACCATTTCGACGATGTCTTTGTCACACATGTCGCAACCCGCCCTGAGCGTGTCGGCGATGTGGTCTTCGAAACGGTCTTCCGGATCGACGACGCCGGCAATACCGCCTTGTGCATAATTGCTGCTGGATTGCTGTAGTTTGTCCTTGGTGATGACCAGGATGCGCAGTGACGGATCAATTTCAATCGCCGCGCGCAGACCCGCCAAACCACCGCCGATGATCAGAACATCGACGAAATAGTGTGGTAGGTGTTTAGGATGGAATGCGGCAAGATACCGCGGTGTTTTCGTGGGCATGGTAAATACACCCCCGCCAAGCGGGGGAGGGCGGGTATCATTCTCGCACACCCCTTCCGGCAGAAAGGACGTTTTTGTTGTGGCTCGGTCACTCCGAGACCGGAAGCCGCGTCACGGAGTGCCGCGGCGACTTGGTTGGCGAAAGGCATCGAATCCTTCTCGATACTCTTGCAACTCGTTAGGAAATTTGATGCGATTGAAATCTCGAAGCTCCGCCGCTTTTTCCTCCGCTGGTGCGCCGGTACGAACTTGAGACTTGGGACGCTTTAGACCGAGACTACGCAGTGACTCGTTAAAATCATCTTCGGCCCCGTCGCCGTCGTTGCCTTTGCGGTGACGCAAATCGTTGTGTCGCCGGACGAATTCACGAAACTGCTCATCGGTCCAGCCAAATTTGTTTTTCAGTTCTTTATCGATGCCACCGTTATCCAATTGATCCTGGAGATACTCCAGCACTAAGTCTGTTTTTTCTCTCGCGTAATCCAGATTGGCATCGTCCGCGCCGGCGTCGGGTTCTTCGTTTGGTTGATTGCTTGAGTTGGCTGGTCTGCGGTCGCCTTCTGGTGTCGTGTCACCTTCCGAATCGCCACGGCGACCATTGCCTCCGGTCTGGGAGCCTGGTCGGCCCTGTCCTTCTCGTCCGTTTTGCGATTCGTCGGCCTGACCGGAATCGTTTTTCGGACCCTCCTGGTCGTTCGATTGGTCGGAGGACTGTTGTTTGCCGGATGAGTCGCCTTGTTCGCCGTTGCGCCGTTGTGAAGCATCACCCGGGGTATTGCTCTGATTCCCGGTTGGCGTTTTTGAAAATGTGTCATCACCAGATTTGGTTGAGTTGTCGCCCTTCCCTCGTTCTTGTGAGGTGTTGCCGCCCGTATCGGAAGGCGTGTTGCTGCCTTCCGCGCCCTCTCCTTGCTGCGGTGACTTTTGGCCGCCACCTTCTTCGCCCTGGCCACTTTTCGAACCTTCGTTGCCCTGTGCCGAATTCGATTCGCGCTCGCTGGTGCTGCTGTCCATCGGTTCGCCCTTGTCGTTAGGCGATCGAGATTGCTCGCCGGACTTTTCGCGCGGGTTGCTTTGACCTTCGGGCGGTGCAGGCGGTTTTTCACCCGCGTTTCCTTTACCGCCACCTCCATCCATTGGGCTTTTGCGAGCGGCTGCGGCGCTTTCGTTATCCTTGCTATCCGTGTCGTTGGGCTTTTTTTCGTCGCCGGGCTGGTTGTCAGGTCGAGCATTTTGTTTTTGACCATCTTCCGTGGACGAATTGTCCGCCTGTTGGCCACCGCCGTCTTCGCCGCCGCTATCTGAGCCGGTGTTACTAGATTCGCCAGCCGTGCCTTTGCTGGAATCATCGCGGCGAGCGGTTTTGTCGCCCTGCTGTCCGTCACGTGATTTGTCGGAAGGTTCTGACTCGGAGTCACCCGGCTTCTTTGGCTTATCTTCACGATCGCCCAGATGATCCAGCACCTTTTGAAACGCGTCGCCGTCGTTGTCGATTTGTTCGTTCGGCGGTTGATTCTCGCCGTCGTCTCCGGCAGCCGCATCGGTTTGCGGCTCGGCATCTTGAGAACGATCGGCAGTTTGGTCGCCTCGAGCACCCGGTTTGTCATTGTTGTTGGAATCATCTTGCGAACTGTTGTTTTGGCCTGAATTCCCGCCAGCCGTGTCGGACGATTCTGACGACTGATCGCCGCCACCGTCTGAGTTTTGGCCGTCGCCCTTCGCTTCGCCGCCCTGTTGTTCTGCATCTTGCTTTGTATCGGGCGATTTAGTGTCGCCGCCCTGACCGCCGGTGTCGCCCTTCTGGTCGTCGGACTGTTCACCGCCCCCACCGCTGCCCTGGCGCCCGCCTTTTTTTTCGCTGGCGTCGGCGGCATGCTGGTCTTCACCTTGCTGATCCTGATTTTCTGGCTTGTCGTCGTCCGTGTCAGTGCTTTCGACTCCTTGCGGTTTGGTGATCCGCAGACGCTTTTCCTCCGATTCGCCTCGATTGGGCGCCGGCGTCTTGTTGTCGAAAGCGACGGCTTGGTACTCGACGACATCGCCGGCCTTTAGCCCATAACGATCCGGTTTGAACAAGAACGTTGCTCGCTGAGCACCGTCGAGCGGTTTTTTTCCGTCTTTGTGTTGCAGCAAATCTTCGTCGAAAATGGGTCGACCGTCTTTTCGCCCAACGATACGGATGCCGCTGATCCGAAAATCCGGATCGAACGCGCGGACCTGGATATAAGCGTTGCTGTCGGCGGGCACATCGCGGTCGGGTTGCGACGGAGATACAATCTCAACCATCGGTGGCATATCACGTTTGATCACTATGCGATGCCGAACCGGATTTTGATTAGCGTTGCCATGTAAAGTCTCAAATTGCAGTTGGTAGGCGGTCAATTCGGGAATTGAATCATCGCCGACGATTTTCCGCCGCAGTTCTAGTCGGTGTACAGCCGCGCGGCCCTCAAAAGTCATCGATCGCGAATGCTGGCGTAACCCTTCCAGGTGGATGTTCGCCTGCGCGATGTCCTGGCTTGCCTCGGCACGAATGACGACGTCCGTACCGTCGATCGCCTTGATGTCGCCGACGCCGTCAATGCGACGCGTTTCCAACTCGGTATAGGCGGGGTAATGATATTCGACATTCGTCACCCGAAAAGTAGGCGCGTCGACGACCGTGATTCCGTAGGTTTTCGTAACGCAATCGCCGGCCTCGATACGGTATGTCACGTCGTGACTGAGGCCGGCGGTATTGGCCGGTAACAGGCAGCTATGTGCGAGTTCGCCGCCATTGCAGAACATCGCAATCTCGACGCCGACGGCCTGCCCGTCGGCCGATGAATAGATCAGCTTGACTTGCTCGTCTTCTCGCAGGCCGCGAACTAAACAAGAAACGCGAGTTTGGGTCGCCAACACGACTTCATCGTCGCCCGGTTTTACGTTTTTGATTTCGACACGCGTCACCGCCGCGATGTCGGCCCACGGCGCAAACACGCGGCCGGCTGATGGGAAGAGACTTTTAGGTGAAAACATGGTGTAGACCGCGACGGCAACAAACAGACCGATCAGCACGTAGGCCGTCCGGATCATGCGGGATCGATCGACGGTTGCTTCCGCTGAGACACGAGCCAGTTGCGAAGCGGTTTGTTGCTCGAGCCCGCGATAGACGACTTCGGGGACCCCGATGTGGCTGCGGCGCAGCAGCAGGAAATTGATCAAGCTGTTCTGCAATGACGGCGCCGCACGTTCGATCGTATCTGCCGCATAAACTGGATTAATTCGCGATCGTAAGTGAGGTAATACCGTTCGTACGACGAACGCTACGACGCCGGCAGTCAGTCCCATAAAGGCGATGACTCGGCCTCCGGTACTGAGTCCGCCCGGAAAAATCCAGTGGTCGAGAACAGTACCGACCAACAGATAGGCCAAGATCATGGCGCCGATGGTCATCATGGCCGAAACGACATCGACCAACCGCACGCAATTCTGCGTCTTGCGCACCTGGATTTCGATAAACTCGTCGAGCGAGTGCTGTTGGCCTGCTGCAGTGTGAGTTGTCGACGGTGCGGTTGCCATGATAAATCCTCTGGCCTGCACAGGCGGAAGCAAATCCGTGCGGATCCGGCGGCGGTGGCCCCGAATTCACAGGACGGTGCAAGCTTGTTCCGGTCTGCCTCTATTATAGACGTACGGAGCCGCTTTTCGATTCCTCAAATTCAGGCTCACAGCCCATCGGCTGTAAATACGTGGCTCAACGTGGTGTCCCCTTTTATTTCTTCGACTTTCCAGCGATAGCGGTATGGCCCAATTAGCTGTTCGGGAGGAGAAAAATAACGCCCCATCGAGACAAGGTGATCCCGTAACGGCTCGGCGTGTTGAGGCCGTTCAGATTGTTGAGAAATGAACAAGACGTGGTAACGCCCGGGTTTTAGGAATAACTCAAATTCGCCGACCTCGTTGGTACGCCTGTAATCACCGCCCCAGTCTTCGATGGTGCGGACGAGTTGGTCCGATCGTTTCGGTACGGGGCGCGAAGGATTAAGCTCTTCGCCGGGCAGTGGCTGGTCTTGCGGAGCCAAGTTCTCCGGAATTGCGATAACCACCGCTCCCTTGTCGGCAATATCGCCGGTAGAACCTTCCCATTTCAATTGGCCTTCGATCGCGATACGTTCCGGTTCGCCGGCTTCAACGGGGGGAGGTTCTGTCTGAGTCAAATATCCGGCGGCATAACCGCACACAAAGGCCGCCGAGGTGAAAATCGCCAACAGGGTGGCATGCAGATAAAGCATGCGGCGCGGCACGGCCACAAATCGGCGATCGAAGTCTACAGCGGTGCCGTTCTCCGAGTCGGTCTCGTACACGATATCAGTGTCGTAAACGATCAACTCAGAGAAGAGGTCAAGTTGGACTTCGCTCTCTCGTTGCTGCTGTCCGCGTTCGACATCCGCATCGGACCGTTCCGGAACGGTGACCGG
The DNA here is from genome assembly GCA_036337375.1 of Planctomycetota bacterium. Lineage (GTDB taxonomy): Bacteria > Planctomycetota > Planctomycetia > Pirellulales > UBA7805 > JAYZEI01. The sequence goes on along the minus strand of JAYZEI010000063.1, from coordinate 16,938 downwards.
GTTCTTGCACTTGGGGCATGGAATGCGTCGCCCGATTTTATCTTTGCGTGCCTTGAGCAGTTGGCGACAATTTGAGCAGAAAAATCGGACAGACATGGATTCGCTAAGGGCTTATTCAGCCGATTCGTCGCCTGCCGAACTTCCGGGATCAAGGGTAACGACGGCGAGCGCGATCAGCAGGCATATCAAATTGACTATCCAAACGATACCACCAATTAAGCCGGCGCGGTACAGAATCCGTGCCCAGACGACGTCGGCCATGGCTTCCAGCAAATGCGCAACTGCGATAGTTACCGCAATCGCGATCGGTAGAACCAACGCGACCAGCAAAAGCCTTCCGATTGATTTGCGGGAAACCACTGGTTGCTCCGTAACTATAAACTGCCCAAACCGGCTATTTTGAATGCTGAGGCGTGTTGATGTCAATTAGGCCACGGATTGAAGGCCCTCGGTTGGAGACATTCTGGAGATCGAGTCCGGACCCAGCGGTTCTCGTCAGATTGCTTTTTCCCAATGGTTTCCTCACGAATCACCTCAATTAGTTTGACTTGGAGATTCACAGGGCCACAATGTAGAGGGCGTAGGTTTCACCTCATGAATCGATTCCAACGTGATCGGTTCAAATTGGGACGGACGATTGGTGTGCCTTCAGCATCGCCGAGGAGGCCGCGATGATTCGACGAGCAGTCTTTCCACGCCGTCTGGCTCTCTGCGCTCTTTTCATGTTGGCGGCATTTGCATCGGCGGCGGTCGCCGGTCGCATCATTTTGAAAGACGGCACGGTTCTGGAGGGTGATGTCGGCCGGTTGGGAACATTTGTGGCGAATCCCAACGAGGGGCGGGATCCGGGGCCGGGCGGGCGACTAATTATCTTTGTCGATAATCATGTCCGCAAGTTCTATACGTCGCTGCACAATGTGCGCGAAGTCAATGAGAATGTGGGCAATGTCGCGACCGAGTTTACGATTCGCCAGCCCGTGGCGAGTGGTGGCCGTTCGGTTGACGTGATTGGACAAGTTTCCCAAACGACGCCCTGGGATGAACACGGTCGGCGGACGATGACGTTGTTGCTCAAGAGCGGCGCCGCCGACGTCATCCAAGGGATTACGAAGATCACGCCAAGTTATTTTCGTGTCCAGACTCTCAGCGCCGGGCAGAGATTGTTGCTCGACCAACGTTATGCCACTACCAATCTACCAACGCCTTTGCTGCGGAAGATACTCTACAACTCTGTTGATCCCAAGAAGAACGTCCCCGACAGCCGCCTGCGAATTTACCGGTTCTTCCTCGAATCGGATCGTTATGCGGATGCTGAGGTCGAGTTGCGATCAATCGTGAAGGAGTTCCCCCAGTTGGATTTAGAGGGACAACTTGCAGCCGTGCGCAATCTTAAAGCCGGGCTGGGATTGCGGGAATTGAGGTACCGCCGCGAGGCGGGGCAGCATCAACTTGCGACGAACATTTTGGCGAATTTCCCATCGGAAGACATCGCTGGTGAGACGTTGCTAGAAGTCCGTGAGATTCTCGAGGCCTATCGCACCATTGAATCGCGAATCAAGAAGTTGCGAACCGACTTGCAGGCCCACCAAAGTGCCATTCGTGACGTTAATCTGCGCGGGCAGTCGGACGCCATCGTCGCCGAGATGATCGAAGAAGTAAATTCGCACACGTTGGTACGGTTTGCTCCCTATTTGAAATTCGGTAGCGATCAGGATTTGACCGTTTCGGAAAAGCTGGCGCTGGCCATCAGTGGATGGTTGGTCGGCACGGACGATGCCACGGACAATTTGCCGGTGGCGAAGTCGTTGGTTGAAGTTCGTGCACTGGTGCAAGCGTATTTGGTCGAAGAGAGTAAACTCCGCCGCGAGGAAATGATCACGCGGATCCGCTCACAAGAAGGCGGCATTCCCCGGTATGTCGCAAAGATTCTTGCACACATGAAACCGCCCCTACCGCTGCCGGAACCGCTGGAGGAGATTCCGGGTTTCTTTCAGGTGGGGGTGGCCAGCCGTCCCAATTTGCCGGATGTCTCCTATTTGGTGCAACTGCCGCCGGAGTACGATCCATATCGGCGATATCCCGTTATCATTACGCTTCATGGCGCAGGAACTTCGGCGGCGCAACAGATCGATTGGTGGGCGGGCGGCATCAGCAGTAAGAGTCGCGAGCGTCGAGGTCAGGGGACGCGGCATGGCTACATTGTAATCGCACCGCAGTGGGCCAAGGTTAAGCAGCAGAAATATGCATACTCGGGGCGTGAACACGCGGCAGTTTTGGATACTTATCGCGATGCCTGCCGGCGTTTTGCGATCGACACCGACAAAGTGTTTTTGAGCGGACACTCGATGGGTGGTGATGCCGCTTGGGACATTGGCCTGTCGCATCCGGACATCTGGGCCGGCGTGATCCCGATTGTCGCCATGGCGGATTCCAACCGATTCAGTTACAACGCGCTATATTGGCGGAATGCGAGAAACGTCCCGTTCTTCTTCGTTGGCGGCGAAAAGGATGGTGCTAAACTGGCTCGAAATGCGTACCAGTTTGACCGCTATCTGAACAGCATCGGTTACGACGTTGTCATCAGTAACTTCATTGGTCGCGGGCACGAGAGCTTTTCCGATGAGATCCTGAATCTGTTCGATTGGATGAAGCGCAAACGGCGAGATTTCTTTCCCAAGAAATTCGATGCCTGGACAATCCGGTCGTTCGACAACTATTTCTGGTGGGTTGAGATCGATGACTTTCCCAAGAATGTCGTCGCCGATCCGGAAAATTGGCCGCCGCGGCGGATCAAAGCAATGAAGGTGGATGGAGTGGTGCGGGAGACAGACACCGCGACCATAGTCCGTGTCAATGCGGGAAACACTTCAACAACCGTTTGGCTAAGTCCCGAACTGGTTGATTTCGACAAGCGACTTCAGGTCATCATTGATCGCCGCGCTATTCGCGATCCGAGGCCCGACATTTCCGTGATGTTGGAGGATGCCAGAACCCGCGGCGACCGGCTCCACCCATTTTGGGCACGGGTAGACGTAGATCGCTAAGAATTCGAGGTAACAAGTTGAAGGTGATGAGATCGAAAGTCCCACACGGCCAACCGGCATATACGGCTGTTTTCTCGACCTTTTAACTTTCTCTAATTCGTCCTCAGTAAACAGCCGGTGGCCATCCAGCCGTCTTCCTCACTGATAACGAACAGGCCGGCCGGGCCCAGATATCTCCGGACCGCTTGGTAGGGCGGCAGCTTCGAACCGTCGATCTGTTGCTCACGCAGCGTTTCGTCGTCGTCGTCGTCGTCGTACAGGGCATTTAACAGTCGTGCCAGCACGGTTTTTCCTTCCGGCATTCGGCCCTGCTTGATTAACTCGTAGGTCGCCCGGTATTCTTCGTCCGTGCGCGAGAAGTACTGGCAGCTGTCTTGCGTCGCGCCCAGTTTTTGCATTTCTTCCTGCACAATCTGGTAATCGATGCTCGCCGCCAGTGTACGACGCTTGTCGATTTGCGTGAGCACCCTTCTCAATAGGTCTAAGTGTGTGCCGACGATCAAGTGTCCATGGGCGACCGTAATGATCGAGGCGGGGAGGTCCTTCTTTTCTTCTGCCGCATCTGGGATGTCGACGTCTAATTCGTCCCCTTCGAATTCGAATTCGAATTCGAAGTCATCTTCACCGGCTTCCTCGGGGAGTACCTGCCAAACGCGGTGGCCGTTGATCGTTGTGCGTTTGGCGTTGGGATCATTTTTCATGATCTTGTCGATTGCCGCGACGACGGGCGCGACCTTGGTTAACTCGATGCAAGCCAACACCCGTTCGCTTTCGAGCGTAAGAGGCAGTTGGTAGTCGGTCAGCACCATGACATGTTCGGCCAGATGGTCGACCAGCTCTGCGCGAATGTCAACCTTTGGCCCGGCAGGATCATTTTTCAGACTGTCGATAATGTCGTCAAAAACACCCTTGTCGCCCGCATATTCGTCCACCAGCGTTTCGGAATGCTCGAAGCCGTTTCTCAAGTCTGCATTGACGCTGACGAAGCTGGCCAGCTCCCGAGGAATCCAGTTCGGTGGTTGATGGTTTGGTCGATCGAACAACTTGATCATCCGCATCGCCAACTTATACGGCGGTGGTGCGTAGATCATGGTACGATGTTCGATATCGCGGTCACCGTGCGAAAAAGTGACAAGCCCGCCAATACCTTGGATGGCGGTAAATCCTTGGTTCTTGAGAATTTCATACACGTCGGTCTTTTTGTCGGCCGCACTGTCCTGATTGGATGCCCGTTGGGCTTCGACAAAACCAAACGGGTCGACAAACCACTGCAGGTGTGGAGTCAAGTCGCCTTGTGCGGTGGCGACACGCTGCTTGGTGATTTGATAGGACTTCACACCGGCGAGACTGTCTGTTCCCGGTTCGGCAAATCTCGGAATGATGTTCCTCGTGGCCTCCAAGTCATCGGCCACCACCATTTGGTGGTGTTCCGGATGAATAAAATAAGCGACCGTTGCACCTTCGTCCGGTCCTTGAGTATGTGTGTAGGTGGTCACGTCAAAGTCACCAATTCTGACGGTGTCTTTCTTGGCCTTGAGCTTGGCCATGTTTGCTTCAACATCTGCTAATAACTTTTTAGCGGCGTCCATCTTCTCGCTGACGTCCGCGATAATCACGGTCGATACCTTGTCCTTGGAAAGCAGAATCCTCGCCATGCCGATTTCGCCCGAAGGAACGTTTCGCATATCGTCCCAAGTAATGCCGAGGGGCGAATGTGCTTTTTTCCATTTCGCCCGGAGTTGGCGTTTGAAATCCTGCGAAAAACCTTTCATGATCGGGTCGGCCATCAACTGACCGAGTTGGGTCTCGTTAAATTGTGTTTCCAGCAATTCAAGATTGGGGATCGAGACAAAGCCTTTTGTGCCGGCAGGTAAAAGCTGTTCGCTGGGCACGACTGCGGATGCCGTTGGTGCGAACACCGTCACCGCGAGACAGCTGGAAAAAAACGCGATATAGAAAGAAACGATTCGCACTTTCGATCTCCTCAATTGGCGAAAACCGCTGGTCGGTAGGGAGGCCATACGCCCGTAAGCGCAAAAACAACGACGACATCGAAAACAACGCGCCAAAACACTTACGAAACGCGGTGGTGTGGTGTATTGGTAGGGCAGGGCAAGCCGAACCCTGTCAATTTTATCGGCAGTTAACCGAACTGAGACTAATCTGTATAAGCGCGAGAATTGCCGACACGGAGCGGACGGGCGGGGAATGTAAATCTAGGTAAATACGGGAAAATAAACAAGAAGTCAATTTGCTGGCCGAAATTTGAGGGTAAGCCGTTTTCTACACAAGGTTTGGAGCGATCGAGGGTACCCACCGTTGGGGAGGTAGACCTACCGAAAGCCCAATTTCTGGGTCGTCAGTCGGTTTGAAACGGTTTCTTTTGGATATCGGTTTTCCGTCCTGCTTGGATGGCGGCAATGCTTGCGGCCCCCTTTTGGACCTCGGTTGAGCCGCTGAGAATTGCAAAATCAATCGCGAAGCTGCGGCTTTGACCGGCGGTCAGTTTCGGAACGCGGCCATATTTTCGTTCCACGCGGCGGTTGTACGGAAAGCCCGTACCGGGTTCGAGTCCGGTCACGTAGCCGTCCTTAGTGGTTAGTGTATTTTTCCACTGCGTCAAAAAAGGCAGTTGCTTAAGCGGCCACGACATGGTCACGGCTTTGTCGCCGGTGGCGTTGTGCAGCATGATTGTCGTGCGGCCCTTTTTGTCGGCATACGGAAAAATGCAGTACACCTGCTCAACGTACCCCGGCGTCGGGGCTTGGTAGGTCGCGTACTGCTTGAGGCTCTTTGCGGCATGTTCGTTGAATGGGACGAGTTGCTTCACCGGTGCGACCAACTTGGCGCCCTTCTCCAGAATTGGCGGACCGTAGTTGGCGTGATAGATAATCTGAAATTCCTGCTCGGCGTCGCCGTGGTTGGTCAACTGATCTTCGATCCGAAACTCGGTCGAGCCGGGCACTGCGGATATTTCAGTCCACAGCTCTAATTTTGGGCCATAGAACATCCGTTCGTCGACACGTCCGCGGATGCGAATTCGATGCGGTGGTTTTTCATCGACAATGATTTCGACTTCAGAAGCTGGAATGTTGCCGACTTTTCCATGCAACGTCAGTTCCATCGAAGCCTCGTCGCCGACGTTGTTAATGAACTCGTCGGTTCCCGGATGGCCGGCTGACTCCAGCCCGCAGCGGACCATCCACTCGTTGAAACCCTCGAGCCAGCCGAGGCCGCCGCGGCTCTGCAAATTGATATGCGACGGGTGAACAATTTCTTTGACGGGCGAATTCCATCCTAACCGTATCCCGCCCGCCTGCACTTCAAAGACGCTCATCCCCCGCGTCGGGACGACAACGATTTTCAGCTTTCCTGTGAAGAACTCGATCAGGTCGACACCCTCCTGTTTGCCACCGTGCAGGGTCTTCTTGGCGATCGACCAAGCGGCACCGGTTGCTTTGTCCGTGCCGCGGTGCGTCCATTCGCCCACACGAATGTTATCTTTGACGCTGGTAAGCACTTTTTTCATGCCGGGGGCCGCGAGGCCGGTCGTTGTTGCTAGGAACATGCCGCTTATCAACAGGAGGAGAGTTGCACGTTTCATTTGGGGCACCTTTCAGTTAGTGGTTTGGCAACCTGGCCGAAATCGAATTCGTTTCATCTAACGCGCGACTGGCGTATGTGCACGACACCGCCCGAGCCGCCAATTCTAACAGCGAGCGTCGTCCCTGACATCTCGCGGACAGTGTTTGCACGTTTCCTCCGACGTTGCTGGCTGGGCTACCGCGAGAATGTCGCTCGCCATCCGCGTTTTTTTAACATATCGACTAACACAGCCGCGAGTATCAGCGAACCCATGACGACCAGTTGCCAGTTGCTTTCGATGTACATTTGATTCATGCCGGTCTGAATGACGGCGATGATCAGGGCCCCGATCAGCGAATTGAGTATCTTTCCCTCGCCGCCGGCGAGGCTCGTTCCGCCGACAACCACAGCGGCAATCACGTACAGTTCGTACATGTTTCCGTACAGCGGTGACCCGCTGGCCAGCTTTGCCGCTTCCAGCGCTCCGCCTAGTCCCGCCAGCGCCCCGCACAATGTGTAGACAAACAGTAGTACTCGCTTGACGGGGACTCCGGACAGTCGTGCCGCTTCGCGATTGCCGCCTACGGCATAGATGTAGCGTCCGAGCACGGTCTGTGACATCAGGACATGGGCAAGGATGTAAAGCAAAATCATGATCACTACTGAATTCGGCACGCCTAGCAGCTTTCCCATGGAAAGCCAGGAAAAGGTTTGCGGCACCGCGTCGATGGCTTGGTTGTTGGATATGATCATCGCGAATCCGCGCGAGATCGACATGACAGCCAAGGTCACCACAAAAGGCGCGATTCCAAACGCCGTGGTCATTGTTCCGGAGAAGAATCCAATCAGCCCACCGACACCGATCCCCATAAGGCAGCCAATCGTCATTCCAATCCAACTGGCGGACGGGCCGCCGAAGCCATCACGAATAACCATTGCGGTCGTCACAGAGGTCAGCGCAATCAAGCTTCCGACGGAAAGGTCGATCCCACCGGTGATGATGACCATCGTCATTCCGACCGCGATAATGGCGAAGATCGACGCCTTGGAAGCCACGTTGTTCAATAAATTGTCGGTGTCGAGAAAACGAGATTTCCAATAGCTGCGTGGAACGACGACTTTCGTGTCCCTAAGGTTTGGAAACGTTTCGCTCAGGTTGTACAGAAACTCCCACTTCGCAGCAGCCTGTTCGGTGCTGGCCACTACGTCCAATCTCGCCCCTTTTTCAGACAGTTCCTCCAATGCGGGGCGTACGTCGGTTGGCTTTCCGGTCACCGCGTCGACCACCTCAAGGTCGTCCGCCTCCAATTCATTAGCTAGTGCTGTCGCAAATTCTACGTCCTCGCGGTTTCCGCGGGCGACGATAATGACCCGCGCCTGCGGGAATTGCTCACGGATTTCTGCCGCCAATCGCCTGCCGGCTTCAGCGCCGGTGGGATGCTGTTGAATGATGGTGGCAACGCTGAAGAAAACACAAAGCAACAACAGGACGATAAGCATCCCGTAATCGGCAAGAACGTGGGAGAGTACCTTTTTCGTTTTTGCGATGGGCATTAGACTTCAGAGTGGTTTTGCCCGTCCGTTTTCTCCCGACTACACGAGCCCGCCGCCCGCGTGAAGATCAATGTCGAGATTGCACGGCGCTACGATGCCGGGAAATGACTTTTTGATCCTGTTTATCGAAAAGAGCGAACTAGGACCGCCCCTAGCAGTCGTACTTCACCACGAGCAGCGCGATTGATACGAGGCCGCCATAATTTAATTGGCATTCAGTTGTTTGTCTTCCTGGCCGTCCTGCTGGCGATAGGGCGTTGTGGGGATGAGCTTTTCGGCGGGTACCTTTTTCCCTTGGAAATACTCCATCATGTACTCAACGACCAGTCGGCCCATTTGATCGGGATGTTGAATCGGATCGGCGTAGATCTTGCCGTCGCGAATCGCCTCCTTGCCTTGTGGCATACCATCGAATCCGATGATCCTGATTTTGTCCTGCTTTTTGATTTCTTTGATCGCCGCATAAGCTCCCAGCGCGGAAGGATCATTGATTGCAAAAACTCCAACGACATCGGGATCGCTTTGTAAGATGTCTTTTGCGGACGCATAGCCGATCTGCCGGTTTCCGCCCGACGGCAATTCCGCAACGATCTCGATTTTGTTCTCAGCCTCTGCATTGTATGCGTCGAGCACTTCTTTGAATCCATTCACACGATCGAGACAGGATTGCGTCACTTTGTGATCGAGAACCGCGACCTTGCCGCCGTTACCTTCCAGCGCCTCGATCATCAATTCTCCGGCTTGTTTTCCTCCCTGGTAATTGTCAGTTGCGATATGAGACACAACCTTGCAGTCCTGTGCCAGACAACCGTTATCAACGGTAAACACGGGGATGCCCGCCGCATCGGCCGCAGCGATCGCCGGTCCAATTGCCTTTGAATCGCGCGGTGCCAGCACGATGGCAGCGACTTCCTGGACAATGAAGTCCTTGACCTGCTCGCTTTGTTTAGCGGCGTCTTCGTCCGCACTGAGTACGACGGTAGCGTAGCCGCGCTTAGCGGCCTCTTCGGTGATCGTATCGCCGATTACCTCGAAAAACGGATTCGTCAACGTCATAAGTGAAACGCCGATTGTCCCTTTTTTCTTTTCACCCGATTCCGAGTTTGTGCCGTTTTCATCGGTTTCGGTGGTGGGCTGTTTGCCGTTTGTGGGGACGGACGGTTTTGAGTTACAGCCAACTGCGGCCAAGGCAATCGCCACCGCCATAGTGATTGGAAGAGCTTTCATTTTGTCACCTGGATCGGATTATGTTTGATCTACCGTCGAAACCACCATTTTGGCAACATTCCGAGCGACTGCCAGTAGTGGGTTGGAGACTTCGCGGCTAAAGCCGGTGCACAACTCCCTGGACCCACACAAAATGGCGCCTCAAAATACACGTGCGCTGTGATTTTACGCAGGCATTATTGGGCTTTTCAATGGCCTGGGACCGCTTTAACACAGTATCTCTTCAGGTATCGGGAAGACCCTTGGTAAGGACTCGATAACCTTCTCGCGGCTTATTTTACCGCAAGGTCCATTATTTGTTGTTGAGTTGTCCCGGCGACATCAGTTATTTCACCGGTAATCCGACCTTCGTGCATGACCAAAATACGGTCTGCCATGCCGAGCACCTCGGGCAGTTCGCTGCTGATCATCAAAACCGCTTTTCCCTCCGCGGCCAGTTCGTTCATCAGCAAATACATTTCGTATTTCGCGCCCACGTCGATGCCCCGCGTCGGTTCGTCAAAGATGATAGCCTCCGCGTTGCGTTCTAGCCATTTGGCTAACACGACTTTTTGCTGATTGCCGCCCGACAATGTCGACGTTCGCTGTCCCCGGCCGGTCATCTTGATTTTTAGTTGATTCGTGAAGCGGTCCAGTTCGGAACGCTCATCCCGCCCGCGAATGAATGCCCAGGGAGCAAAACGCTTCATATTGGGCAGGCCAAAATTTTCTTGTACCGTCTGATTGAGCACAAGCCCTTGCGACTTGCGGTCTTCGGGCAGCAGGCAAATGCCCGCAGCAATGGCGTCTCGAGGCCGGCGGATATTCAGCGGGCGGCCGTCCAGCAGAATTGTGCCGCCGTCGCGCCGATCGGCGCCAAAGATCAATCGTGCGGTCTCGGTGCGACCCGCGCCAACCAAGCCAGTCAACGCCAGTATTTCGCCTCGGCGAACCGCGAACGAGACATCTTTGACTGCCGCGCCGCGAGTGAGATTGTTAACAACCAAACGGTTCTCGCCGATCTTGGCGGGCTGCTTAGGAAATTCGTTTTCCAAGCTGCGGCCGACCATCATTTCAATAATCGATTCGCGCGTCAGCTCGCCGATCGGCCTGGTGCCGACATGTTCCCCGTCGCGCAACACCATTACGCGATCGGCGATTTCGAAAACCTCACTGAGCCGGTGGCTGATGTAAATGACACCGATGCCCTGGGACTTGAGCTCGCGAATAATGTCCATCAGCCGCTCGACCTCGACCGAAGAAAGTGTGGCGCTAGGTTCGTCCATCACAATGATCCTGGCATCGATGGCCAGCGCCTTGACGATTTCTACCACCTGCTGATGGGCCACGGAGAGATCGCGACAGAGTGCCGCGGGATCGACGGTCACACCGATACGCGCGAAGAATCCTTCAGCCAGCCGCCGTTCTTTGACCGCCGGAATGAAACCAGTTCGCGAGGGTTCCTGACCCAGGAAAATGTTCTCGCGGGCCGATAGCGTTGGCACTAGATTGAACTCTTGGTAGATGACGCTGATGCCCGCCCGCTGTGCGGACAAGGGGTCGGTAATGTTGACAACTCGGCCATCGATTTCGATCGTCCCGTCGTCCGGCGATTGCGCTCCGCTGAGTATCTTGATCAGCGTACTTTTGCCCGCCCCGTTCTCGCCGATCAGCGCGAGCACTTCACCGCGATCGACTTGTAAATCGACCCCACTAAGTGCGCGGACGCCTGGAAAGGACTTCTCAACACCGTTCATTCGTAGCAACGGTGCCGTAGTTTGCGGAGAGGGGGTGGCGTCGGCCATAGGTGAACCACGCAGTGATAGGACGCCGCAGCCTTAAGGATCACGAACCGACTAGCTTATTCGAGTTGCCGCCGCCGTGAAAGCAGGCCCATCTAATTCGGTTCTTCCGCAGGGCCGATTTGAGGCTACGCAATGACGTCTTTCGCCACTTGGCCGTGCACGTCGGTCAAGCGGTAATCGCGACCCGAGTAACGGTAAGTAAGCCGCTCGTGGTCGATGCCCATCTGGTGCAGGATCGTGGCGTGCAGGTCGTGGACGTGGAGGCGGTTCTCGACTGCCGTACAGCCAAATTGATCGGTTGCACCGAACGAAAATCCCGGTTTGACGCCGCCACCGGCCATCCAGACCGTGAAGCCATAGTGATCGTGGTCGCGGCCTTTGGCGCCTTCGGAGGTCGGCGCGCGGCCGAATTCGCCGCCCCAGACGACCAGCGTCTCTTCGAACAGACCGCGGAGTTTCAGGTCTTTGATCAGCGCGGCGATGCCCTGATCGCAGGCCAGGGCCAGTTTTTTGTGTCCGCCGGCGATATCGCCGTGGCCGGTATCCCAGGCGATGTCGTAGCCGTCGATCGAATGTGAAATCTGTATCATGCGGACGCCGCGTTCGACCAGTCGTCGCGCGAGCAGGCAGCCTTTGGCGTACTCACTACCGCCGTACATGTCGAGCGTCGATTTCGATTCCGTACTCACATCGAACGCCTCAGGTACGGCGAACTGCATGCGGAAAGCCATCTCCATGGTCTGGATACTGGATTCCAGTTGCTGGTCGGTTCGCTGGCGTTCGAGATCCAATTGATTGAGTTTTGCCAGCAGGTCGGCCTGCCTTCGTTGGTCGCCGCGGGGAAGCCATTGGTTTTTCAAATCGCGGAGGATTTGGTCGGGTTTCATGCTGGCGATATTGACGTAGGTGCCGGCATAGGCGCCCGGGAGAAAAGCGTTTCCCCAATTGGCAAGTTTTCCACGAGGCTGCGCGCGAGGGCTCATCGCGACGAAGCCCGGCAAGTTTTGATTCTCGGACCCCAGCCCGTAAACAAGCCACGAACCCATACTCGGGCGACTTGGCTGCAAGTGCCCCAGGTTGTACATCAACATCGCACCGGCGTGTTCGGGGATGTCGGTGTGCATCGAATGAATGAAACAAATATCATCGACCACGCTGGCGACATGCGGGAAAATGTCGCTGACCCATTTGCCGCTTTCGCCGTACTGCTTAAACCCGAACGGCGAGGGAAACAATCCGTTTTTCGTATTGCGCAAGGTCTTGCGGTCGACGAGTTTTGGTCGCTGCCCAGCGTGCTTTTTGAGGTTCGGCTTGTGATCGAACGTATCGACCTGCGATGGCCCGCCGGGCATAAAAAGTTGTATGACATGTTTTGCCTTGGGGGCAAAGTGCGGCGGTTTGGGGGCCAGGGGCGAACCGCTTTGCGAGGTGGCGGCCGTGGCCACCAGTCCCGAATCGGCCATCACGCCGGCCAGTCCGAGCGTCCCAAATCCGGCGCCGATTCGGTGAAGCGCGTCGCGGCGGGAAACAGGCGGAAGTGGATTGCGGTGCATTGCTTTCCCTCAGTCGCTTGGTGTACTTTTACCCAACGGCAGGAATTATAACCGAGTTATTCTCATTCTCGGACTTTGGTCGGTGGCGGACTGTCATCGAACGTACATAAATTCGTTCGAGCTAAGTAAAACCTGTGCGTATTGCTCCCAATCTGACAGTTTTTGGCCGTCCTTCGGCTCCTGGGCGAGGTACCGGCTGCCCAGTTGCATCTCGCCGTCCGTCGGCGAACGGCCGAAAAGTAATTGATATGCGCGGCTGATTCTCTCTTCGTTTGTTTTGGCTTCGCCCTTGAGCCGTTCCGCGAGTGCTTTGGCGCGTTCGACCATAAACGGGCTGTTCATCATAAACAGGAACTGCTGCGGGACTGTGCTGATTGGCCGTTTGGCGACGGTGGCCCGCATCAGGGGGAAATCGAAGAGCCGCAAAAAGTGATCGGATCCGAATTGATCGCCGTTGCGGCTGACTTTAGCGTACAGTGTCCGCCGCTTGCTGCCGACGATGTTGTCCGTCGGTCCGCCGCCGAGTGTCCGGTCCAGTTCGCCGGTTGCAGCCAACAGCGAGTCACGCCACGACTCGACATCCATCCGCCTCGGGTTCATCCGCCACACGAGTTTGTTGTCGCCGTCAATTTTGAAGTTATTTTCGTCATAGCGACTACTTCGCTGGTACGTGGCCGATAGCATGATCGTGCGGTGCAGCGACTTAATCGACCAGCCGTTTTCGACAAAGCTCGCGGTCAGCCATTCGAGTAATTCTGGATGGGTCGGCTTTTCACCGAGCATACCGAAGTTGCTGGGCGAGCGGACCAAGGCCTTGCCATAATGGTGCATCCATATGCGGTTGACGATCACCCGCGCCGTTAAGGGGTTGCTTGGATCGACAACCGCTTCGGCTAACTGAAGCCGACCGCTGCCCTGGTTAAAATGCGGCCGTTCATCTCCCGACAAAATTTGCAAAAAACGGCGGGGCGCGGCCGGTCCCTGTTTCCGTAGATTGCCCCGCAGCGCGACCTTCATATCGCTGCTGCCGGCTTCTTGCAGAATGTGTATTCCTTTATCGGCCCGTTTGGTGTTGTTAAATACACCGGCCAGCGAGTAATAGTCCATTGTCGGGATCGGATCGAACTTGTGATCGTGGCAGCGAGCGCAAGAGACGGTCAGCGCGAGAAACGCGCGCGAAAAAGTATCGACGCGATCGTCGAGCGTTTCTCCCTTCGCTTGTGCGACGCTGTCCGGGTCGCCCCCGTCTGAATTGTATTTGGGGCCGAGTGCGAAAAAACCCGTCGCCAGCGGCTCCTTTTTTTCTTCGACTAAATCGCCCGCAATTTGCAGTCGGACAAACTCGTTGTAAGGCATGTCTGCGTTAAATGCTCCGACGACCCAATCGCGGTACCTCCACGCTTCGGGCAGCGCCGCATTGTCAAGAAAACCGCCGTGCCCGTCGCTGTAGCGGGCGACGTCGAGCCAATGCCGTCCCCAGCGCTCGCCGTAATGCGGCGACTCGAGCAAATGATCGATTAGTTGGCGGAGGCCGTCTTGATTGAGAGACGAATCGGCGGCGATGACCTTTGTCCACTCGGCTATTTCATCCGGTGCCGGCGGTATGCCCACTAGGTCGAGAAAAATACGCCGGATCAGCGTGCGGGCATCGACCGGCGGCGCGGGTTTAAGATTGGCAGCTTGCAGCCGGGTGAGAATGAACCGGTCAATTTCGTTTTGCCCGCTGGAGGCGTCTGCGGGTTGCGGCACTTCCGGCTTAGTAACGGGACGAAAGGCCCAGTGTTCGCGGCGAAACTTGTCCCAGTCATAATTCGGCCCGTCGTTCTCACGGGCAATGGCCTCTTCCTGTGGCCACGGCGCACCCATATCGACCCATCGCGACAGCACCGCGATTTTTTCTTCGGGCAACTTGGCGTCCGGCGGCATTTCGACAGACTCGAAACGGACAGCTTTGATCAGCAAACTGTCATTCGATTTTCCGGGCACGATTGCAGGTCCGGATTCACCACCTTTGAGTAAAGCCGCATGCGAATCGACGCGCAGTTCGGCCTTGAGTTTTTTGGAGCGACCGCTGTGGCATTTGTAGCAGTGTTCGGCCAGCAACGGCCGGATTTTCGTTTCAAAAAATTCCAACTGCTCGGCGGTCGGCTCCTCCGCCGCGCAGAGCAGGCCCGCGAAACCAGCGATCAACGTCGTGATGAAAATTTTAGCCGCGCACATCCACCTAATAGCCTACTTGGAGCCGTCCCTTGCGACTACTTCAGATCGCGAATCCTTCGTGTCCGGATGCCTATTTTCCGTCTTTTTCCGCCGCCAACTTCTTGTTGTCCGCGTCGATCACCTCGCGAAATCCCTCCACACGCGGCACACAGGTTATTTGTTTTTATGTCGCTGGTGATCCGCCAAATATTTCTTCCAGTGCCGACCGCATCACGGTCGCGTTCGGGTCGACACCGGTCCAGTATTGGATGCCGATCCGACCTTGGTTTACGAGCATACCCAGACCGTCGATCACTTTGCAGTTACGTTGCTCGGCGTCGCGAACCAAATGCGTACGCGGTGGGTTGGGAATCACATCGGCTACAACCATTCCGGCTTTGAGCGTTTCAGGATTCAGCGGGATGCGGGCATCGACGTCCGGGTAGAGGCCGATCGAAGTAGCGTTGATCACGATGTCCGTCCCTTCGGGAACGTCATAATCGCCGCGCCAAAGCACAAACTCGACGTCGGCACTAACTTTCTCGCGCAACAGTTTGACCAATTCGCTGCCGCGATCCTCGGATCGATTGACAATTGTGAACTTGGCCGCGCCGGATAGCGACATTTCCACACCGATTGCCCGTGCCGCACCGCCCGCTCCGAAAATGACGACATTGGTGCCCTGCGGATCGGTCAATTCACGCAGCGATTCGACGAATCCTTTGCCGTCGGTATTTTCGCCGATCAATTTTCCATCGCGGCGGACCACGCAATTAACCGCGCCCATCAACGATGCGGATTCGCCGAGTCCGTCCAGATGCTCAATGACGGCGACTTTGTGCGGGATCGTGCAGTTGAAACCCTGAAACCCCATCGCCCGCGTGCCGGCCACCGCGGCGGCCAGATCGCCGGGGGCGACCTCGATGGTCAAATACCGCCAGTCGAGGTCGTGATGACGAAACGCCGCCTCGATCATTGCCTGCGTCGGATTCTCGGACACCGGTTGGCCAAAGCAGCCGACCAATTCCTGTTTAAAGTTCAACTCAGCCATATTGGGGAGTCCCATTTTTTTGGGGGGGCAGTTTTCTTGTGTCTGGGTTCGACGGGCGGCAGGGCGACACCGCTATTTTGCCATCATTTCCGAAGACTTCCAGGGACGTGCGATCGGGCCGGAGCCGCAAACGGCGGCGGCCAACCAATAGACCCAGCGGCGCAACGCGGTTGCGGTCCAAACTGCCCCCCGGCCTCAGTCACCGCCGAACACAACAGGAGCATCAAGCAGGCGGGTCGTCGGCCGATCACGAATACTTGTTTCGTTCGAAAATCAACTGTTCGGAAACCGCCAATCTACCAACTTCGAGACGGTGTTTCGACCAGCCGGCCGATTATTTTCGACGACGAGTGATTGAGGCGTGTCACGATCTCACCTAAACTGTTCCGACCCGTTAAATGGTGGTTACCAATCACCCTATCTGGTCCCATCCTCACCCGTGGTTGAAAGCAATCAACCCCACCGCTATGCAACAGACGACGTCCAAATCCTCGTTGCTCGTCATTTTCTTGACCGTCTTCATCGATTTGCTGGGTTTCGGAATTGTCCTGCCCCTGCTGCCGATTTATGCCGACGACTTTGCCACGGAAAAATCGATCGGTAACGCAGGCTGGCTGATCGGTGGCTTGATGGCGATCTTTTCTGTGATGCAGTTTTTCTTCGCGCCGATTTGGGGACGGCTGTCGGATCGAATCGGCAGGCGGCCCGTTCTTATGATTGGCCTGAGCGGTTCGGTTGTTTTCTACACATTGTTCGGCGTTGCCACGGTCATGAAGGATATGACGCTGCTCTTCGTATCCCGCATCGGAGCCGGCATTGCCGGCGCGACCATCCCGACGGCGCAAGCTTACATCGCCGACAGTACCTCGCTGAAGGACCGGCCTAAAGGCATGGCCCTGATCGGCATGGCCTTTGGCTTGGGTTTTACCTTTGGACCTCTG
>JAYZEI010000062.1:0-10003 GCA_036337375.1 Planctomycetota bacterium | reverse complement strand
AGCAACGGCGGTTTATCAGTTTGCGCGACATCATTCGTCACAACCTGCACGAACTCTTCCCGGGCATGACGATTTTGAACGTAATGACGTTACGGATCACGCGCGATGCTGAGATCGATTACGAGGATGACGAAGCGGAGGATCTATTGGAACTGGTCGCCGCAGAAATTCGCCAACGCCGCCTCCAGCGGGTGGTGCGGCTCGAGCATGGCAAAGTGGCCGACCGCTGGCTGCTCGACACGGTGGTCGAACAACTCGACCTGACGCCTGATCAGGTCTACGCAATGCCGGACGATTACGACTATCTGGATTTGCGACAAATCGCCTCGCTGACCATCCCGGAACTGCGATACCCGGCGTGGACGCCGACAACGCCGCCGGCGTTGGCGGACGAACATTCGGACATTTTCGCGCTGATCCGCTCCGACGACGTCATGGTGCATCACCCGTACGAAAGTTTTGATTCGTCGGTGGCGAGGTTTGTCCGCGCAGCGGTCGATGATGTTAACGTATTGGCCATCAAAATGACCGTTTACCGCACCAGTGACGACAGCCCGTTTTTGCCGCTGCTGGTTCAAGCGGCCGAGCAGGGTAAACAAGTCGCCTGTTTGGTGGAACTTAAGGCACGTTTCGACGAGCAGCGGAATATACGCTGGGCCAACATGCTGGAAGACGCCGGCGTGCACGTCGTTTATGGATTGATCGGCGTCAAGACGCACAACAAGACCGTAATCGTGGTCCGCCGCGAACCCGACGGCCTCCGCTGTTATACGCACATTGGCAGCGGCAATTACAATCCGCAGACCGCCACCGTTTACACCGACCTGGGGCTGTTTACTTGCCGTCCCGAGATCACCGACGACATGGTCGAACTGTTTCATTCGCTGACCGGACGGTCGGTCAAACACGACTACGAAAAACTGCTCGTCGCCCCGATCAACATGCGGGAACGATTTATGGAAATGATCGGCCGCGAGATACAGAACCATCGGGAAGGCCGGCCCGCGCACATCATTGCCAAGATCAACCAATTGCAGGATCCGGACATCTGCCACGAGTTGTATCGGGCGTCGCAGGCAGGCGTGCCGATCGATTTGGTTGTCCGCGGTTTTTGCGTGTTGCGGCCGGGGGTACCGGAACTGAGTCCGACCATTCGCATCGTCTCGGTCATCGGACGTTTCCTGGAACACTCGAGAATTTTTTACTTTCGCAACGGCGCCAAAGACCCCATCGACGGCGAATTCTACATCGGATCGGCCGACTGGATGGTCCGCAATCTCAGCCACCGGGTCGAAGCGATCACGCCAATCGAAGACCACTCGTTCCGCGAGCGGTGTTGGGAGATTCTGCAAATATCACTCAACGACCAACGCCAGGCGTGGGACATGCAAGCCGATGGTTCGTACATTCAGCGCACACCCGGCGACTTGGACGATCAATCGTCCTGGGGCAGTCACCAGGTATTGATGGAAACCACCCGCCAACGGAATGAAACGCCAGCGTAGTTGCGCGAACCACCGCCATCGAACGCGGTCGTCTGTCCGGAAATTCTAATTCTCAGCGTCGGATACATCGCGATCCGCCGCAGGTTCGCTGAGTTGCTTTTGCAACTCCTGCAAGCGCCGGTTCAGGTCTTCCAACTGCTTTCGGATGTCTTTGTCTAGATTACGCGGCAGCGGCAGTGGCGGCGTAATGTTGAGGTCACCTGGCTCCGACAAATCCGAAAAATCAACGTCGGGCAGCTCGATTTCTAGGTCTCGCTGAAAATCCGGCACGGGAATCGATGCGTTACTGCCGCCGGATAACATCCGCTCGACGAACGGCCGCAGCTTTGCGGGCAATTCGCCCAGTTCTTCGCGGCCGATTTCCCATTTCTCCTCGCCATGTTCAACCGTGATCTTCAAAGCCTCGCCACCTTGCCGCGAGATGCCGATGCTCAGATCACGAGGCCACTTCCGCTGTTCGGCTTGACCCAGTGCCTGTCCCGGGTGGAAAAATCGCAATTTGAATCGCCGTTGGCCTTCCGGTGCGGCAGTAACGATCGGCGGCCAGGGCAATGCCGAGCGACCGTCGAACTGTTCTAGCCAATCCCGCAACGGCCGCGACTGAATATCCCCCGCCAATGGTGTGTCCACGGAAAATTGACCCTCCGGGCGATCCGCCGGCTCGACATCCAGCGTCGTCTTCTGACCACCACGAAGTAATTGCAAAGAGAATTTCTCTCCCACGGCGACAACCTTAGAAAGTGACGGAACATCAGCCAATAGCTGGTCGGCGGCCTTTAACAAGACGTCGTGCCGCTGAAGACCCGCCTCCGCGGCAGGACTGTCCGCAACAACATCCATCACCAGCAACCCCTGGCCTTCCGGCAGGCGAAGTTGCGAGCAAAGCGCTCCTTCCAGGGGCACACACATCGCGCCGACCCATTTTGCATTGGGCTGTGGCAAAGCTTGCCCGGCCGGTTCGTCCGCCACGGCGGTGCCTCCGACGACGACGATGAACAACGCGGACCACACCGTAATTCGATTCATTTTCAACATCATCCTCTCCTGTTCATGAGTAGATTGTTCGACAACCCCTCTCACGCGACACAAAGCGTAACCCCGAACGGTGGCCGGGGACTCACCTGTCCATCACCTCACCTGTCCATCACCTCACCGGCGCACCGGCGTTACCGATACGACCTTCATCCACTACTGATACGCTCCCTGCCCTCGCAGTTCGACTTCAACCTGTTCGACCGGGACAACGATTTTCCGGCCTGAGGGCAAAGCGATGGGAACCAACCTCCGACGACTTTGGACACGATGGCCCATCCGCTCGAGCTGCCGCCGCACGGGAGGTGGCATGGCGGGACCCGAAATACGGTCCCACGGATCGCCCCCGTTTTCGCCCACAAACACGACGGGCAAATCAATCGGCTCGTCTTCTGATTTCAACTCCTCCACGCCCGGCAAGGGCCGTTCGGGTTCGCGCAATTTCTCAGCACGCTCTTGTTCAGTTTCGCCGGAAGGTATGGCAACGACCGACTCCGTTTCCATCGATTTTCCGGCATCGCCACGAAACAGCGTAGCCAGACCGAAGGCAACGGCGAAACTGGCGGCCATCGCGATCAAAATCGTCCACCGCGACGAACGGCGGCGTTCGCTAATTGCCGGCGCCGGCACTAGTTCCGGTTGCGGATCCGATTGCGACAAGTCCCGAAAATCATTCTGCCAAGACTGTGCTTCAACAAACGCCAGCGCAAGCTTCCGCCAACCATCCGACATGAAGTCGAGAGACAAAAGCAGTTCTCGCCGCTTATCGTCTTCCAATTCGCCATCGACAAACCGGTCGATCAATTGCACTTCTTCGTCGTTGACCTGTGAGCCTTCGTTACCGTCGTTCATATTCATGGTGTTACTTCTTCATGGTGTTACTTCGGTTACTTGCGCCGCCGCCAGCCGATCGCGGAGTCTCGCACGAGCGCGATGCAGCCGTGCCTCGACGGCACTGGTGGAAATTTTCAGTGTGTTGGCGATTTTCTTATAACTCCAACTTTCGGCATATTTGAGCATGAGAATCTCAGCGTCTTTTCCCGGCAGCGATTGAACCGTTTGCCGAACTAGTTCCCGCCGTTCATCGGCCAAAAGCCAGCGCAGCGGGTCTTGCTCCCGTCCACCGCTCTCCGAAGGCTGAAACCGCTCGGTGTAACGATCTTTTAACTTGCGGCGGCGGCCCGCCGAACGACGGTACAGCAGCGACTGGGTAACCGCCAAACGATACAACCAAGGCGCGACTTTCGTTGCATCCTCAAGCGGTGCCTGCTGCCGAACAGCCGCAAGCGCGATTTCCTGCATCACATCATCTACCGCCTGCGGCTCACCGACACGCGCGGCGACGATACCGCGCAACCACCGATCATGACCCGCCAATTCAGCTTGCCAATCGACTTGCACGGTTTGCGTCATCGCGTCCGCCGCTTTGTCTTTCGTCATGTCTGTAGATACGGTTTCCGCCGCCGTCCCGTTCTTGCGAAAAAAGCCGTCGGATCGCAGAACGTAGCGTTTTTGCCAACTTATTATCGCAACCCCAGACGAGAAAACCAGTTACGTCCAATGCCGTTCGTCCACTAGTCTCTGGGCGACGGTTGGGCCATATTTTGAGGCTGGATTCCACGTCGTTTCTCGCTGGAATTAGAAAGCCTGTCCGAGGTAATTGAGATGCCCAACCGCCGTATTTCTTCTGTCCTCATGGTGAACCTTCTTTCGTTCGCCGTCGTCGCTACGACTCCCGCCGAACCGTGGAAGCGGCACACGATCGACGATTCGTCTCGGGGAGCGGATGGAGTCCGCCTGGCCGACGTCAATGACGACGGTTTGCCGGACATCGCCACCGGTTGGGAAGAAGGCGGCGTGATCCGTGTCTATCTTAATCCCGGAGCACGGGCCGTTAAGAAACCGTGGCCCCGCGTCACTGCGGGACACGTCAAGGCTCCGGAGGACGCCGTCCTGGTTGACCTCGATGGAGACGGCCGCATGGACGTTGTGAGCTGCTGTGAAGGCGGGACGCGTACGATCTTCGTTCATTGGGCGCCGAAGACTCGGGATAAGTATTTGACCGCCGAGGCTTGGCAGACGCAAGCGTTCCCCGCAACAACTGGGAAACAATCGTGGATGTACTGCCTGCCAATGCAAATTGATGGCCAACACGGTGTTGATCTGGTGGTTGGCTCCAAAGGTGGAGGTGCAACGGTCGGCTGGCTGCAAGCCCCGGCGGATTCGCGAAATGTTTCAGAGTGGAAGTTCCACCCGCTCTACAAGGCCGGTTGGATCATGTCGCTGGAATCACTTGATGTCGATCATGATGGGGACCAGGACGTCGTTGTTTCCGATCGGAAGGGTGCCCGTCGAGGTGTCTTCTGGCTCGAAAATCCAGGACCGCCAGCCGCCTCGGCCCACCGAGCCTGGACGGAACATCGCATCGGTGGGGATGGTCTGGAAGTCATGTTTCTAGCCGTGGCGGATTTGGACCAGGACGGGCAGACCGATATCGTGACCAGTACGCGTAATAAACAACTGCTTTTTTTTCGTCGCCAGTCGGTTGATCCGGTCCGCTGGCAATCCCGGGCGATTGAGAATCCGCATGGAATTCCCCTCGGCAAGGCGGTCGCGGTGGCTGATATCGATCGAGATGGTCGGTTGGATCTAATCCACGACACCAATACGGGCGGTAAGCGATCTTTTCCCGGCCTGGTCTGGATGTCCTATCAAAAGCAGGTGAGCGAGGCCCGTTGGATACCCCATGATATTAGCGGTCCCCAGGGCGTGAAATTTGACCTGATTCAGGTGCTGGATCTCGATGGAGACCGCGACCTGGATGTGATCACCTGCGAGGAGCGCGACAACCTGGGCGTGATTTGGTACGAAAATCCGCTGCGGCCGTGATTGCGATATCAGGAATCGCTCGTTTCGCCAAACATGAAGCGGCGTTCTAACGGAAACATCTCGGCCGCGGTGCCGACGATCAGCGGGTCGGGCGCCGTAACGACATCCGAGTTTTTGTCCGGATATGGCAAACGATTCAGCACCGACAAAATCGCGGCAATCCGTGCACGTTTTTTGTCGTCGGATCGAACTACCGTCCATGCCGCGTGACCGGTGTCGGTGTAGAGGAACATTCCGTCGCGGGCTTTGGTGTAGTCGTCCCACCGCTCCATCGCCGGCAGGTCCATGGGGCTGATCTTCCAGTGTTTGAGCGGGTCTTTCTGCCGCGACTCCATGCGGCCGCGCTGCTCGTCGCGGCCCACGTCGAACCATAATTTAAACAGCCACAAGCCACTTTCGATGATCGCCTCTTCAAAGTGCGGCACTTGATGGATGAAACGCTGGTAGTCCTGCGGGCTACAGAACCCCATCACCGGCTCGACACCCGCGCGGTTGTACCATGAGCGGTCGAAAAACACGATTTCGCCGTCCGTTGGTAGGTGCGCGATGTATCGCTGAAAATACCACTGGCCCCGTTCAACGTCGGTGGGTTTGTTCAAGGCAACGACACGGGCGCCGCGAGGATTGAGGTGTTGTGTGAAACGCTTGATCGTACCGCCTTTGCCCGCCGCATCGCGTCCTTCGAAAATGATCGCAATTTTCTGACCGGTCTGCTTAGCCCAGTTTTGAACTTTAAGCAGTTCGATTTGCAACTTGACCAGGAACTTTTGGTACTTCTTGGACTTCAGCTTCTTCTCGTAAGGAAACGGTCCGTCGGCGGTCCACCGCCCGTGTACGGCGGCGGGCTTGGATTTTCCGTTGGAGGTTGACTTGGCCGACTTGCGGGTCTTTGAATTGGACGCTCGCCGAGTCTTTTTCTTGGTGGCCATCGCACGGTTTCACAAGCTGAGGGGTCAGACATCCTGACTCTATCACACGCCGGTCCGGTTCGCCAGTTTCCGGAATCCCCAACCGACCGATTTGATCGAGGGCACTTCAGCCTGCCGCAAATCGCATCACCATCGCGGCTGCCTGGTCACTTGCAACACGGCCCTCCACAGGTCGCCGGTGACATCCAATTGCTTCGTTCGTGCGATCGCAGTTGGAATCGGCACGTTGATAAACTGGTTGTGCTCATGTCCGATCAACATTCCGGACTTGCCAGCCATGGCCGCGTGAACGGCATGCCGACCCATCTGATCGCACAGAAACCGGTCAAATGCATTGGCCGGTACACTGCGAATGTGGTAGCTGGGGTCCAAGTATTTCATCGAAATCGGAAACCCGCGACTGGCGAAGTGTTCAACGATCTTGTCACGCAACGCCAAGCCGACATCTCCCGTTCGCCCGCTCTCCGCAGCGTCCTCGTTTAATGCGGGTTGTTTGAACAAATGCCGGCCGGCACCTTCAGCCACGGCGACGACCGCGTGTCCGCGGTTGTGCATGCGGCGCTCCAGCGCCGCCAGAAAACCGTTTTCGCCATCCAGCGGAAATGAAATCTCGGGCACGAGTGTGAAATTAACCTCCTGCGAAATCACCGACGCGCCGGCTGCGATGAACCCGGCGCACCGACCCATCAACTTGACCAGCCCCACGCCGTTCACCGCATCCCGCGCCTCCACGTGCGCGCTGCGAATTACTTCCGCCGCCTTTTCCAGCGCCGTTGCGTATCCGAACGACTGGCGGACAAACGGAATGTCGTTGTCGATCGTTTTGGGAATGCCCACGACCGAGATCGGTAACCCGCGCCGCTGGATGTCGAGAAAAATCTGCTCTGCGCCGCGCTGAGTACCGTCGCCGCCAATGCAAAACAGGACGTCGACGCCTTGGGATTGCAGGAAATCAACCATCCGCGAAGGATCCTGGGGGCCGCGCGAAGAACCGAGCGCCGTGCCGCCCAACTTGTCGATCGGCTCGACAAATTGCCGGTCCAACTCAATCGGTTCGCGCCCGTTCTGCGGATTGAGTCCCAAAAAACCGTTGCGGATTCCCAGCACACGGCGGACTTTGTAATTGTCGGTCAGTTCGTAAAACACCGAACGGATGACGTTATTCAAGCCGGGCGATAAACCGCCACAGGTGGCAATTGCGGCCGTTGTTTGTTTAGGATCAAAAAACAACTTTTCGCGGGGCCCCGCCTCTTCGAACGACAAGTCGCACTCTGCGGGTTCTGCCGGGCCACCGATTTCGACGTTGTAGCGAATCCGCATCGAGTCGGAAACGAAATGCGCGTCGCGTTCGTGACTGGGTGAGTCAAAGACGAGCGGTGATTCATGTCGGCACGGGCCGAGAGCCGTCACGGTCAGATCTTGTTGTTGGAGCATCGCGATTTTTTCTGGTTGTTGTTTCGGCATCACTGGCCACTAGACGGCGAACTGCTGCAAAACGGCTCGAGCCGGACGCCGATTTTCGCACATCGCCGATTTTTGCACATTATCGGTGCGTTTTTCAGCACTCCCGGAGGACTTCTGCACAAATCATGCTTGCCCGCCTCCGGTCCCGCGCTAGAATTCCCAGCGAGGTACGATCGGAACGACGGCTCCCGGCGGCCCGGCAGTCTTGCTTGAATCGGATCGGTATCGAACCGGTGGTATTGAACCGGTGGTATTGAACCGGTGGTTCCGTTGGTCGGTTTCGAGGCCGTTCCCATCACCATGCGGAAAGAATTGCGGAGAAAACGATTGTCCGCGACCTTTCGGACAAAACAAGACCATGATTTCGTTAACGAAAAACCACGTCGCAGGTTCGATCGCGATTTCGGGTGAGGCCCGCCGCGCAATCGCCGAAGGTGTGCGCCGAGGTGATCCGGTCGCCAACCTCGAATATCTGGGGCTGACACTGCGGACCATCAACATTTTGGAGAATTCGGAATACGGCATTCTGGATTTGGAAGAACTGGTGAGTCGAAATCGCGACGAATTGCTGGCAATCTCAAACGTCACACCCTCGGTCATGCGCGAGATATTGCAGTCGCTAGCTCGTTATCACACGTTGGAAGATGCCCAACAACAAAGCCCACCGATGATTTGACCGAACGCCTGTCCGGGACGGTTGATCGCTTCGCCCCGTGCAAGTAGCCTTGTGGCAGCTGAATCGGATTCATATCAGCGCTGCGGCCCAGGCAACCGCTTTGCAGGAACCGCAGATTCCTGCAAAATGGCGTTAGACTAACTGCGGGGTCCTCAGATTTCGAAGGGGTGCGGCAATGAGAATCAACAGCATACGAACATCGGTCTGGGCAATGACCCTCTGCGTCATCTTCGGCGGTTGTTCTGCCGAGGAAACTCCCGCCGATCCCAGCCTCGCCGCGGCCCAGGATCAGCCGGGAAATTCGCCGAACGCCTCCGCCGGTGATGAGGGCAAAAAAGACGGCGATGCAGACGACGGCAACAACGCGGCGGATACAGACCCGCCACCGAAAAAGCGTGCCGGCCCTTCGGATGAAGAGATTACACAACTTTTCAAGGATGCCGGCGTCGACGGGGGGTTCCGCCGGCGGGGCGATGGATTATCGGTACTGGCGGTCGTCGGTGACGGCCAGGAGGACGCCGCGTTTGAAAAACTGTTTGCGGCAATTCCGCAGACAACCAGTATCACGCTTGATTACAATCCCGATGCGTTTCTGCAGCGGCCGGTTGTTAGCGTGGCGGGGCTATCGCAACTTTCAAAGCTCAGCAGCCTGATCGCGCGCCGCGTCACGATCGATCCGGTCACGCTTGGCTCACTGCAGAACTTAAAGAAGCTCGACCTGACCCGCAGCCAAGTATCCGACGAATTGCTCGCTCAAATTGCAACGCTAAAAAAACTGCAGCAACTCAATCTCTCCAATACCGACATCACCGATGAAAGCCTCGTCAAGCTGACCGGGATGAAAAATCTGGTGTTGCTCAATCTTAGTAATACGGCCGTGACCGTTTCCGCCGCGAAGACCCTCCGCAAGTCAATCGCTTATCTGAAAATTGTGGTCAGCAAATCGCGCGAACCGGAACCGGAACCCGCGGCGGAAACTCAGCCGCCGCCGGAACCAAAGGACGATCCAGATCCGCCGCCGGAACCCGAGTAGTCCGTCCGCGGCGGGCGCAAGTCCAGCATAAACGTGAAACATATCCCGGAAATCAACCATTGCATTCCCAACAGGCGGGCTTATTGGTGTGGTAAGTGCAAATGCCACAGCCAGTTCACGATCCGAAGTTCGGGGAGCGGTAATAATAAATCCCTGAACTATATCTGCCTGCACTGCGGGTCTCGCCAATTCTACCCGCAGGCGGTAATACCCTGGATGTACGGGTTACTGGGTTTCGCGTTTGTGACGATTGTGGTTGTCCCCGTTTGCTGCCCGCTTTTTGCTTTCCTGGACGAATTTGTTGAGCGGAACGGAATCCCCTGTTCGATAAGTTTCGGTGTATTTTTCGGATTGATCGGCTTTATGATGCGGACGTCCCTGAAGAAATGGGATGCCTGGCGTGCCGAACAAAGATGGAAATCCCCATCGGAACTGGAGGCCGAGGCGCTGGAACACCCGCACCAGCCGGTCTATG
>JAYZEI010000061.1:0-6563 GCA_036337375.1 Planctomycetota bacterium | reverse complement strand
AAACAGTTCTTCGTTGCTGCCCACGTCAAGTTCCGAGCCCGAGATACCGGTTCCCGCTTGCAGACGAATTTTCTGCGGTGAGCTGATTGCCAGCGTGGCCCGCAAGCCGGGAAATCCGCTGCCGCTGATTGCCGCCCGTGTCGAATAAATCGAAGAGATCAACGATCGGTTCTGGTTGATTTCCTTAATTAATTCCCCAAGCGTCGGCTCATTTTGGAAGACGACCGGCGGCGGCGCCAACTGGGAGTAGTTTCCCGGAAGGCAATGGGCGCCGCTGGCGACGAACACGACCAGGAGTATTGTCAGGTTCAACAGGGCGCGGTGTTTCATACAACTGCCGTTTCAACTGGCATCTGCAAAAAGCAGGCTGGCCAGTTCTTCTTGAATTTCGTTCCTTCTTTCCGCCGAAACCTGGGCGATTCGGACGCTGTAGTTCTTTTCGTTCCGCGGGCAAAAGAGCGCCAACTGTTCACTTCCGTCGTCCGTCCTTTCCGATTCTTCGAGTCGTGCCACACGGCGGCGGATCAGTAACAACGCCATCACGTAGCGGACGTCAGCTTTCTCCGGTTGTTGGTCGAGTTCCTCAAAATAGTGCAAGAGGATTTCGTTGGGCGCGAGGTTGTAGCGATTGGTTTGTTTGCCCGGCATCTGCGATTTCCACCAACCCAGTACATCCTTTGGCGGCCCGTCCCATGCCTGTTCGCAAAAGTCGTGTCGTACAACCTCCACGCCTTCGCAAGCGAGCACGGAATAAAACGGCTCGTCCGGTTGCAATTCACGTTCAGTCTTGCTGCACCGACGCGTGCAGCGGCCGACGGTAAAGTCCATCGTTGACACACTTGAAATTGACTAGCAGAAACCCCAAGGCCGCGTCAGAAAAGCGCGGCAGGGAATAGTACGCAATACGTAGCGGCGGAGAAACCCAACTTCGCTTCGGCGTCATTTGCCAGCGGAGCCAGTACTGCTGCCGTAGTTGCCGCTGTCGTGCTAGAATCGATAACGCGATGAAAATTTCCGCCGCTGTATTGCACGCTACCGGTGAACCGTTTCGAATCGAAACGCTGGAACTCGACCCGCCGCGGAAAGGCGAAGTCCTGGTCCGCATGTCGGCGGTTGGCGTTTGCCGCAGTGATCTACATTTGATCAGGGGGGACACGGATCATCCGCTGCCGGTCGTGGCGGGGCACGAAGGTGCTGGCATCGTCGAAATGGTCGGCGAGGACGTGGGCCACATCGCGGTCGGCGATCATGTAACACTCAACTGGGCGCCGGCCTGCCTCGATTGCTTTTATTGTGATAGCGGTCGGCCGAATCTTTGCGAGACATTTCTCGAGCCGATCTGGAAGGGTACGCTGTTGGACGGCACGCCCCGGTTGTCGCTCGACGGGAGACCGGTTTACCACTATTGCGGTCTGGCCGCGTTCGCGGACCATGTCGTTGTGCCCCAACAGTCGTGTGTGCGTATGGATCCGGAAATACCGCGAACTATCTGTGCGCTGATCGGCTGTGCCGTGGCAACCGGTGTCGGTGCGGTGCTCAACACGGCGGATGTTCCCCCGGGGAGCACGGTGACCGTGTTTGGCGCTGGTGGCGTGGGGCTCAGCGCGATCATGGCCGCCCGCCTGCGGAAAGCGGCGGCAATCATTGCCATCGATCCCAGTCCGCAACGTCGCGACTTGGCCCGGCAGCTTGGCGCGACGGCTGCAATCGACGGTGACCGCGACACGGTTGACCGCGTCCGCGGGCTGACCGCCGGACGTGGTTCGGACTACGTCTTTGAGGCGGTCGGAAATCCGCGGGTCCAAGAACAATGTTTGGCCGCAGCTCGGCCTGGCGGAACGGTGATACTGGCGGGCCTGTCAGCGATGGGCAGCCAGACCGATTTACCGGGCGCTGTTTTGACGAGGCAAGAGAAGACCGTGAAAGGTTCATATTACGGGACGACCGACCCGGCACGGGATTTTCCGATTTACGGGAAATATTATCAAAAGGGCGTACTGCCTTTGGATCGAATGATTTCAAAAACCTATTCACTCGACCGGATCAACGAAGCTTTCGATGACTTGGTCCGGGCGGACGCGGGCCGAGGTCTCATCGTCTTTGACGAAGCAAATTAACCGAAACCTATGCGGCCGCTGCTTTTCTCCGGCGGCTCGATCATGCAGGCTGCGAGCGGTTTCGGCAAAATTGTTTGTTTGATGAGAACGCGAAAACCCCGCACCGCGAACCTTGACGCGGTTTGCCTTGATGTTTACGATCGATTGAGAGGAAGATTTGACGTGCGAAGACTCCACCCGCCAAGCCTGTTGCTTATGTTGCCCGCCGTGGGCGGGCCCTAGGGGATTTGTCTAACGCTGTCATGTAATTCCGCGGCATTTACAAACCCTGAGGCTCGCTGGGCTTCGGGGTTTTTTTATTTCACCTTGGCGATGGTAAGCTAAAGCTATGAGCGAATCCGTGTCCGACGTTAGGAATATCCGCATTTTTGACACCACGCTGCGCGACGGCGAACAATCTCCCGGCGCCAGCATGAATCTGAACGAAAAGCTGGAAGTGGCGCAGGCGCTGGCCGACGTGAAAGTGGACGTTATCGAGGCCGGATTTCCGATCGCCTCGCCGGGTGACTTCGAGGCGGTTCGTGAAGTTTCCGGAAATGTGCGGGGTCCGATCATTTGCGGGTTGGCGCGTTGCAACAACGCGGACATCGACCGTGCCTGGGAGGCGCTCAAAACCGCCGAGCATCCGCGGATTCATGTTTTTTTGGCGACCAGCGCGATTCATCGCCAGTTCAAACTAAAGATGGACAAAGAGGAAATTATTCGCCGCGCTATCGCTGGAACCGAGCGGGCTGTGAGCTATTGCGACGATGTCGAGTTCTCTCCCGAAGACGCCGCCCGCACCGAGATCGACTTTCTCTGCCAAGTCGTCGAAGCGGCTATCAGCGCCGGCGCCACGACGGTGAACATCCCCGACACGGTCGGCTACGCGACGCCCCAGCATATGGGCAGGGTCATCAGCGATCTTGTCAATCGCGTACCGAACATCGACAAGGCCGTCATCAGCGTGCACTGCCACAACGATTTGGGTTTGGCCGTGGCAAACAGTTTGTCCGCCATCGAAAACGGCGCAGGGCAGGTCGAATGTACGATTAACGGTATTGGCGAGCGAGCCGGAAATTGTTCGCTGGAAGAAGTCGTGATGGCGTTGAGAGTAAGGCAGGATTTTTACGGTGCCGACACGGGCATCGTCAGCAATCGTCTCGTGCCGACCAGCCGGCTCGTTTCGAACATTACCGGTTTGCAAGTCCAGCGGAACAAAGCGATTGTCGGTCGCAATGCTTTTGCACATGAGGCCGGCATCCATCAGGACGGCATGCTCAAGGAGGCCAGCACGTACGAAATTATGCGACCGCAGGATGTCGGTTTCTCGGAAACCGACCTGGTGCTGGGCAAGCACAGCGGCCGGGCCGCGCTGGCCGATCGGGGGCGAAAGCTCGGCTACCGGCTGACCGGCGAGCAGCTTCAAGAGGTCTTCGAAAAATTCAAGCATCTGGCCGACAGGAAAAAGGAAATTTACGACAGCGACATAGCCGCCCTGGTCGAACAGCAGATTCACGTCGTCGCCGAAGTGTGGAGCTTTGCTTCTTACGGCATGCATATGGACAGCGGCGAGCCGCCTAAGGTCAGTCTGACGCTCAAACACGGTGAAGAAGAACTCACCAGGGAGATGTCCTGCGGCGATGGCCCTGTCGATGCGATATTTCTCGCCATTGAAGAGATCACGGGATACGAGGTGCGGTGTGTTGACTTCAGCGTGCACAGCGTTTCGGTCGGCAAAGACGCGCAGGGCGAGGTCAATGTCGAGGTCGCTTACAAAGAACGCAGCTACCGGGGTCGCGGCGTGTCGACCGATAGCGTCGAGGCCAGCGCCAGGGCGTTTTTGAATGCAATCAATCGAATTGCCGCGACTGAGGAAGGTAACAGCGTAGGGGTTGCCACCGAAAAAAAGTGACCAAGTATGTGCGCCACCCCATTCTTCGGAGGCAGATTGGGCGTGTCGACAAGCTTATAGGCCCAGTGAGGTTTTGGGATGCGTGGACAGGCAATTTACGCGATAGTCGGAGTTGTAATTCTGGTTTTGTTTCTGCGGGGCACGGACGCGCATGCTCAGAGCTGGGCGACCAAAGCAAAGCAGCAACGCTCCGTAAAACAGTTTTCGATGGTCTTTAACTACGGGTACGCTGGCGATCATTTTCCGACCGATGCCACACAATTCGAGAGGGTCGTGATCGGCGTAAAAAACGCAAATTTCAACACGATACTTTGCAAGTACGAAGACTGGCGCGCCGAGATTTGCAAAAAACACAGCATCCGGATCATGGTGGATTTGCTGGCCGGTGATCACCACGTTTACAAGAATATCGAAGGCTGCAAAACGCTTTGCGAAAAACTCCGCGGCAACGATACGGTGTTGGGATACCATCTTTGGAGCGACCGCGTCGGCAGTCGCGTGGTCGGCCGGGTCCGCGACAGCAACAATGTCCATAGGTGGGATCCAACGCACTTGACATACGTCGGAACCTACAAAGTCGACGGCAATGCGTTCTTGACCGGCGTGGATGTGCACGGCTACTACGACGAACACGCCCAGCGCGGCGGTCACTTTCCGCATTTGATGGCTGCCTGGTCCGCGTCCCAAAAAATTGACGCGCCGTTTTTCCGGTACATCTTCTACGGACGGCAGTACGGTAACCGGCCCAATCGCGTCAGCTACACGGTAGCTACGTCAATCGCCTTCGGCTTAAAAGGCTTTTTGCCGCACTATCTTGGGGGCACGATTAACATGACGACCGGCGAACTGGATGTGTACGGCAATATCTTCAGACAGATCAACGCCGCTTACACCAAGGTCGGACCCGAACTGATCAAAATCGGCATTCCCGAAGTGGTCTATTCCTCGCCGATCACGATGTCGTGGCGAAAACGCGACGTGCCCAACAGCAATCCGGTTCCGGTCTCGGTTGGCCTCCAGCCAATTCCCAAAAACTTCGAGTTGCAGGTGATTCAGGGGGATTCTGTCTTTGGCGTATTCGATTACGGCAAGAACCGGCGGGCGGTGTGGTTCGCCAACCACAACGCTTACAATCCGCAGAAAATGAAAGTAGCTTTGATCGGCGCCAAGAAGGTCAGTTTGTTTGACCGCGTCAATGGCGGATGGAAAACGCTGGCCGTGGAAAATGGGATGATCGGCTTCACCATTCCCGGCGGCCTCGGCGAGTTGCTGCTCGTCGAACGATAATCGGCGAATTGTCGAGACACGTCCGTTCCCGCCGTAACCCGAATCGTCAGCGAGTCGTCAGTTGCTAGAACAGCTCGACGAGCGGCCGTCCGCCTTCCAGCAGACTGAACGGGCGGCCCTGGGCGTCGTTTGCCGTCAGGTCGCTGACGCCCATTGCATGGTACACCGTTTTAGCAATGTCCTCGGGCCCGATCGGATTGTCGGTGGGGTACTCCGCCCGCGGATCGGTTTCGCCGTAAATCTGGCCGCCTCGAATTCCACCGCCCGCCAGCAGGACGCTCATGCATGCTGTCCAATGGTCGCGGCCCGCACCGCTTTTGCCGCCGCTGCGCGGGTCGCCGATCTTTGGTTTGCGGCCCATTTCACTCGTCACCATGACAAGCGTTTCATCCAGCAATCCGGTCCGAGCCAGATCTTCCAGCAGCGCCGAAAATCCACGGTCGAACTCGGGCAGCAAGTTATTTTTCAAACAATTGAAATTGTTGCCGTGCGTGTCCCAGCTGCCGGCGCTTTTGCACTTGTCGTTGAGGCGGGTATCACCCTTCCAGAAAACGGTTACAAACGGCACACCGGCTTGTACGAGTCGCCTCGCCATTAGCAAACTCGTGCCGTTGATCGTCCCGCCATATCGCTGCCGCACCGACTCGGGCTCCTTGTTGAGATCAAACGCATCCGTCGCCGTTGACGAAGCTAATAATCCAAAGGCTCGTTGTTGCTGGATGGAATAATCGCGGATGGCGAGATCCGCATCAAATTGCCGCCGCGTTTGCTCCAGTGACTTAAGCAGCGACCGCCGGCGGTCAATCCGCCTTTTCGTCAGCCCCGTTTGAAGTGCGAGCGTTGGGGCATGAAATTCAAGCGGCTTTGCCGGATCGGCCTTTAGATAAAACGGATCGTGCTGGCTGCCCAGTCGGGCCGAGAATTGTCCCGGCCGGGTGTAAGGTGGTCGACTTGGTTTGTGTGGCAATGTAATCAGTTGCGGCAGCGACGAATGTTGCGGTCGGCGGGAAGCGATGACCGAACCGATGAAGGGCCAGTCATCCCGGTAAGGCCGACGGTCATTGCCCTGTGTGCGAAAGGTCGGATCCGGGACATGGCCGGTCAAGTTGTAGTAGTATCCGGCATGATGATCGCCCGTTGCCAACCCATAATCCGTTACGCCGTTGACGACCGCTAGGTGATGCGATTGCTGGGCGGTTAGCGGTAAATGTTCGCACAGTCGAATCTCCTCGCCGCGTGTCGCAATCGGCTGAAACGGCCCGCGG
>JAYZEI010000060.1:0-5916 GCA_036337375.1 Planctomycetota bacterium | reverse complement strand
GACGTGGTGTTAGTCCTCGGAAGTCAAAATAGCAGTAACAGTCAGCGACTGGCTGAAATCAGCAAGGAATGCGGAGTACCGGCCTACCTGATCGACCGTGCGGATCAGATTGAAGCCTCCTGGCTGGACGCCGCAGAGACGGTGATGATTACTGCCGGAGCCAGCGCACCGGAAGTGCTGGTTGAGGAGTGCCTGGATCATCTCCGCGAGCGGTATTCCGCGACCATCGAAACGCGAACAATCCGCGACGAAATTTTCCACTTCCCCCTACCGCGCGAATTGCGGGCGATTGACACGCCCCAAACAGGGCCGCGTTGACCATTTCGGCACGGTTCGTTTGCCGAACTTTCGCGGCTCCCTCGCCTGCTATGCCGCCGGTACGATTCACCGGTTTGCTTACCGTGTGGGATTTACGGTTTCGACAAACGGCTGCGGATCGCCGCCAATTGCGGATCGGATGTCGCCCGCATGTGCGCGTGCAACATCTCGCGCAGGCGCAAAAGTTCTTGCTTGTACTTCGGATTTTCCGCAAGATTGTTCAGAGCGTCGGGATCCTTTTCGTAGTCGTAAAGTTCTTCCTGCGTGCGGTAGAGAAAATGTTTCACACGGTCGGCGAGTTTTTTGTCGGTTTCCGCCATGCGGACCATGGCCGCCATCGTCAGGCCGTTTTGCGACTCGTTCTTAAACCGCGTTTTGCCGTCCGACCAACCGTTGAAAATGTAGCCGAACTTGGCTGTTTGCACAGCGCGCATCGGATACTCTTT
Source organism: Planctomycetota bacterium (assembly GCA_036337375.1). GTDB lineage: Bacteria > Planctomycetota > Planctomycetia > Pirellulales > UBA7805 > JAYZEI01. The sequence continues at coordinate 5,152 of JAYZEI010000060.1, read as the reverse complement.
GCGGCCCGCAGTCCGGTTGATGTGTGTGAAGACGCGGTCGCGCCCGTCTTGAGATTCGCCTCGCAATACCGGCAAGAACGAACGCCCGTCGCTGCCCTCCAGTGACCGCAACCCCACTGCGTCGAGCACCGTGGGTGCCAGATCGATACCGGAAACGAAGTGCGTCTGATCGTAAGTGCCCGCCTTGACGGTTCCAGGCCAACGGACAATCCACGGAGTACGGGTCGAGTGGTGCCAACAGTTCGTCTTCGCGAAAGGCAGCGGCATGCCGTGATCGGACAGGAACATTACCAGCGTATTATCCGCCGCACCCGATTCCTCCAGCGCGCGAAGCACCGCGCCGGTAATCTCGTCCGCGCGATGGACCGACGTATAGTATTGGGCGATCTCTTTGCGGACCTCGGGGAGATCGGGCAGAAACCCCGGCACGGTGATTTCTTCCGGCTTATAGGTACGGCTGACGCCCGGAAAGCTGTTGGGATTTTTCTTTTTCGGATTCTTCTTGCGGCCCTGCTCTTGAGCGCTGCCGGCGAACGGGCGATGGGGGTCTTGCGAATTGGCCATCAGAAAAAAAGGCTTTTTCGCCGCTGTGGCCTGACGGATTATTTCACGGCTGCGCTGGTAGTATAAGTTCGGATCGCGGCCCATCTTCAAGTCGCTGGCCCGTACGGCGACATCCCACGATTTGCCGCGAGTTGGCACGACGTGAGGAACCTTCGCCAGAATGCCCGTGAAATAGCCGGCGTCCTGGAGCGCTTCGAGCAGCGTCGGTACGCCCGGACTGATCGGATCGAACCCGAGCGCGCCGTTGCGATGCGGATACCGACCGGTCATCCAAACCGCCCGCGTCGGCTGGCAGATGGCGATCGTCACGTGGGCGTGTTGAAATCGCATTCCCTGCGATGCGAGGCGATCGATATTTGGCGTGATGTTCGCAACCCCGCAGCCAAACGCGCCGACCGAATCCCAGTTCATGTCGTCCACGGTGATCAGCAGAAAATTCGTCCGAGCCGCCTGGCAGGCGGTTTCAACTTGGCCGACGAGCGGCGATATGCCAACGAGAACGACTGCAATTAACTGTCTGAGTTGCATCTTCTGACTCTGCGGTCTGCCGTTTTGTGCCGCTGGGAAGTGGCAAAGTCCCGCGTCTCTTGCTATGGTTGATCGCGCAGAGTTGCCGCGGTTCGATCCGCGTCCCAGCACGACCACCAATACTACTTCGGAAACGGACATTTTACCATGCATTGCAGGTTGTTTCTTGCGTCTGTTTGTTGCGTTTTGGCCGTCGCTGTCGCCGGCAGCCAGGCGGCGACTCGCCCGAACGTCATCCTGGTGATCACCGACGACCAGGGCTACGGCGACGTCGGCGTTCACGGCAATTCGATGATCCGAACGCCGAATCTCGACAAGTTGCACAAACAGTCGGTGCGACTGACCGATTACCACGTCGATCCGACTTGCTCGCCAACCCGCGCCGCGCTGATGACCGGTCGCTACTCGACACGGACCGGCGTCTGGCACACGATCATGGGCCGCTCAATCATGGAGACCAAGGAGGTGACCGTCGCCGAAGTTTTCGTAGCCAGCGGCTATCGCACGGCCATGTTCGGCAAATGGCACCTGGGCGACAATTATCCCTGCCGCCCGCAGGATCAAGGTTTCGAACGGGCTTTTTACCACGGCGGTGGCGGAGTGGGGCAAACGCCGGATGTGTTTGGCAACAAATATTTCGACGACACGTACTTCCGCAACGGAATCAAAGAAAAGGCCGAAGGCTACTGCACCGACGTTTGGTTTCGCGAAGCGACCAAGTTCATCAAAGCGAACAAGGACGAGCCGTTTTTTGTTTACTTGAGCACAAACGCACCGCACGGGCCGTTTCTGGTTGCCGACAAATACAGCAAACCGTACCGCGACAGAGGCGTGCCGGGAAGCATGGCCGCGTTTTATGGAATGATCACCAACATCGATGAAAACATGGGGCGGCTGACGGCGACGTTGAACGAGCTCAAATTAGCGGAAAACACCATTCTGATTTTTACGACCGACAACGGGACGGCCGCCGGCGCCGGCCGGCGGCGCAAACCCGGCGGCACGGCGGCGGGCAGCTGGTCCGGATTCAACGCCGGCATGCGGGGCGCGAAGGGTTCCGAGTACGACGGTGGCCATCGGGTTCCCTTTTTCGTCCGCTGGCCGGCCGGCCTCGGTTCGCGCGGGCGGGACGAGGCGGCGCTCACCGCGCACATCGACGTGCTGCCGACGCTGACCGAACTTTGCGGGCTCTCAAAACCGAAAGATGTGGCGTTTGACGGCATCAGTGTTGCGCCCGTTTTGAAAAACACGGCCGCCTCGTGGCCTGCCCGGACTTTGCTGGTTCATTCTCAACGCATCGAACATCCACAGAAGGGCCGCAAGTGCTCAGTCATGACCAAACAATTCCGGCTGGTCAACGGCAAAGAGTTATACGACATCAAAGCGGATCCCGGCCAACAAACGAACGTCGCGGCCGACTATCCCGAAGAATTCAAAAGGCTGTCTCAGCGGTACGACACTTGGTGGAAGAGCCTTTCGGGCGTGTTCGATGATTACGTCCGCATATCACTCGGCGCGGACGCCGAGAACCCCGCTAACTTGACTTGCCACGATTGGCACACGAACAATGGCCCGGTGCCCTGGAATCATGGCCACATCCGCAGCGGTGCCATGGGCAACGGGTTCTGGGCGGTCAATGTCGACCGCGCCGGCCAATACGAAATCACGCTTCGCCGCTGGCCGCAAGAAGTTAAAAAATCGCTGGAAGCCGTCGCCGCGCGAGTGCAAATCGGCGGCGTTGATGAAAAACAAAAAGTCCTTGCCGAAGCCACCGCCACAACATTTAAAATCGGGTTAAAAGAAGGGCCGGCGCGATTGCAGACGTGGTTGACCTTGCCCAACGGCAAGCAGCGGGGGGCCTATTTCGTGGAGGTCAAACGCATTGCCGGCCCGTAACGATGCCTCTTCGGCGTAACCCGTGCGCCGCAGCAGATGTATGTCATGACGGAGCGGCTTCTTATTAACCGCGGTTGCACGATTCCTCGCTAATGGTGAGATTGAGCATGCTACGACGCATTTTAGCCGGGCTGACGGTCATGCTGGCTGCTTCGGTCGCCGGGGCTGACAATTTCCAAGTCGTCACCGACTTTACGTTAAAAGACACAGGCGGTCGTCCGTATGCGCTATCCGACTTCTCAGAAAAGAGGCTCATCGTCGTCGCGTTTCTCGGTACCGAATGCCCTTTGGCAAAGCTCTACGCGCCGAGATTGACAGCCCTGGCGACCGAGTATAAACCGCGAGGGGTGGCCTTTGTCGCCATCGACTCGAACAGCCAAGATTCCATTGTCGAAATCGCCGCTTACGCCCGGCGCAACGGCTTGTCCTTTCCAATGCTGAAGGATCCCGGCCAAAAAGTCGCCGACCTATTCCAGGCAAAACGCACTCCCGAGGTCTTTGTATTGGACCCGCAGCGGCGAATTCGCTACCGCGGCCGCATCGACGATCAATACAATGTCGGCGTCAGCCGCGATCGTCCGAAACGTCACAATTTAAAAATCGCCATCGACGAGCTGCTCGCCGGCCGGCCTGTCACGCAGCCGGTGACCGAAACAGTCGGCTGCATCATTGGCCGCAAGATCGAGGCGGATCCCGGCAGCAAGGTAACCTATTGCAACCAAATTGCCCGCATCTTTCAAAAGCATTGTGTCCAGTGCCATCGGCCCGGCGAGATTGGACCGTTTTCACTGACCGATTACGAAGACGCCGCTGGCTGGGCCGAGACGATCGAAGAAGTGATTCGCGACCAGCGTATGCCGCCGTGGCATGCCGATCCCGCTTACGGGACGTACGCCAACGAACGGCTGATGGCCGCCGCGGAAAAGAAACTTGTCTATCAATGGGTGAAAGCCGGCGCCCCGGAGGGAGACCGCAGCAATTTGCCGCCGCCGCGGACGTTCGTTAAGGGATGGCGCACGCCGCGCGCCCCCGATCAAGTGGTCGCCATGCGGAGGCAGCCGTTCGTGGTGCCGGACGAGGGGGTCGTCGAATACCAGTACTTTGTCGCCGATCCCGGATTCGACGAAGACAAATGGGTGACTGCCGCCGAGGTTGTGCCGGGGAATACGGCGGTGGTCCACCACGCAATCGTTTTCATTCGCCCGCCGGACGATGTGCGGCTGCGCGGATTCGGTTGGCTGGCTGCTTATGTGCCGGGCCAACGTGCGGCGATCGCAGCAGCAGGCCGCGCACGGCGGGTTCCGGCAGGATCGAAGTTAATTTTTCAAATGCATTACACGCCGACCGGCACGCCTCAAGAGGACACCACCAAGATTGGTTTGGTATTTACGGAACCTGAAATGGTAAAAGAAGAAGTTGTTACTTTGCTCGCATTGAATCGAAAATTCGAGATCCCGTCCGGTGCGGAGAATTATCGAGTGCAAGCATCGTTGCGGCGGTTTCCCACCGGCGGCAAACTGCTTGCCATAGCGCCGCACATGCACCTGCGCGGAAAGTCATTCCGATACACGGCGCAGCGCAGCGGCGAAGAGCATGTTTTACTGGATGTGCCGAATTACGACTTTAATTGGCAGCACGGTTATCGTCTTGCCGAACCGCTGCCATTGTCCGCGATCGATCGTATTGAGTGCGTCGCACACTTTGATAACTCGGAAAACAATCTCGCCAATCCCGATCCGAACGCGAACGTCCGCTGGGGCGATCAGACCTGGCAGGAAATGATGGTCAGTTTTTTCGAAGTCGCCGTGCCGGTTAAAACGAAATTGGCCGAAGAAACGACTGACGTATCCGGCAAGGACCAACTGGCCCGGGCGAAAGAAGCGGCACGGCAGTTTATGCAGCGATTCGACCACAACGAAGACGGCAAGGTCGAGCGTGACGAAGTGCCCAACTCTTTCCGCGTTTTTGCGTTTCAGTCCTTCGACAAGAACCAAGATCGGTCCATCGACATCAACGAGGCGCGGCAGTACGCGTTCGCATCAAGCCAGAGCGACGAGCGTCGGACGCGCGACCTGCGGCAGCGTTTTTTAGACTAGCATTTCATCCGCCATTGCCCTCCGGTCCGCCTCCTCGAGGTGAGTGAAGTTCGCACGTGATTTCAACT
>JAYZEI010000059.1:0-10235 GCA_036337375.1 Planctomycetota bacterium | reverse complement strand
TGTAGTTTGTCGGTTTTGTCGATGTCGCTGTTGAAGTGTTCGAGGAAGCGATCGGCGACCAGGGGTGACTTCAAATAGGCCAGAATGCGGACTAATTCGCGATTCATGACAGGATCGCCAGCCGGAAATTCTTCTGAAATCTCGCTCATGAATTCGGGCACGTCTTCCGGTTTGATTTCGCCGCGGTGCAGGGCGAGTTGGCAGACGCGCAGCAGGTCGTTGAAGTTGCGATCGGCCACAAAGCTGCGCATCAGAGTCCGCATGGCGCTCAATACGGCCAGACAGGTGTCGGCCGACGGATCGGCCGACAGCAGCGCCGAGGACCCGACGATCACAATCCGTTGATTCTCGGAATTCAGGACGGTGTCCTGCCAATGTTTGGTCGGCGATTGTTGTAATGCCTTCGCCGCGGCCCAGGCGAGGAAGCGGTCTTCGCTCGCCAGCAACTCGATCAGCTTTGCGGCCGGAAGTTCGTAACCGCCCTCAGCCAGCGACTCACAGGCTTGGCGGCGAACGACCGGATCCGGATCTTCCAGCAGCCCCGTCAGTAGCGCGGCCGAGTTATCGCTGACGTGAATTCCCATCAGATGCGCGGCATTGGCGCGTATTTGACGATCGCGGTCCGCAGCCAATTCGGCGAGCAACTCGGCGGTCGGAAACGGACCGTAAAGCTGCATCAGTTTGAGCGCCCGGATGCGCGTTTTCGTATCGGTTAACCGGTTGCCGACCGTTTCGACAAGTTGTTTGTTCCATTGGTCGCCCAGCTCTTTGCGGACGACCGCGATCCGCTGCCGCGCCCAAGCGGTGTGTAGTTGCGGCTGCCGTAGCGCCACTTGGATGCCGCTGCCGAGGTCTTGAACCTCCGGCGGAACCTCGCCGGTCCAAATGATTCGGTAAATGCCGCCCTCGGTCCCCCGTCCGCCGGTGCAGAAGTACAACCAGCCGTCGGGGCCGACTTCCAGATCGGTCACGTTCAGCGGGTTGCCTTCTAGAAAGACAGACGTTCGCGCGGTGTACGACGCACCTTGGCGTTCGAGCTTCGCCACGAGGATTTGGCCTTGGGCCCAGTCACCTATGAACATCGCCCCATGAAATCGCACGGGGAACATGAAGTGATCGTAACAAACCGTGCCCGTCGGCGAACCCGGCCCGGTATCGGCGATGCTGGGCAAACTATCGACGAAGTAGCTCGGCCATTTAGCCCAACCGCTTCGCCAGCCATATTCACCGCCGGGAACCAAATGCATGATGCGGGTCGGACGGTGCCATGTCAGCCCGCGATCCCATTCCATGTCGGCGTCCCAGGTGAACAGTTCGCCTTCCCGATTGAAGGCGATGTCGTACGGATTGCGCAAGCCGCCGGCGAATCGCTCGACCACTTTGCCGTCGGGATCGGTGCGCAAGACTATTGATCCGGGCGCTTTCACTCCAGTGGCATGTCCCCGCGGATCCTCGTGGCGCGGTTGAACAAGGTCGCCTTCATAGAAAAACCGATGCGGGCTCTTCTGACTGAATTCCTGATCGAACACGGTCATGTTGCCGCAAACCAAATAGATCAAGCCGTCCGGCCCGAGCCGCAAACCGTGCGGCCCGTGTTCTTGCATTTTGCCCTTGAATTTGATGATCGGATCGATCTTATCGATTTCAGTGTCGCGGTCGGAATCGGCCAGTCGGTACAGCGCACAACCATCCGGTCCGTCGGCCGTCACAAAAACTTTGCCGTTCATCGGCAAGATTCCCTGACAGTTGGTGACCTCTTTGCAATAAGTGCTGACGCGGTCGGGAAGGCCGTCCTGGTCGGTGTCGCGGATCAGCAACAAGGGCCCATTTTCGCGGGCGGCGATCACGTTGCCAAATTCGTCAAACGACATCGCGACCAGCGACCCGATTTCTTGCGGCTTGACGACGCGCTCGACTCGGAACTCGCGGGTTACTTCAAAACGCGGTTTGTCGGAATCGGCGGCGACTTCGGAGTCCGCATTCCACGGTGGGGTGACACCGAATTTCCCCAACGACTGCGCCTTGGGCCAACGTCGATCGTTAAAACCCGCTTGCCGCCAGCCGATTTGACGTCGCGAGTTCGTTTTCCACGTTGAGTTTGTAGGCGAAGCAAAGGCGGTGTCGTCGGTGCCTTTTATCGTAACCCGTGCCACCATTCCGGCCTTGCCGGTGTCCTCTTTGATTCCCTCCACGGCAATGACGTTGTGGCCGTTGATCAAATACGGGGTGACGTTATAGACGTCTAGCGTGTGCCAGTCTTTTCCGCTACCGACGCGGACGCCGTTGACGTACAGCGTGTACTTGCTGTCACAAGTGATTTCGACTCGACCCGTTTGCGGCTCGCGCAGGCTGAACGTCTTGCGGAAGTAAGTGATCCCGTTTGCCTGGCTGTTGTCGGTCTGATTCGGCGACCAAATCCATTCGGCTTCTTGACCCCAAGCGCGATGATTCATCGCACCGGCCGCGACGAGCGAAAAGAGTGAAATCAACGCGAGCGCAGTTTTAATTACACGAAACCACGGGCGATTAGCAGCGTTCATCCTTGAACCTTCCGCGAAAAGACAAATTTGAAGTCCCAGTAAAACCGCGCCTAGGGCACGGTCGCGGGAGAATACATTTGCCATGAAACTGAGGCAACAGAGGATCCGGGGGAATAGCGATCAGCTATCAGCTAGCGGCACCTGCCCGAACTTCTACCACCGCCGTGGACAAGATCGCGCAATTTGGATCACCCGGATTTAGGTGTACGGACACGCTGCCAGCTGTCCGTGCTCTTTTTTTTCCAAGGGCGGTACGGTATCGGCGCATTCGGGTCGAGCGATGGGGCAGCGGGTGCGAAACGGGCAGCCGCTTGGTTTGTCCAGGGGGCTGGGAATTTCACCTTCGAGCTGTTGTCGTCCCGATCGATCGGCGCGGGGGTCGGGCTTTGGCACGGCGGAAACCAGCGCTTGCGAATACGGATGCGCGGGATTGCGATAGACATCGTCCGCACCGCCGATTTCGACTAAATTCCCCAAATACATGACAGCAATACGATCACTGATGTGATGCACCACCGACAGGTCGTGCGCGACGAACAGGTAGGTCAGCCCTAATTCATCCTGTAGGTCCTGCATCAGATTGATGACTTGGCTTTGCACGGAAACGTCCAAGGCCGAGACCGGTTCGTCGGCCACGATCAGTTTCGGGTTTACGGCCAACGCCCTGGCGATGCCGACCCGCTGCCGCTGACCGCCCGAAAATTCGTGCGGATAGCGACCGATGTGATCGGCCTGTAAGCCGACCCGCTCCAGTAGCCATTGGATTCGCTGCCGCCGCTCGGTTTTCGACTGATCCGTATGCAGTCGCAACGGCGCGTCGATAATATCGCCGACCGACATCCGCGGATTGAGCGACGAAAAGGGATCTTGAAAGATGATTTGAATCTCGGCCCGCTGCGGTCGCATTTCGCTTCGCGTGAGCTGCAGCAGATTGACCGGATCGCCGTCTTGGGGATGAAATAGAACTTGGCCTTCCTGATGCACGCCCGGGACGATCGCTTTCAAAATGTTGATGATCGCCTTGGCGATCGTCGTTTTCCCGCAACCCGATTCGCCGACCAAACCGAGCGTCTCGCCCCGGTGGATCGCAAAGGAAACATTGTCAACCGCGCGAACCTCACCGACTTTGCGGCGTAAAACGCCGCCCCAGACAGGGTAGCAGATCGTCAGGTTGCGGACTTCAAGCAGTAATTCGGACATAGGGGTCTAAAGCGGACGTCGAGTACCAAACCGCCGGCATCGACTACCAAAGTGGGTGCCGATTCGGTGGTCAGTCCGCCCATGCGGTTCGGTGTTCAAGGTTCGGTATTCAAGGTTCAAGGTTTGAGGTTGGACATTCAACGAGATGACATCTGACGAATTGTCTGTCGCCGACGTCGTGCAGCAGCGGTTCTTCGTCGTGGCAGCGGTCAATCACTTCTTCGCAGCGGGTGCAGAATTTGCATCCGGCCGGCATGTTCATGATCGACGGCACGTTGCCGGAGATTGTGTGCAGTCGCTCGGCACGTTTGCCCTGGGTTGCGGGTAACGACTTCAAAAGGCCTTTCGTGTACGGATGCTTGGGTTCGTAAAAGATTTGATCGACCGTGCCAACTTCCTGTATTTTGCCGCCGTACATGACGACGACCCGGTCGCATGTTTCCGCGACGACGGCGAGATCGTGCGTGATCAAAATGATCGAACCGCCTTCCCGCTGGTCCTTGAGTTCCAGCATCAGATCCATGATCTGCGCTTGCGTGGTAACATCCAACGCGGTGGTCGGTTCATCGGCGATGAGCAGTTTCGGGTTGCAGCATAAAGCGATGGCGATCATCGCCCGCTGCCGCATGCCTCCGGAGAATTGGTGCGGATAGTCCTTCATGCGTTTGGCAGCGTCGGGGATTTTCACCCGCTTGAGCATATCCACCGCGAGGTCGAACGCCTCTTGCTTGCTCATCTCCCGGTTGTGTGTACGAAGCGTTTCGATGACCTGGAAGCCGACTGTAAAGACCGGATTCAGCGCCGTCATCGGCTCCTGGAAGATCATGGCAATCTCGTTGCCGCGAATATTCCACATCTCGGGGTAGGAGAGTTGAAGCAGATTTGTTCCGTCGTAAACGATTTCGCCACCCGCATTAAACCCGGGCGGTTCGGGAATCAGCCGCAGGATCGACAGCGCCGTGACGCTCTTTCCCGAACCCGATTCGCCAACGATCCCCAGTACCTCACCGGGAAGCACATCGAACGAAACCCCATTCACCGCCTGGGCCACGCCGCCTTCGACACGGAAATAAGTCTTCAGATCTCGTACGCTGAGCAACGACTCTGTTGAAGCCTCTTGTGTCAAGCCGTCATGTGATCGTGCGGTGGACATCAGCGGAGCCTACTGAATACCTTGGGGTCGAACGCTTCGCGGACTGCTTCGCCGATGAACACGATCAATTGCAAAGTAATAAACATGGCGACCAGAGGAAACACGACTAGGTGCCAGTCGCGCCAGTTCGCTTTGCCTTGCCCGATCAACTCTCCCCAACTCGGAGTGGGGGCGGGGAGGCCGAACCCCAAAAAATCGAGTGCCACTAGTGTGTTGATATTGAGTACTATGGCGAACGGTGCAAAGGCAATGATCGGCGTCAGCGAGTTGGGCAATATGTGTTGCACGATGATCCGCAGATTACTTTCGCCGATGGCGTGCGCGGCCGCGACATAATCCTTGGATTTTTCGCGATAGAACTCGCCGCGAATGTAATAGAGAATTCCCAGCCATCCGAAGGCTGCCAGCACGCCGGCCAGTATCGCGAAATTAGGCGACAACATGGAAGAGACGATGATGACGGTATAAAGAAAAGGAATAGCGCCCCAAATCTCGACCAACCTCAGTCCGATCAGGTCGATCCACCCGGCGAAGTAACCGAGGACGGCTCCGGTCAGCGTGCCGATCAGATAGGCCGTGCAAGTTACCACCAGCGCGAAACTGATCGAAATGCGAAATCCGTACACCAGTCTGGCAAACACATCCCGGCCGCGATCGTCCGTTCCCAACCAATGATCCGAGGAAGGATGATTAGGCGGTTCCTCTGCGACGTCCAGGAATTGTTCGTTGGGACTATACGGCAGCGGGGGCATCAACACAAAGTTGCCTGAGTCTTCTTCCGTGTACTGTTGTTGCAGTGCCCGGAAGTCCGTAGTCACTGCGACCGAATCCTGTCCCAACTCTTGTGGCGGATACGCGCGGTCCTGGAAGAATCCCAATTTAGGGAAGTAGCCGAATGTCTGGTGCAGATACGTGCGAAACGCGGGAAAATAGTGCGTGCCGTCGTACCGTACCATTAACGCTCGGTTTCCCACCAAGAAAGGGAGCAGGAACGACAGCAGATATACGGCCACCAATACTAGGAAGCTGTAATAACCCCGCTTCAGACGGCGGAACTTACGCAGACGGAGCTTGAGCAGGGATGGCGACTTTGTTTCCCGTAGGGTGGTCATCAGTGTCGTGCTAGGTTGGCGCCGTTATTCAAAGCGTATTCGCGGATCGATAATTGCGTAGAGGATGTCCGAAAAAATATTACCGAACAACAACAAGAGAATATTAATGGAAAGTATTCCCATCACGACCGTATAGTCGCGGCCCACGATGGATGTAAAGCCGAGGTAACCGAGGCCGTCGATATTGAAGACCCATTCGATCAGGTAAGATCCCGCCATCAGCACACTAAGCGCATGGCCCAGGCCTGTCGCGATTGGGATCAGTGAATTACGCAGCGTGTGAACATAGATAACCCTCCGCGGAGTGAGCCCTTTGGCGAAAGCGGTGCGCACGTAGTCCTGGCCAATATTCTCCAGCAGCGAGTTTTTCATCAGCACGGTCAGCGTCGCGAACGAACCGATCATGTAACAAAATACCGGCAGCAAGGTGTGGTGAACCTGATCAATGATTTTCGACAACAGAGAGAGTTTCTGCCATTGAAATGTCCCGTATTCGTCGCCCACGGCTTCTTGGTCTTCCCGCTGCTGCACAAAATTCGGTAACTCTTCGTACGTCGTGCTGCGAAACTCCCCCAGAGGAAACCAGGAATAGAATTCGCCTCCCGCGAAAAAGACCAGCAGCAACGCGCCGAGCGCCCAGCCGGGAATCGAATAACCGATAAACACGGTCGCGGAAGTGACGAAGTCGAAAGTTGTTCCGTGGCGGAGCGCCTTGGCGATACCCAGCGGGATGCAAATCAAGTAGGCCAGCGTGAATCCGAGTAACCCGAAATAAGCGCTGATCGGCAAGCGGTCCTTGATCAAGCCGCTCACCGGTTCCCGAAAACGATACGAGTTTCCCAGGTCAAAAGTGACCAGCTTTTTGAACCAAAGAAAGTAGGCGGTGTACCACGGCTTGTCGAGATCGAAAGCTTTTTTGAGTTCGTCGAGGGCTTCTTCAGGAATCTGGCCGCCGCCGTCGGTGGTCGCGGCCCGACCCTCCAGTGCCGCCCCCATTTTGAATTCCATCAGGGCCTTTTCCAGCGGACCGCCCGGGACGGCTCGCGTGATGAAAAAGGCGATCATGGTGACGCCGATAAAGGTGGGAATGATGAGCAGAAACCGGCGGATAAAATAGGTGGTCATCAGGGGCGTCCCGACGAATCACGGCCGGGTGTGTATGTCGAGTTTCGAATCGCGAAGTCCCCGCCACCGAGCAGCGGATGTGGCAGGTGCGGTCCGGTAGTCGACCCGCGTGCCCCGACATGTTGAGTTGTGGCCTTCAGGTTCGCGCCCTTTTTTCAAGCTATTCGGCGGTAGACGCCGTAGCATCTTTTTGTTGATCCCAAAAATGAGTTTCCGTGGCTGGAATGGGCAGCGTCGTTTTGTTCTTGCGGGCCGCGTTTAAGGCCTTTTGCTTTTCCGGATCGATCCACCAGGTCGCAAACGCATCTTCCCATTCCAACGTACGGCGAAATCCGTAATCGGGCATCCCAAACTTGTTCCAGTACATGACGCGCTGGCACGGTTGATACCAGGAAAGGATATACGGTTGTTGCTTGTACACGATGGCATCCACCTCGCGAATTATTTTCCGCCGCTCTTCCTGAGAGAATGCCAGATCGTATTGATCGCATAATTCGTCCACACGTTCGCTTTTGAATCCGGTCAGATTGTTGTTGTCGTTTTTGTCGGCGAGACGGCTGTGATAAGACGTCTCCGGATTTGGGAATACCAACGCACCCCAACCGATCGCGACCATCTGGAATTTACGCTCCATCATGTTTTTCCACATGGTTTCCGGGTTCGATCGGTCGAGGACGATCTCCACACCAACATTGGCGCACGATTCTTTAAAACTGGTCAAGTATTTTTCCATTAGCGGGCTGTACCACGTGAGGGTGATCGAAAGCCGCTTACCGTCTTTGACCAAAAAGCCGTCGGGCCCGCGTTTTGACCACCCTGATTTGCTCAACAACTCAACGGCTTTACCCGGATCGTAACGGATCGGTTCGTTATCCGCGTTTTCATACTCGCCGCCCGGCCAGTAGGAGTCCGTGGGGACGTATTCGTTATAGGCCAATTTGGCGATCAATGTCTCACGGTCATAAAGGTGCTGCAGCGCACGCCGCAAATCGACGTTGTCCAAAGGTGGTTTCCGGGTGTTTAACGCAAAGCCACTGACGCCGTTCGGCGCGTCGTTGAAAATCTTCTGTCGTAACAACCAACCTTTTTCGACGGCCGATCGTTTCGGCAAATCCTTAGCCCACCACTCGGCTTTGCGGATGAAAAAGTAGTCCAATTCCCCTTTGCAGGCTTTTTCGTAGGCGGTTTGTGGGTCGGCGACGACCACAAATTGGATTTTTTTGAAGTTGTACAGACCTCTGATGGCCGGGTCATCGTTAGACCAATAATCATCACGCCGTGACAGGGTGATTGATTTACCTTTGACGATATCGTGGGAATGCACAACATACGGGCCGCTGACCGCCGTGTATTTGTAGTTGTACTTGTCCAAATACTCCTTGCCCGTAATCGAACCTATTTCATGAGCCGGAAAAATCGACATGCCACCGAAATAGAGGAAATTGCGCCAGTTCTTCGTCTTGGCGGTGACTTCCACGATGTACTTGCTCTTGGCGATGGGCTCGTGGAGTTTGCCGTACACCAGTTGCGCCGACGGGTCCAGTAGCGTCTTGTCCATCCGCAATTTCCACGACGCCACCACATCGTCCGCCACGATCGGTTTTCCGTCCGACCAATGTGCGCGGGGGTTTAACCGGAAGGCAAACCTCGTCTTGTCTTCCGAAATCTGCCAGTGAGTTGCCAGACCTGGGATGTGTTCGAGCGTGTTGGGATGTAACCCCAGCAGACTTTCGTAGCACAAGTCGCGGACCGTATAGTTAAGCCAGGTGTTGTAGCCGGTGCCCGCCATCCTCAAATTGCCCGGCCATTCGCGGATGTGGCATCGAATCCGCCCACCGGGGATGGCCCGGGAATCGCCCATCGGCTCGACTTCCGCCGTCTCCCAACCTTCACCCGAAAACCCCGGCCCGCCTTGTTCTGGTGGTACCGACGGATCGCCATCGGGAAATTCGACGACGACTTTAACTGTTTTTTTGCCGTCCGCAGCACCGCCGTTGGTTGACGAATCCGAACTGCACCCGGACGTAGTGAGGGCGACTAAAAAAATGACGTACAAGCGATTTAATTTCGACGAGCCACAGAATTTCATCGAACAACCTCCCTGGAACTTGCGCAAGCCGCATGTGCCTTGATTTAGCTGTGATTTGGAACAGGAAATGATACCGCTACATCGCTATTTCGACCATACCGTCGGTCCCTACGATGTGTCGCGTGAGTACGCGAATGGAGAAGTGCAGCGCGTTTTTCGAAAGAACGCCGGTCTGCGAACTCTTAAGCAGACTCCAGAAGCTCGTCAATCAGCCCCTGGCAGTCGATCGTTTTGTGCACAAGGCGGTATTGCCAGAGCCAGTGAAATGTGCCCGTGGCGTCGAGCTGCGATGCGTCAAAGCATGAAAGGACGCTCGCGCCGATTTGGAAATTGAGGTCGGCGTTGGGGCTGGAGGGCCGCAGTTCTTTGCACAATGCCGCCTGCAGAGAGATGAGCGTCAATGGCCGAGAAACCTGATGATTCAGCAAGCGGTTTTCGTACCACAGGTCGATGGCGAAATCCCGACAGCGCTGGGGACGGAAGGCAAACCGGCTGACATCATCGAACCGCTGCAGGTAGGCCAGCAGCAGATCGACCCAGCGACTGACTCGACGATGCAATCGCAGCATGCGTCGTGCATCTTTAGGTTGCAGCGGGAGCGAGCCGGCGAGCATGGCCAGGGCCCGGTTGCGGAAGTCGACATGTGCGGTCAGCACGCTGTTGGCCACCGGGCAGACGCGATCGGCGCCCTGACGGTGGTCGTGCACCGAAAGAACCGCTGTCCAAAGCCGCGTTAACGTTTCGCTCGAAATGATTTCGTCCAGCAGCGAGATTTCGGCAGTGACGGTTTCGTCGTCGGAGTGTTGACCGTCCCGGAATTCCCGCAGCGAGTGGCCCCAACGGTCGCAGCGGCATTTGGAGGCCAGCCAATATTGTTCGAGCGATGCGTTGATTCGTTCCGGGCTGGCTTCGACGATCAATTGGCCGTGCAAAGCAATCGCTCCGGCGAGCTCAACGAGATCGCTGGCCTGCATGATTTCGGCGGACTGGTGCTGCTTTGGAGCCATGCGTGTGGT
>JAYZEI010000058.1:0-6435 GCA_036337375.1 Planctomycetota bacterium | reverse complement strand
ACATGGCCGGCAGCGTACGGGATGTCGGACCGGTGGCGACGATCATTGAAACGGAAGAGGGCGGCTTGTTGCACCGCCACAGTGTGCCCAATGTGCGAATGCTAAACGAGGCAATTCGCTGATCACACGCAACGAAGGATGATTTCCCTTCCCGAAGCGCCGTCAGTTCTCTGGCGGCGCTTCTTTTTTGGGTTCAAACTTCAAGGCAGCGGAGTTGACGCAATAACGCAAACCGGTCGTTTCCGGCGGTCCGTCCGGAAACACGTGTCCCAGGTGAGCGTCACATCGGCCGCAGACCACCTCCGTCCGCACTTGCAGAAACCAACTTCGATCTTGTATTTCAGCGACGTGGAGACTGCTAATCGGCGAGTCGTAACTCGGCCACCCTGTGCCAGAATCAAATTTTGTCTCCGAAGAAAACAGCGTCAGCCCGCAACATACACATTTGTAAATACCGGGCTCTTTGTTTTCAGCGTATTCGCCTGTGAATGCGCGTTCGGTTCCCTTCCGCCGAGTTACTTCAAACTGCAGCGGCGTGAGCAACTCGCGCCACTCGTCCTCCGTCTTTACGACCTTGTCATCCACGGAAATCCCCTTACTCAAAGGATCGGCCAGATCTTTCAATTTCGGGCTTCGTGTTGTTTCGCTTCGAGTTGTCTCGATACCATCGGCTTCACGCCTGCCGGCATCCTCTGCATTCTCGGCCGACAGTGAAAAAAATGCCACCGCAACCACAATCAGCGCGACCGCCGTCATCCAATGGCCCCGCCGTTGTCGAATAATCGATTTGCCTTGCGGTTGATCGCTCGATTCACGATGCTCCATGACTTACCTCTCTTCGCTCCATTATCTCGCAACGACCGGGGTGGCGTCAATTTACGTGCCGCTCATTCGATTCCCGTGACAAGTAATTCGTCCAGCGGCGCATTCATGTCGCCTCGCCGCGCCTGTTTGAATGCTAGCTCAAGTTTTTCAATAATTTCCGGGCACAAATCGGCGACGTTGCTGACATCCCAGCGATCATCTGGCTTACGAAATAACTCCGGGCTATCCGCCGCAGCCGACTTCATATACCAAGCCGGGGTTCGAATCGCGTATTCGCCGGTATCACCGATTACCACCGCTCGGTTTTTCGCGAGACCGGCCACCGACTCGGCACCGTGAGCGGCGGTTAGCATGTGGAAAAAATCCGCCGGTTGCACAAATTCCGACGACCGACACGCCGCGGCCCGGCCACCAGGAAATCTAATCAACCACGGCACATGAACCAGTTCACTGTAAAGCGGCGGACAATCGCCCTCTGCCCCGACAACCAGATGTTCGCCGAGCGGAAAACCCCGCGGGGATACCACGGCCAGCAGCGTATTCTCGCCAAGCGGGCTTTCATCAACTGCCTCGATGAAGGCCCCCAGGCAGGCATCCAGCAACGTAACCTGGCCCGCATAGCTGTGAATGACGCCAAGTAAGTCGTCGGGATCATAACCGCCCGCCAACTGAAAACTCGGTACCTGGACGTTCGCCGGTGGTACCGGGTCGTCTTCGGCAGCGTAGTCATTCCGGAAATCTAACGGGGCATCCCACGGTGCTGCAAGTCCGCGCGTGTGCATCCACAGCAGCGATGGTGAGTCGATGCCAGACAGGACATCCATGGCCGAGGCGAAGAAGTTTGCCAAGTGTGTATCTTCGATCGCGTCGCAACATGTGGCCGATGATTCGACCTGAACTTGAACCGTTCTTGAAAACTCGGTAGCGATCTCAAATTCCAGCACTTCAGCCGTATCTGTGACCAGTATCGACGGAATCTCCTGTTGGGCCGCCGACGTCATCAGGCTGGGCCGAGATTCGTCACCCGACGGACTGGCGGCATGCTGGCCGCACCAATATCCGCGATACGCCTGCAGTAAACTCGGGCTGTCGATCAGCGCCCGGTCAAACACCAGCGACTGTGAGGCGAGACGGTCGATCTGAGGCGTGCGAACCCAAGTGTTGCCAAACGCACCGATAAACCCGGCAGAAAGCCGGTCGATAACGACGCAGATCGCACTGCGAGGTTTGCCGCTGTTGCGGTAGGCCATGGTGGTGAAATATTCGACGGGTCGGGCCCGTCCATTGAGATTTGACGCAACACTAGCCAACCGCGGCCTTGGCCGCGGCGACAACCGCTTCGGGTGTTATGCCGAAGTGTTCGTAAAGCACCGAATACGGCGCGGACGCGCCAAAATCGCTCATGCCGACAAAACGGCCCTGCTGACCGATGTACTTATCCCAGCCAATTCGCACTCCGGCCTCGACCGCCACCCGGGCCGTCAGCCCGGGTGGAAGAACCTCTTCGCGATAAGCTTCATCCTGCTCGTCGAAAAGTTCCCAACACGGCATGCTGACAAGTCGCGCCTTGATTCCCTGGGCCGACAGTTGGTTGCAGGCCTCCAGTGCGATCGGCAATTCACTGCCGGTCGCCAACAAAATAACCTGCGGTGTTCCACCATCGGCATCCGCCAAAATGTAACCGCCACGGGCGGTGTTGGCGGCCGGGCCGTACTTGGTGCGATCTAATGTTGGCAGAGCCTGACGGGTCAAGACCATACAAGCCGGCCGGTCGTTGATTTTTAAAATCGCGCGATAAGCTTCGGCCACTTCGTTGGCATCGCCCGGACGCATCACCAGCATCCGCGGCATCGCCCGCAGTGCAGCCAAGTGCTCAATCGGCTGGTGCGTCGGCCCGTCTTCGCCCAGGCCGATGGAGTCGTGCGTGAGCACGTATATAACCGGCTGACGCATGATACAACTCAACCGCATCGACGGCCGCATGTAGTCCGTGAAAACAAAAAACGTCGCACCGTACGGACGTAAATTGGCCAGCGCCATACCGTTGCAGGCTGCAGCCATCCCGTGCTCGCGGACACCAAAGTGCATATTGCGGGCGGCGTAGTCGTCCGCGCTGAAATCCGTTTCACGATCCAACAGCGTCATCGTTGAAGGTGCCAAATCGGCAGAGCCGCCCATTAGCCAGGGGAGGCTGCGGGCGACGGCATTGAGCACCTTGCCGGATGTGACTCGCGTGGCCAAACCTTTCTCGTCCGGTGCAAAGACCGGAATGTCGGCATCCCAGCCGGACGGCAACTCCCGCTTCTGCAGGGAGTTCCATTGTGCGGTCAATTCCGGATGCGCTTGCGAGTACTCGGCAAATCGCGACTCCCACTGTTCGCGATCCCGCCGTCCCCGAGCGCCCAGTCCCGTCGCGAAACACGCACGTACCTCATCGGGTACGAGAAACTTCTCGTCTTCAGGCCATTCGTAAACGCTTTTCGTCAGTTTCACTTCGTCTTCGCCCAACGGGGCGCCGTGGGCAGCGTGCGAATTGGATTTATGGGGCGATCCAAATCCAATCACGCTCCGCACGATGATCAGCGTTGGCGAATGATTGTTGTTTAAGAACGACCGATAGGCACGATCCAGTTCGGCCAGATCGTTGGCATCGTCAACCATGGCCACGTGCCAGCCGAGACCCTTAAATCGTGCAGCGACGTCTTCGCTGAACGCCAGCGAGGTCCCGCCTTCGATGGTGATGTCATTGTCGTCGTAGATCCAGCAAAGGTTGGAAAGCTTTAAATGCCCGGCCATTGACGCAGCTTCCTGGCCGACGCCTTCCATCAAGTCGCCATCGCTGCAAAGAGCCCACACGTTGTAGTCAAACAGCTCGAATTCGGGACGGCCAAAGTACGCGGCCTGCCAATTGGCGGCGATTGCCATCCCCACGCTCGTGGCAATGCCCTGCCCGAGCGGCCCGGTGGTCATCTCAATGCCGGCCGCGTCGCCGTATTCGGGGTGCCCCGCACAGGGACTGCCAAGCTGCCGAAAATTACGAATGTGCTCAAGCGTGACCGCCGGCTGCCCCGTACCGTTACCGTCCTCGTCGACCTCCTCAACACCGGCCAAATGCAGCACGGCATACAGCAACATCGAGGCATGTCCACACGATAATACAAATCGGTCCCGCACCGGCCAGAGTGGCGCAGACGGATCGTAGCGGAGCACATCCGACCAGAGTTTGTAGGCGACCGGCGCCAGGGCCATCGGCGTTCCGGGATGCCCCGAATTTGCCTGCTGCACCGCATCCATTGACAGAGTGCGAATAGTGTTTATCGCCAATTGCTCGGTGCTGACCGATTTGTCGCCGCTGACACGTGTTGTCATTTGGTAACTGCTTCCCTGCCCGAGTTCGACGCGTCCGCCGTGGACACCGTGGACGCCGGGCGACCGGGTTGTTTTCCACACGACGCAAACCGAAAGCGGGCAAGGGGTTGGACAATAAAATGTCCAATCGGCCCAATCGATAAGTCGGTGGAGTCGATAAGTCGGTGGAGTCTAAATCAGACGGGTACAGCTGGTCAATCACCCGCACGGGCAGGCCGTTCTTGCGGGGCAACTCAAATTGCGTAACTACCGTTTCGAACGGCGGTTGCGGCAACAGCTATTTTCGCGACAGGTAGCCCGCGCTCGACTCAAAGTATTTACTGCGACGCGTTTTAATCCGGTCGGCCGCCTCGGCTTGTTGATCGTTCAGGTCCGCCACGTTCGCCTGGCATTGCCGGCAACCAACGTCTTCGAGGTGAAACCGGATGTAATCCGCTTCTTCGGCGGGCAGCACGCCGAGCAGCAGGTTTCCCAACTGCTGGCGCGACGGACAACTGATCCGATGCCGCCGCCAAATCTCTCCCACCGAGTGAACGCCGGCGCCGCGTTTGGCATTCAGTGCCGCCAGCCGTTCCCCGAGAGCCGGGTCGTCGTGGAGCGCACGTTCGATTTCGCCCGCGACTTCGTTCGGCAATGACTCGTCCAGATAAGCTTCCAACTCCAGGTTCGAAAATTCTGTCATGACGTCACGCGATTACGGTGTTTCGTAAAGTTCCGGGAAGATATCGCGGCTGAGCGATTGCCGGCGGACCGCCTTGCGGAGGCGGGCGAGAAAGTCGAATTTGAAATTGGCGACCTGTTGTTCGCTAATGTCCAGTCGGGCGGCCACGTGCTTGTTGATCATGCCGCGAACCAGCAGCAATTCGACGCACTGGATTTTGGTCCACTCGTTTTTCTTGCGCCAGGTTTCGATTTGTTCGGCGATGGCCGTCGCCAGCGATTCGGTTTCGATCGACCGGCGTTCGCCGCTGCGGACGGCGCTGCTGACCGCCCGCTGCCGGTCGGGAACTTCCCGGTCGCCCTGACTTTCGGATATGGCCAGCGGCAGCGTCGGCCGCCGTCCTTCCCGCCGCAAGTGGTCCGTCAATTTGTGTGCGGCAATCGAGAACAAATAACTTTCGAGCGCGCGCGACTCGTCGTAATTCGGCAGGCTGGTCAGGAAACCGATAAAAGTTTCCTGGACGACGTCTTCGCTCGCCGCGCGGCGGCCGATACGGCTTTCGACAAATGCCAGCAAGCGGCCCTCGAAACGGCTAATCAATTCCGTCCAGGCGTCCGAATCGCCATCGCGAATGCGGCCGATTAGCAGTGTGTCGGTTTCGGATGCGAAAGCCATCATGATGGAAACATTGTCAGATCATTGGCACGAGGCTCACGAAGATCGCGCCGCCTCCTGCCAAGGCCACTATGACGCCGGCCGCGGCCATCCGCAACCGCCCGCGCGCCCGCCCCGCCGTGACCTGATCGAGGCGGAGATATCCGTAGAGCGTCGTCAGCAAAACAAGAACGGCCGCCAAACCCGCCGACGCATAATAAACGCGGTACTTGGCCATCGCCCGCCGCGACAACTTTTCAAAGTACGACAGGTCCTTCTGCTGGTTGAATTCCAACAAGAGATGCGCCGTGTGCATGACCCTGATTTCCGGGTTCAGCGTGCCGTAATGGTATTCGGTTTTTTCCAGATAGTAGTTTCCCGCGGCTTCGCTGGCCTCGATTTTTTTCTCGAGGTAGTCCGCGGACGGTTCGATCTGACCGTACCCGAACGTCTTTTCGCTGTAGCTTTGCGCCTCGGCCACAATCCGCATTTCCAACTCGTCCCGGCATCGATTTGCATCTTCAAATGGCAGCGTCTCGATACGGACGCGGTGGATTCCGTCCGAGCTTTCAATCGATTCATCAATCCAAGCGGGCTTCAGCGGGTCGCTGTTCGGCTCGGCCGTCGCGACCTCGACGGCCGGTCTGTCCGCCGCTGGTTCTACAACTTCTGCCGCGGGGGCATTCTCTCGGGTAGTCGGCGGCAAAATTCGATCGGTATCACCTTCGAGCGCGATCCCCTCGGATACTCCCGGCGGTAACGCGTTGTCCGGCGGAAAGAGGACATCCTCTTCGATCGTAACGGATGACGGCTGGGGGGAGGTCAGGAAAAACCCCGCCGCGATCAGTCCGAAAATCGCTCCCACCGAGACTATGACGGAGGTCGTTTTGCCATTTCGCCACAACAGCCCGAACACAACGACCGCC
>JAYZEI010000057.1:0-8638 GCA_036337375.1 Planctomycetota bacterium | reverse complement strand
GCTTTTGTCGCAACATATCGATTCGGGCCGAGCCATGGAGCAGTTCCAGAAGATGGTGTCGGGTCAAGGCGGTGATCTATCTGTGCCGCGTCCCGTTGCGCCGAAATCAAAATTGGTTGCTGAACGTAGCGGCTACATTTCTGCCATCAACACGCAGCAATTGGGGCAAGTCGTTGTGGAACTAGGTGGTGGTCGGCGGGTAAAATCAGACACGATCGACCACGACGTCGGCCTAAAGATGCACGTCCGCATCGGTGACGAAATCGCCGCCGGCCGGCCATTACTGGATATCTTTGCTAAATCGGCAGCCGCCGCCGCCGTCCGTGATAAACTAGCAGCTGCCATCAGAATTTCCGACAAGCCGCCCATGCCACTGCCGCTGATCGTTAAAGACTGACGATTGTTTCCATGACCTCCGACGACAAACAGCAACTGATTGCCGCCTCCATCGAATCGCGGCTACGCGGCTACGCGCCGTATTCCAGCTATCAGGTCGGCGCGGCGATTCTCGCAGCGGATGGTCGAGTGTTTACCGGTTGCAATGTCGAAAATGCGTCGTATGGAATGACACTGTGTGCCGAGCGAGTCGCCGTTGCATCGGCCGTTGCTGCGGGGTCGAGAGAATTCTCAGCACTGGCCGTTGCCACTGCCGGCGGAGGAACGCCGTGCGGCGCATGCCGCCAGGTGCTCGCGGAATTTTGCGAAGACCTGCCGGTGCTGTTGGTCGACGTCTCGAGGGAACAGGCCGTCGCGGAGACGATGCTCCGTCAGCTGCTGCCGGATCGATTTAGGCTGTGACCGCGGTAAAGTATTATTAAATGAAGAGGGCGAGCATCTTACTGGGGCCTGCCCCGCCATGCTCGGCTCGTGCGGCCCCTTGATCATTGGCCGCCTCACAGGTCGTTCTCTTCGAGCGTGGCCAAGTAGGGCAGGTTGCGAAATTCGTCTTTGTAATCGAGGCCATAGCCGACGACGAATTCGTCGGGGATGCGAAAGCCGATGAAATCGGGCGAGAGGTCGACTTCCTGGCGGCCTTCTTTGTAGAGCAGCACTAGCGAACGCACAGATTGCGGTTGCAGCGATTCAATGCGTTCCATGACGTGCGAGAGCGTGTGGCCGGTGTCGAAAATGTCGTCCACCAGCAGCACGTTGCGTCCCGCCACGTCCGGCATCAGGTCGTCGTTAATAATCAGTTCGCCGCGCGTCGTCGTCGCGCCGTGGTAACTGCGGGCTTGCAAAACGCCGACCCGCAGCGGTACGTCGAGCAGCCGGATCAGATCGGCCAGCAGCACGACACTGCCGGTGAGAATGCCGATAATCGTCAGCGGAAGACCTTCGTAGCAGGCGGTTACTTCACGTGCGATGCGTTCGACGCCGGAGCGGAGTTCTTGCTCGGATAAAATCGATTTCATTGCTGCTTACTCTCCCCGCTCAGTGTGAGAGTATTTGTACTCGCATGTTTAAATTAAAATGCCGGCCACACAAGCCGTCATGAATGCCGCCAGCGTCCCGCCCAGCATCGCCCGTAAGCCGAGCCGTGCGAGATCGCCACGCCGTTCGGGTGCGATGCCGCCGATGCCACCGAGTTGAATTCCGATCGAACCGAAATTGGCAAACCCACACAACGCATAGGTGAGAATCGTCACACTGCGCGGCGTCAGTGATTCACTGTTTTCGGCCAGTATGTTGCCCAGGTTTAAATAGGCCACGAATTCGTTGGCGACCATTTTCGTGCCCAATAATTCGGCGGCGGTAAAGCAATCTTTTCCGGGGATGCCCATGATCCAGGCCAACGGCCAGAAGATGTAACTCAACGCATTTTCAAGCGTCCACTGTTGGCCAAACAACGATCCGGTCCAACCGATCAGGCCATTTAGCATTGCGATGATTGCGAGAAAGGCGATCAACATCGCGGCCACGTTCAAGGCCAGCTTCATGCCGTCCGCCGCGCCCGATGCGGCCGCGCCGATCAGATTGGCGTCCTTTTTTTCGACTTGAATTTCAACGTGCCCCATCGTCTTGGGCTGCTCGACTTCCGGTTGCATCACTTTGGCGATCAACAGCGCTGCGGGCGCGCTGATGACGGACGCCGTGACGAGGTGGCCTGCGTTAATACCAAAGCCGACATACGCGGCGAGTACTCCGCCGGCGATCGTCGCAAAGCCGCCGACCATTACGGCCATCAATTCCGATGCCGTCATCGCGCCGACGTAGGGTCGAATGACCAATGGTGCCTCGGTTTGCCCGACAAAGATATTCGCTGCGGCGGATAGACTTTCCGCTCCAGATGTGCCCAATGTCTTTTGCATAATCCAAGCGAAAAACGCCACGATCCGCTGCATCACGCCCAGATGATAGAGCATCGACATCAGCGACGCGAAAAAGATGATGGTTGGCAACACGCCGAACGCGAATGAGGTGAGTAATTGTCTCGTCCGCGGCTGGTTTGGTGTTAGGTAGTTTGCAATCGAATTGGCAATCCACACTCGAAAAGGCTCTTCCCAGTCTTTGGCAGAGGGGTCGACCTGGCGGGTGGACTCGCCAACCGCAACCGTTACCACCCCGTCCTGCCGCCGCAACGATTTAACCAACGAGTCGATTTCTGGCTGACCGTGTTCTAAGACGACCAGCGAGGTATTTCCACTTACAGTGATATTCACCGGAACTTCGAATTCGCGATTCATGCCAAACACGAATTCGGAACCGCGATCAACGTATCCGATCATGTTGGTAAAGAAGTCACCAATGGCCTTGAAGGCCAGTTGGCCGGGTACGGTGCGGAGAATGACCAGCGCAAAGACCATCTGCAGCACCAGGCCGCCAATCACAATTCGCAAGCTGACTTTTCTGCGGTGCGAACTCATCACCCACGCCAAGCCGATCATGACGAACAGGCCGCAAAAGCTGATCAGTCGTTCCATGGAGTTCTCGCAGGGCGGTAGCCGGCGTTATTCGTCACTGAAAAACGTGTTGAAAATTCGATCACCCGCATCGCCCAGGCCGGGGACGATGAACTTCTTCGCGTTGAGTTCCGCATCAATCGCGCAAACGTAGATTTGTGTTGCAGGGAAATGATTTTGCACCTCGTCGATCCCGTCGCGGGCGGCGATGACCGAAAGCAATTTCAATTGCGGCACGCCCCATTGCTGCAAAGCGGACAACGCCGCGACCGCCGATCCGCCAGTGGCCAACATGGGATCGACGACCAGGGCCACGTCGACCGCGCCGCCCCGCGGGAGCTTGCTGTAATACTTCACCGGTTTGGCGGTCGATTCGTCACGATACAAACCCAGGTGCCACACTTCGGCGTCGGGTATCAAATCGACCACTGGGTCCACCATTCCCAGGCCCGCGCGGAGAATTGGAATTAAGCCGATTTTCTGCTTCAGTCGCAGTCCGTTGGCCATTGTCAGCGGAGTGCGGACCGTGGCGGTTTCCAGCTGCAGATCCTTGGTCGCTTCGTAAGCCAGCAACGTCGCCAAACGCCGGATCAAACTGCGAAATTCGGCTGGAGGCGTTGATTCATCGCGGAGCCGCACCAGATGATGCTGAATTAGCGGATGATCGACTTCGACCACGTTGGACGGGGATGGGGCGTTCATAGGCCGAATGCGCAAAAACCCGTGAGGAGAGAGGTGTATCTCAAGAGTTTAGGGGCAGAGGGGCAGAGGGGCAAAGGGGCAGCGGGGCAGCGTAACCGAAGAAATAAGGAAGGATCCCATCTGCAGTTGTGTTTTCCTCTGTCACTCCCGACACTTGCGGCACTTATTACCCCGCGCATAAAAAAACGCGGCCAGGATTGCCGCGTTTTTTCGCTCGTTGTGACGGACACGGGTGAATTATTGAGCCGGACTCGGTTGCAGCGTCGGAGCGGGTGTTGCGGTCGTCCCGCTACCGCCATCGTAATATGGTGGTGCCACGATAGTTGCAGCGCCAATTCCCGTCGGGCAGGAATCACAAGGGTTGCATGAAGTTGAGCATGGTTGGTAGCACGGAGTGCAAGGCGAAATCCTACCACATCTCGGGCGGAACAAGCCTAAGCCACAGCCGTTGCATCCGGTCTGTGCGATTGTCATAACCGCGAGCACTATTAAGATCAGCATTCTCTTCATGAGCATTGCCTCCAATTGAATTCACAGCAAATTAGCGAGGCGAATCGCCAGCTAGAGAACTCTACAACATGGCTGGTGATGTGCAAATGAAACACGTGTTTTTTATTTTCAATTATTCATAAGCGGCGAGTTGATTTAATGCTACATTTTCTGTGATCGCCAGGATCAGTCAGAGTCTCGCAACCAGAATGGCGAGACGTGTTAGTTCGTTTATCTCGTGAAAATAGCGTTTGTAATGTTGTTCCGGATTTTGAGAAGTGAATCGAGATGTTGGTTTGCTGCTGGTGTGGCCGCCGTTGCACTGACGCTTGTTGGTGGTCACTCAGATTTGAGTTTTGCAGCGGCAGCAGGTTCGAGCAAGGCGTCGTGTTGTCGCACCGAGCGGCCAGGGGATGAAGTGTGGCTCATCTGTTGCCGCCAGTTGCCGTGCTTTTCCAGAGACAACCCGCCGCCTGCGGACGTCGGCGATCGACTTTCGTATCGGCGCTACGATTGGGAGTCGAAAAAGTGGAGACGACTTGATGAGGGCGCGTTTTTAGCCACCGAGCGGCTCAAGCTGCCGACTACGTTTTGGGTCCACGAGGATCGCGCGGAGCCGAGCGTCGCCTATTCGCGGGGCTGGTACGTCTATCAGCAACTCGTCCGCGGCGGGGACGTTGAGGCAATGCGGTTCGTCATCTGGTCTTGGCCCGCCACTAAAGAGATCAAACGCCGGCCCGTCCAAGATGCACAGATCAAGGCGTTTCGCGTTTATTCTGCAGGTTACTATCTCGGCTGGGTGCTCAATCGTCTCGAACCCACGACTCGAGTCGGGTTGATGGGATTCAGCTTTGGGGCCCGCGTCGTGACGGGCTCATTGCACGCATTGGCGGGTGGCGAGATTCTCGGGCATGCGTTGCCGGATGCGGGAAAGGGTCCCATGCGGCGGCACAATGCGGTGCTGATGGGGGCGGCATTGGACGACGACTGGCTGCTGCCGGGCCGTCCGCACGGAATGGCCATCACGCAAGTCGAGAAGTTGCTCCTGCAAAACAACTACCGCGACTGGATCTTAAAGCGGTATCCGAAACTGTGCGGTCGCTCGGCTCTCGGTTACGTCGGCTTGCATGTCGGCGGAGCACTCGCACCGTACGCCGATCGGATTCGACAGATTAATGCCGGCCGATATATCGGCATAATTCACGCGCTACGGCCGTACATTAACAGTCAGCCGTTGATGGCGTTGACCCGCAAGTACGTACTCGTCGATCTACTTTTGCCCGCCGCCGTTTCGGACGATTCATAGATCGTGTTCCGGAACAAAGTCGCACCGCTAAGCGGTTAAGCATCGCAGCCGCGCAAGACCCCGTCGTGAAATTGCAACGAGCATCGGCGCGGCAGCAGCGGCTGCTATTCGGGCGCGGCCTGCGTTTGCTAATTCCGGCCTACGCAAATCCGACCTCGCTACCCGCAACAACAGCATTGCGGCATAATGGCCCATCCCATGCAGAGGCCATTCGCATTTCGAAACGGCGAGTTTATTTCCGAGCACGAAGCTGCCGTGCCGCTTAACGATGCCGGTTTTGTCCTGGGCGCGACCCTGACCGAGCAACTGCGTACGTTCGGCGGTCGGCTGTTTCATTTGGAGGATCATTTGCAGCGGCTCGAACGGTCGCTGCAGATTGTCGGCATCGACCCGGGAATGTCGCGCGGCCAGATGGCCAACGTTGCGGAGCAACTCATCGGCTTTAATTCGAGCGACATTCAAGAGCACGACGATCTGGGGCTGTCGATTTTTGTTACGCCCGGTCCCTATGCCACGCTTAACGATGGCAAATCGGGCGAGCCGCTGGTCTGCATGCACACGTATCGGCTTCCTTTTTGTCAGTGGGTGGAAAAGTACGAGTTTGGTCAGGCATTGGCCGCAACCGATGTCCAGCAGATTTCGGCAAAAAACTGGGTGCCGGAATTGAAGTGCCGCAGTCGCATGCACTATTGGTTGGCCGACCGCGCCGCTGCCGCCAAGCAGCCGGGCGCCCGCGCGTTGCTGCAGGACGCGGAAGGATTTGTGCTGGAGACTTCGTCGGCAAACCTTGTTATCTATCACACCGACGACGGGCTGATCTCGCCGCCCCGCGAAAAAGTGCTGCCCGGAATCAGTTTGGCCGTGTTGTTGGCGTTGGCCGACGAACTTGGCGTTTCGCACCACGAGCGGGAACTGACTGCCGACGACGTGGCCCGTGCCGACGAAGTGCTGGTTTCCAGCACCCCGTATTGTGTGCTGGCGGTGACGCAATTCAACGGCCAACCGATTGGCGACGGGCGACCGGGAGAAATTTTTCGGGCCACGCTCGCAGCTTGGTCCGCGAAGGTTGGCTTCGACATTGTCGATCAGGCGCGACGATTTGCAACGCGCGACAAGTAACCCGCCGGCAGTGAGGCCTGGGCCGGCCTGCGCAAAGATCGCCAGCCTGTCGCCGGGTGCCGCGAAGTGGAACGGGGCTGCTATCGCGGCAGGGGCCGGAGTCGAACTGGGGTACCAGATCTGTTGAGACCCCAAGAGAATGGGGCGGAGCCTTGCTACAACGCACCCGTTTCGGTCAGGATTTCGAGGATTGCACGACGGTTCTCTTCGGACAAATGCCCATAGCCGACCACGGGTTTGGGGGCCGAGAGGATTTCTTCCAGACGAGTTTTGACGAACTTGCTCGTCATTTCGGGTAGTCGCCGATACGCCGGTGAATAAATCATGTAGCTGCACGGATAGCGAAACAACCGTGTGGTGAGCTCAAGCTCGCGCAGCGAACGCCCTTTTGCGTCGTGCGGACCGAGCTTGCTGAATTTTTTCTGAAAGCCCGATGTTCCGGCCACTTTCGCCGTCAGCTTGAATTCGTCAGCGAACAACAGATACCGGACGAGTCGTTCTCCGTTTCTGGCCAACCGTCGTTTGGTGACATCGCCACGATAGTCGGCCGGCCGCTGCAGAGCTTTATTCAGAGCTTTATCGCGATGAACGTCCGACCATTCGTCGTAATGTGCCTTGGTAATGAGATTCTGAGCTTTGGACTGGTGTTCGAGGACCATTAGCGCCACGATATCGCTGTGGGACGTCGGGTATCCCTGCGTATCGACCAACTCGGCCAGATCGGTGCGGTTGGCTCCCAATTCGTAGTCAAAGTCCTTGGGCCTAAACGGTCCCGGAGAAATGACGTTACCCATATGCCTCAGGCTCCCGTGGCTGCCGGTCACATAATAGCCACCCCAGCGTTGACGAAACGGACTCGAATGATCCGTATCAAACGTTCCCGCTGTAAAATGCGGTCGGCCGGCGCCGTCCACAAAAACGCTGCGGACAACCGGCCCGGGCACATTGTCCGTCCGCCGCGTTCCGTGACAATTAAGGCAGTTGCCCCGGTCTCGCTCGAACTTGGGCTTTTCGACCTGTCGGTTTTCCAGCTTGTAGAACACGGCGCCAATCTTTGGGTCAACCGAGATGATCTCGATATCTCCACCGCGAGCCCAGCCAACGTAATTGGTATCGTTGAAGTACATCGCCCTCGGGTTGTGGGGCGAAATTCGGTTCAGTTGCAGGCTAGTCCGCGAAAAGACGAGAGCCTGTGTTGTGGTCGAGATATCGAGTTGTTCCAGGATTGACTCGAGATATCCCGCCGGCGGCTTAAACGCCAGGTCCAGCTCGCCTTCATCGATAGAAGACTGCATTGCGGTGATTGCCGTGTCTGCCGGTTGAGCATGGTAGTCGATCGGCAGTTGTTCATATTCGAACTGCATCTGTCCGTACACCGAGACGCATCCGACCAGTGTCGACGCGGCTGCAACCATGGCTCGTAACGTATTCATGATAGAGACGACAAGTGTACTCCGCTCGGAAATTCCCCGGTGGCTCAACCGTGCTATTTTATTCACTGGGAGCGGTGCACCGAAGCCTGTCCAAAAATGTTTTGTCAACGCAAATTCCCTCGATCCATAAAAATGCAATAAAACCGTTGGAAAACAAGTTATCACTTTTTAATGGCGGAAAAGAATTGCAGGATTTTCCGACCCATTAACTTATCGCTGTTCCCAGTCATTCTCGACGTTCGCCTTTACCGGGATCGGCGGCCAATCGCCGAACTTAGCCTGATCCGGGGCGATCAGGTTGAATCGGTGGCGATGGCCGTGCGAGTCGGCCGGGTCCAGACAGGCCACAGTTCTGTCGGTCAGCGCTACATTGCCGCCAACATCCCCGCACGCGGCGTTGCGGTTGCCTCGAGGGATCCCGTGCTCAAACTCGAACCTGCGGGTCAAGCCCTCCTTAATGGCACGACGCTCTAACTTGTTTTCGTCGAGGGCGGTGGTGTTGACCGCCATCGGGTTGCGGCTTAGCATCGAGTTTCCCGGTCGAGTGATTCCCCAGACGCGAATCTCGTAGCCACATGACCGAAAATAGCCAGAGATGGATCCGCGGATTCCGCACCAACGACGAAAGCGCCGTTGCGGATTTCTGGAACCGGTACGAGGAACGGTTGCGTCGGCTGGCCGAGCGGAAT
>JAYZEI010000056.1:0-19895 GCA_036337375.1 Planctomycetota bacterium | reverse complement strand
CATCCTCTGCCGGTTCGATCCGCACCGCTCCGTCGTCGATGACCAGGACCGACGGCTGTTTCGTGCGGCCAACGATAACAATCGCGTCGCAACCGCAAGCTTTACCCGCGATGGCAAAGGTGCTGCTGGCCAGCGAGTCGTTGAACCGTTCGGTCAAGGGACTTTTGCAAACCACCGCGAATTTTGCCGAGGTCGTCAAAGGGCTGCCGACCAACGGGCTGAACACGAATGCCAGAGGGGCAGCGGGCGAAAGTGGGTCGACAGCCGCCGCGCCCTCCCGCAACAAGATCAAACACCCCAATCCGCTTCCGCCAATGAAGCGGCGCAGGTCGTTTGATTGCAGGGCGACTCGCGTGGAGTCACCGGCGTCCAGATCGACGCGCAAATAGCAGCCGTGGTAACCGGGTATTGGTGAAGACAAAGGTTCGGCCATGCTGGGTACTAGTGGACGTAGGGAATTCCCTATTATAAGGTGTCCGGGTGGCGTGCGCGAGCCGGTATGCAGAGGCATTGTTGACGCGTAGATCGCTGCGCTTTCATTTTGTACGTCGAGGAACTCGAAGTGATGGTGCGATTGGTGCGGCCTTTTGGGGATCTGAAAGCCGAATTGCGTGTATTGCGCGAAACGGTGGGCGCGGTGGACGCCGTTGCATATGGCGGAGTCGTTGAAATCACAGGCAGTGATCGATCGACCTTTCTGCACAATATGTGCACAAACGATATCGGTAACCTCGCACCGGGCGGTGGTTGCGAGTTGTTTTTGGCCAATGTAAAAGGCAAAACCTTGGCCTATGCGTTGGCGCTTTGCCGCGAAACTTCGCTGGTGCTCGTCACGGCTGAGGGCCGGGCAGGAGAGATAATCGCGCACCTGGACCGTTACATTATACGGGAAGATGTCCAATTGCATGATCGAAGTGAGGAGTGGGCGAGTTTGCTGTTGGCCGGTGGTGAGTCCGACAAAATTGTCGGCGAGATGCTGAATGTCGATCCGCCGGGCGGCTGGTGCCGGCACGAAACGGGGACATCTGATGGCCGCCGGGTTCGTGTTTGCGCGATGGATCAATACGGCGCAGGTGGGTTTCTGCTGACCGCAGACGTTGAGACGATGTCCGTGCTTGCGGGGCGGATTGCAGATCGGGGGGTGTTGGGCTGCGGTCTGGCGGCGGCGGAAGTGTTGCGGATTGAATCCGGACTACCCATGTTCGGTGCGGACGTGACCGAAGAGAACTTTCCGCAGGAAGTAGGCCGCGACAAGTTTGCCGTGAGCTTTACCAAAGGCTGCTATCTTGGCCAGGAGACCGTCGCGCGTATTGATGCACTTGGCCATGTGAATCGGCTCCTCTGTGGTTTGCGGTTCGAGTGTGATGATCCACCGCTGGCGGGAACGGCGGTTTCCGCCGAGGGTAGCGAAGTCGGACGCGTGACCAGCGCGGTCTACTCGCCCCTTGCCGGAACGTCCATCGCACTGGCTTACCTGAAGCGAGGCTTTACTGCCACGGGCACGCAACTCCAACTGAAGGACGACGCGGCCCATGTCGTCGAGTTGCCGATGGCTGTCGTCTGAGTCGTACTAGCCGGCGTGCGGATTCTCCGCGACGGTGGCGTGGGCGACGTCCGGTAGGATCCTCGCGACTCGGCCAATCACATCTGCGCCGTCGGGCACTTGCCCCACAATTTCGACCTGCTCGGTTTGAACGGCCTGCAATAGACCGAGCAATTGACGCCGCATTTCGGTTAGAAATTGTGATTGTTCTTGCTCGCTCAACGTTCGACGCAATAAGTGGGTTGCGTTGCCGCTGCGGTGCCGTTTGAGCGAAACAAGATAACCAGCTTCCGCCTTGTACAGCAAATTATCCCGAAACGCACGGCGCAACTCTCCAGTCGAGTTGAATTGGTAGACAGGATCGCCACCGAAGAAAAAGCTGGCGGATTGATCGCGGCGAAAACCGAGGACGATTGATTCGGAACGGCCCGCGGTCGTCAATTCGACGCGCTCGACCAACGCAGTTGCTTCGCCGAGCAAATCTTCGCGGTCGTGCTGATTTCGTGCCATGCTGCAGACATCGTAACGAAGTCCGGGCCATTCCGAACAGAGGCGGCAGAGAGGTCGCTGCGGGCTTAGCAAGCAAAGTCGGCGACAAGGATCAGGTCCACTGCCGCAGATTCAAGTCGATTTGTTCGCGTTCGCGTTTTGCAATTTTCCGAACGTCATCGCGGACTTCGAAGAAGGCGGCGATAATCCGAGCATCCCACTGGGATCCTGCTCCGTTGCGGAGAATCCTGTCGACCTCGTCGTCGGGCATTCCCTGGCGATACGGACGGTCGCTGCCCATGGCATCGAATCGGTCGGCGACGGCAATGATGCGGGCCATGAGTGGGATGTCCTCGCCAGCCAAGCCGTGGGGATATCCCGTGCCGTCCCAATTTTCGTGATGGTGAAGCACTCCCGGCAAGACATCCCGGATTCGCTTGATACCGCACAAAATACTGTAGCCCAATTCCGGATGTTGCTTGATGTGCTCGTATTCTTCGTCGGTTAAGCATCCCTCTTTGCCAAGCACTTGATCACTGATCCCGATCTTGCCGATGTCGTGAAGGATTCCAGAAAGATAGATCGTGTTCTTCATTTCGTCCGAGCAGTTGAGTTGCTCCGCCAGTCGCAACGAGACACGCGCGACGCGGTTACTGTGACCGCATGTATACGGATCCTTGGCGTCGATGGCCGAAACCAACGCATGGAGCATGCCGCTGAGCAATTTGACTTGCTCCCGGTACATTTCGATATTGCCGCTGTGTATCCCCAAAATATTGGCGATGCTGGAAAGTAAGCTGGCCTCGGCCGTGCCGAACTCGCCGTCACCGGTGTGGTTGAACGCGGCCAGATATCCGAAATTTTTGTCTGCGGAGGCCAGCGGCAGCAGCAGCAACTCGCGGATGGCGGGAAACTGCCACGGTTCGTGATCCGTGACCGAGCGATTCACGACGATCGGCTGTCGCGTTGCCGTCTCGCCTAATTCGTCGATGAGTGTTTCAAACGCCGACGCGTTGAGGGGGCAATCTCCGGCGGTGATGAGCAGCGGAGTTTGATGGTCGTCGGCCGCGACATCCTCTGAATTTCCCCAAACCTGCAGGTAGGCGGCCAGGCCTTGGGCGGGAATGATCTCGCCCAGCCACTCCAGAGCCATTTCCGCCAGCGTGTTGGCGCCTTCGCGGATACGCAGATTCGCCGTCAGTCGGTGTAGTAGGCTGATTTCCTCATGAGTGGTGGACAGATTGTCTGACAAACTCTGCAGGCGGTGATGGAGTTGCTCGGCACGATCGATGGCCGCATCCCGATCGACGATCAAGTCGGCTAAAGCGATGAGTTGTTCGGCCGATCTCGGTATCCGCCCTGCCGCCCAGGCCGCCGCCTCAACTTCAGAAACGGCCAGCGCGGCCGCCAGCGGCGGGACATCCGCCGGCAGAAGTTCTTCGGTCAGAAATGCGGCGATCGCGACATACTCCGCCTCCGCATTGACGACGACAGGAATCGCCAGCACCACAAACGACGATTCGTCTTCGATCAATTCCGGAGTTGCCTGTCTGGCGACCTGACGGCAAAGCTCGCCGCGGACCATCCAGTCACCCGGCGGGGCGTCCTCAGCCTGTTTGACGATGTCGCCCGTTGTCGCCCGCAGCAGGGAAAAGCACGCGGCGAAGACGCCTTCAATCTCTTGAAGACGTTGAGCGGCCAAGTGGTCATCGTCGACTTTGTCGTCGATACGGATCTTGGAAACGTGTTGAGTCAGCGGGCACACGGTACGGATTCCTACAACCATGATCTTTCGTTGCAAGGCAACAATACGATTTCGTATGTCACCGGCAAATTCTGTTGGCGGAATCCCGAGGTCGAATCGTCACGACCCTACGTCAGGCGGGGCGGTTATGGTGGTTAGACCGATCGCAAGGCGGCGATTGCGGGGCGTTCAAAACGCCCGATCCGATCGCTTACCGCGGGAACGATAACGGGCGCTGACGCGATTCAGCAGGGAACGTTCTGCAGGAGATAACGCTTCGATTCCGTGCTTGTGAAGTTGTGCTAAAATAGCGTCCACCTGCTGTTCCTCTTCTTGTTCCAGCCGAATGCGTCGAAATTCACGATCGGCCTGCCGCCGCTGCAGCCATCGGCGCCAGACTCCAGGATCCGCAGGGGCGGGTTGTTCGACGGCCTGTTCCTGACTCGCGTAGCCCAAAGAAAAGTCGTATCCGAAAAAGTCGTCCAGTTCTATTTGCGGCTCCTCCTCAACCGGCGGCGTGTCGGCGTAACACCATACGATCAATCCTAAGGCGGACAACAGCAGCCACGAAGGCGCGAATTCCGAAGTGGAATAGTCACCGGCTAACCAGGCTGCTATCCAGAGGCCGGAGGCTACCACAAACGAGAGTCGACGGACGGCTGTATTCGCTTTGTGGACGCCGAGTGCTGGTGAAAACAGGCTCCGCAGTATCCACCCGCCGTCAAGCGGTGCGGCGGGCAACATGTTGAACACCAGCAGCATCCAATTTATCCAAAGCCCCATCCGCAACGCGGCGATAAAAGGTTTCAGATTTCCGCTTTCAATTACGTCGGTATTCAGCGGATTAAGCAGTGGAAGAATCGGCTGTTTAAGGCTCAGCAACAGAGCGGCGGTGGCGATCGCTGCGGCCAGACTTACCAAGGGACCGCCCAATGCAGCCAACAAGTTGCGTGAGGGTTCGTGCACATCGCGAAATTGACTAAGGCCGCCGATCGGCGTGAAAATCAATGTCTCGTTCGTGCCCCCCAGGCGGGCGACGGCGATGCAGTGGCCGGCCTCATGCAAAACGACACTTGCGAACCAGACGCCGATCGCCAATAACATGTCACGCGGCGTGACCGCCCAGGCGTCGCGCGTCGCTGCGAAAATAAAGAACAGCGCCAGCAGCAGAAATGAAACGTGTAGGCGGGCGGGAATGCCCAACCAACGTCCCATGCCGATACTTCCCGCCGGATTTTGACGCATCGCAAACCTCGCGCCGAAAGGGTGACAATTTTAGCGGTGGCGGCCGCAGCGATCATTGGCGAAACCGCCACTGCCGATTATCTTAGCAATTGCCCAATCGCCCGGCAACAATTTGCGATCATTGACATGGCCGACACACGCAAGATTCTCTGGGAAAGCCGTATATTTCGCGTCGTACGCGCATGCCCCGACGCGGAAAATCCGGGCGCAGATGCCCGCGACATCATCGAACATCCCGGTGCGGTGGTTATCTTGCCGATGGTGGATGAAGGACACGTTTGTTTGATTGAAAACTATCGAATCGCCGTCCGCCAGACACTGGTCGAACTGCCCGCGGGCACGCTGGAAGAGGGCGAACAACCGATCGAGACGGCGCACCGCGAGTTGGCCGAAGAAACCGGTTTTCGCGCATCGACGATGGAGCCGCTCTGCGAGTTCTTTATGTCGCCCGGTATTCTCCAAGAGCGGATGCACCTATTTCTGGCGACGGGTTTGACAGCGGGCGAGCCGGCGCTCGAACCGGACGAAGTCATCCAACCGCGGATTGTCACTTGGGCGGATGCCGTGCAAATGGCGATGGCGGGCGGCATCCAGGACGCAAAATCGTTGACGGGCATCCTGTTGTACGAAGCGTTGCGGCGCGATGAAAGTGATCCGGTCGCGCCGTAGCGAACGGGCGGCGTCGCGGGAATCCGGGTTACGGGGCGGCGCGATTACCACGGGTTGGCAAACGCAACCGCTGCGAGTCCGCACCGGGCGGCCGTTCGTCACGTGATGGCCCGGTCCACTCCTTGAGCTGCGATGATGCCGGCGCGTCCAACTGCGGTCCGACAAAATCGACGCCGAAGCGTGTAAGTCCGTCCATTTTGAATCCTGTCGCATCTAGAACCGCCGCGTC
Source organism: Planctomycetota bacterium (assembly GCA_036337375.1). Classification (GTDB taxonomy): domain Bacteria; phylum Planctomycetota; class Planctomycetia; order Pirellulales; family UBA7805; genus JAYZEI01. Next base: position 13,976 of record JAYZEI010000056.1, on the reverse strand, counting down.
GCCGTCGGGTTTTTCCCAGATTGCAATTTCGGTGTCCTTGCTCAACAGGGAACCTTCCCCGCTCCAGCGGATACGTTGCAGAGTTGACTGGGGGGACCGCCCGCTTTGAAAACAGAACAGTCCCGATCCAACTTGCGGTGCCAAGACGCAATTTTCCGCGATAACCGAGCATTGGCCTAAGCGATCTTCTGCCGCAGGCAGTAAATATTCCAGCAGCGATGTTGACCCTCGCGCAGTAATCCGCGACATGCGTACGGCCACGACGGGGCTCCGGTTCGCGGAGCATTTCATCTGCAGGAGCGTCCCGGGACCCAGTAGCAGGCTGTTGCCGATTTCAATACGCAGTGTGTCAGCACTGTCGGTGGACACCGCGCTGGCGACGGCGCGAAACACACAATCGTCGATGACGATCTGCAGAGCCGACTCCGGCGAGTTGTTGCAAGAAATAGCTGTCGGCAGGACTGTTCCGAATGGCCAATCCACGCTTTGAAACGAACAGCCCTGAAATTCAATCCAACGGCTGTGGGTCTTGATCAGCGTACATTCGCCGAGTGAATCGCCGGTGAATCGCCGACGAAAATGGATGTTCTCGAATCGGACATGCGAGGCATCGACCGTAAGTCCGTCGGGAGGAACTTCGAAGATGACGGCATGGCCGGTTTGGCCGCGAATCGTCATCCCTTCGCGTAACGTTGGCAATTGTCCCCGCTGGGCTTCTTGTGGCGTGATGACGACGACGCCGGCAGGAGGAGTTACGTTGGTTAGCCGTTTGCCCCCCGCACGTTCTCCCGCGGTGGTCGGATCGTCGTGAGGTGCCGGCTGCGGCTGCCTGTTTTGCAGCGACACTTCGCCACCGAGGTTCGCCACCGGCAGGTTGGCGGTGCGGTCGCGGAGGAGCCAAAAAAACAGTCCGCAGCTGATCGTGATGGCCGCTGCCGTTGCTCCGAGGGTTCGCCATCGCGAGGATGATTTCGCCGTTTGGGACCGAAACGGCACGCTGGAATGCACGTGTGTCTGCAGGCATTGTGCCAGCGTGGTCCGGCCCTGCGGGGTCGGTTCTCCGAGTTGAGCAGCCAGTTGGTCAAATGATCCGCCGCGGAGTTTGGGGTCGGGATGGGTACAGCAAGTGATTGCTTCGAAGAGCCGCTCGTCGGTTTCTGGTGCGATCGTGCGGATGTCGCGAACGCGGCACTGCTGAATGTTCCGCAGCTTGGCAATGCTGTCGCCGCCGGGAAACGGCGGGCGGCCGGCGAGCAGGTGCCACCACAGTGATCCACAGGCAAACAGTTCGCTGGCAACAGTAACGGGGCAACCGTCGACGATACGTTCCGGGGCGACGTAGTCAAACGCGCTCGGCGGCAGGTCGGCGTGGCCGTAGCCTTCCTCCGGATGAACAATCGCCCGCATGCCGGGCATCAGCAACATGACAGTTCCATCGTCGCTGAGTCGGAGGTTCTTTGCGCTCAGATCGGAATGCAAAATTTCGTGCTTTTCCAGTTCTGCCAATGCCGCGGCCATTTGTCGGGCAATTTCCAGGACGGCGTGTGGAGGAAATCGTCCATGGGAAACCATCCACCGGTCGGCCGCAATCGCCTCGACGTCGGCACACACCGCACACGCCTGGAATGCCCTCCGCCGCTCGAGCAGTTTTGCAGTTTGCACCGGCAGGATGCCGCCGTTGTCGAGCCGTGATGAGCGCTCAACGAGCGACTGCAGTTTTCGTTCGACGTCGCGGTGCCTGATTTCTGGGATCGATGCGGTCAGCAATGTGATTAAACGACTATCGCCGATCCGCCTGCCTTGGAAGAGTTGCGCGTATCCATGCGACGCGAGTGGCCGCACAATCACGACATCGTCGGCCAGTAATTCGTCGCCTCGACCGTCGTTGATATGTCGAGCTTGATAGGCCGTGACCATTCCCGCCTGCAGTAGCGCATCGACCCAGACGGAATCAAACGCCGGTATCCCGCGGACCATTTTGCGGGCGCGTTTCGCGACGGCACGAACATCGTCCGTTTCGGCTAGGTTCAGCCGCTCAAGCAGTTCCAGAAGTTCCCTCGTCGGTCCGTCGCGCAACTTGCGAATCCTTTCAACAACATGGATTAGCTAGCACATTCAGCGGGTTGCGACAATAGCGTTCGACTGAAAACAGAAGGCTGTGGATACGCCGCCTGACCAACGAACCGTCTGCCGCGGTGCGTGACGGCGTCTCGCGGGTTTAGAGTGAGGCGGCCGGGAATGCGGCGGAGCGGAAACCGCTTCAGTTGAGAAACACTTCCCCGGAATTGCGGTAGAGTGTGTTTGCCAGCAACTGCGGCGATCCGTCTTCGCCTGTTTCTCGTTCAAAATGCCATGTTCGGTGGGTGGGGACCATCCAATTCTCAAGCGGCCAGGGGGCAAATGGTTCGTATCCCAGCGCGGTGGCCAACTTGGAGGAATTCAGCGAAACATCGCCCGCGCGGGGAGGAATCGGGCCGGCTTCGATGCGCGGGCAGCCGTGAAGCAGTCGCGGATTGTAGCCCCCAACACGATTAACGACCTGGGCGATCTCAAATAGGCTCAAACGCCGCGGCCCGCCGGCGTGAAACATTCCGCTGAGCGGCTGCTGCAACAGGTGCTCGAAAAGGCGGTTCATGCAATCTGTGTACGTTGGCGTGCGAATCTCGTCGTAATAGAGCGTGGCCGGCAGCGATTTTTTAAACCGGGATTGGATCCAGTCGATGGCACCGGCGTGACCGTTGAAACTGATTCCCATCGGCAGAGAGATTCGGAGAATGCAGGCCGCCGGCATCGCCATTTGAATCAGGCGTTCGGTGGCGGCCATCGATTTTCCATACTCGGTCACCGGATCCGTCGGATCTGCTTCGACGTGGCCGCCGCCGGCCGTTCCGGAAAACACCAAGTCGATCGACAGATGAATCAACTGCACATCGGCGTCGTTGATGACGGTCAGCAGATTCGTAACGTTTTCGACATTCGTCCGCCAGGCCAGTGGCGGATCAAGCTCGCATGACTTCAACGCGCAATTGCCCGCGCAGTCCAGCACGGCGCGGAATTGGTGTTTGTCAAACAGGCTTTTCAGGCCGTCGTGATCCTCGGCGTTGCAGGGGGCAATATGATCGCCGGAAAGCGGCCAGTTGTCCTCCTGGCGAATACCGACGACCTGGCCGGGATACCGCTGGTGGAAATAAGCCAGCGCATTGTATCCCGTGACTCCGGCGACTCCGGTTATCAGTAACGGCAACGCTGGCGCCGGTTCTGCGGTCATGGGGGATAAACCGTTTTGAAAACCATGCGACCAAATCTGCGATACGTGGGGAGGGACGTGAGCAGCGGCCAACGAGTTGGAGTTATCAGTTTCGCTCGCGGGCACGGTCACGCTGGTTTTGAGTTGCCGAGTGTCGTGAAGTGGGCGGTCGCGAGGCGCTCGCCGCCGGCCCGGTCGGTCTCTGCGGCTTCGACCGTGGCACAGCCTGACGTTGCGTTTTGGGGGCTGCGGCTGGAGTCGATGGTTTGTTTCGCGGTGCTGTTCTCGCGCGGGCTTGTGCGGCGCGTTGCTGTGCGGCCTGTTGCTGTGCGATGCGTTTTTGTGCGGCCTGTTGCTGTGCGGTCCTTCGCTCTGCGGCCCGTTGTTGGGTAGCCCGTTGTTGGGTAGCCCGTTGTTGGGCGGCTGCCGTGTTGGAACGGTTCTGTTTCGCGCGGTCGAGCGATGGCGCGGTGGCGCTGTTCCTCGGGAGGATGGTTTTGGGAGATGTGGTTCTGGGTGCGGTTCTGGGTGCGGGGGCGGCGGCGCCGGGGGGCGCCACGACCGTGCCGGGCTGGCGTGACGTCACGGATTTGGCACGTGATTGCGCGCCGCGCCGCTGTGCTTCAAGGATTCTCGATTGAATCTGGCCGGACAGTTCGGTTCGGGGGGTGGTCGGCAGTTTTCGATTGGCTCGCGCCGCAGAGTTTGGAAGCGTCTTTACGGCGGGCTTAACAGCCGGCGTCGGCGCATTTATTTTTTGCCCCGCTCGAGCGCGGTTCTCGACTCCCGATTGCTGCGCTTCGCGGATTCGATGCTGTACGTCAGCGACTTTCGCGGTGGTCCGCGCGGGGCTTATTTTTTCCCGGTTTGTCAACAAACTGCCGCCGTTGTGTGGCAGCGTGATCTTCTGCCGTGGAGCTTTTGCCTGTCGGCTTCCCGCCTGATTCGACGCCTTGATTCGCTGGTCGATTAGCGCACGGATCTCGTTCCGACCGGCTGCCGCCGCAGCTTGACGCTGTTTTTCCGGAACTCGCACTGCGGCCAGCGCCGGGTTGGCTCGTTGGACAAATTCCTCGATGTGCGATCCCAATTCATGTCGGTTGTCATGCGGTGAGCGTCGTGCGTGCTCTGCCGTGTGTCGTTGTTTTTTTTGTGCCTGCTTCACAAGGTTCTGGATAGAGAGTCGTGCATCGGCAGCCTTATGCGCGGCGTGCTGCTGATGGCGATTGTGAACGTGCCCTAAAGTTTTGTGCGGCCGATGCTTCGAGTGCTGAACATAGTACTCGTGCCGCCGGTGCAAATGGTTTACGTAGTTCACTCCGCGGTGATGATAGTGTCGGGAGTAATGGGACAGAAGCGGGCAGTGGTAACGCTGGTGATAATGATGCCAGGGCAAGTATCCGCGATTGAGTTGCGCGTGCCCGTAAAAATCTCCGTAGTAATAGTGGTGGCAACTTGGCCTTACGAATAAGTGCGAAAACACATTGCCGACATGTAATGCAACCTGGGGTGAGAGCGTGTATAAACGGTCGCGGTAAACGGGACGACGAAAACGGTAAGGGGCGAACAGGTAGCCACGACGAGTTACGGGATAGTCCCAGTAGCCGCCGACAAATAGACAGCCGCGCGGGGTCCACATGTAACGATCAGGAATCCAGATCCAGTTTGCATAACCCTGCGACCAGTAACCCGGTCGCCAGCCGTATGCGTTGTTGCGATAGATCCAGCAACCGGGAATCCACATGTCGTCGGCAGATTCGGCAATCCGATTTGGGCCTTGTTCCAGACTTTCCGGTGGCGGCGGCAGCAGTTCCAGTTCTGCAACATCCGCCGCCGCCCATGTTCCGGCGGCCCAGCGAAATCCATCTCCCGTTTCCGTCCAATATCCTGGGACCCAACGGCGACCTGGAGGAAGTTTTCGCCAGACGCCGCTGACCCAGATGAATTCGTTCCGTTCGTCGTCCCACGCCCAGTAACCCGGTATCCAGGCAACGTTTTCACCCTCGGGCTTGATCTCTGGAGGAATCTCCTTGATCGGCTCCGGAGGTTTCTTGTTAACGATAGGTGCTGCTGCCGGGGTTGCGCCGGCTTGTTCGGCGAATGCCTCATGAATCGGTCCGCGACCCAGCGGTTCGGCGTCGAGGTTCGAGGCAATCGGTTTGGAGTTAATTGCGTCGTCGGGGCTGATTTTCTCGCCCGGCCCAAACAGCTCCGGATTATCCACCTGAGCCTCGGTAAGTTGTGCGGCAAAATGCCATGCCAGGAAAATGCTTGTCAACACCGCCGAGAATCTATTCAGTCGCATTCGTTCGTCCTTGCACTCGTGTGAAGTGTGGTCTGAACTGTGGTCAACCGTCGCTGCCCACATTCTCGCGATTTCTCGAATCAGGGCAACAATAGTACTTGTTGCAATCCTCATTCCAAGTAAATGTGTCGACGACGTAAGTGGCGGCTGTGCGGTGGATTGTTGATTTGTATCGATCATCTGTGGAAAATAATTACGCATCTGGCGTGTCGTCATTGTGACATGTCTAGATGTCATTGCGACGACAGCCAGTTGGAGGGGCGTCGCGGCCCAGATGTTCCCGGTCAGTTGATAATTTTAGCGACCAGGTACAAAGCGGCGAGTAAGAAATAAAAGGTGGTGACTCCGATGAAGATGAACAGCCCGCACCTCGTTGCCCGCATGCCGTCGGGAAGTTGCCGATTCACCAGTCGATAATTCAGCAGGATCAGGCCGACGGAATAAATCACCGTGCCAAAGATACCGATCACGCTGCTGATCAAGATCAACGGCCCGGGACTATCGAACTGCATTGTTACCGAAGTGATTAGCGCCAGCAAAAGCACGATTGCATAATACCAATTCCGCTGATTCCGTTTTTCGAACCCGGGCCACATGGCGGCGAGTGCATCCAGGTGAATTCGGCTGACACAATCGACGGTGGCCAGCCATGTGTCGGCCAAGAATGTGCCGGCAATAAACAGAAATAAGATACGGCCGAAGTTGTCCCAAGTGGCCGCGAAGAACTCGCTTTGCACAACGGCGATGTCGAACCCTTTCGGCACCAGGCCTTCGGGGTGTAGCAGGGCAAAGGCCAGCAAGCAGGTCATCAAGGTGGTTGCCAGATTGCCAACGATGCCGATCAACGTTTCGATCGAGACATAGCGATACCATTGTTTCAGTCGTGTCTGCGACTCTGGGGCGTGGTCCGGCAGTGCGGGTTGGGTCGCGTTCGGCGGAGTTTCACCCGCTCGAAATCCAGATAAACGCCGCGAATAGGCCGCCATTCCAGCGCCCTTCTCCTTCATCCAGTAGGAGTAAAACAACGTCCAGAATCCACCAAGTCCGGCGAATGTTACGGCGGTCAATAACCGCTCGGCATCCGCCTCCACGTCGAATGTTTTCATCCTTTCAAAATCGGGTACGGCGAGCCCCGTTAGGAATTGCCCAATAACGGCGAGTACTTTGGGATGCATGCATGCCAGGACCATTCCAATCAGGGAAACGACGGCCACGACTTTCATGACCCATTCGATCAAAACGTAAATGCCTTTGGCAAAAAGAAGCGCGACCGTGAAAACGAAAATTGAGAGCGATGCCCAGAACAGCGTTTGTTGACTGCGGGTACAGTCCGCCGGGTAGTCGGTGAGTGCGGCGATTGCCGTTCCACCTGCAGTTACAAACGCACCGAACCATAAAAACGAAACTGTGAACATTAACCACAGCAAGAATCCGTAGACGCGATTAAGCCGAAAAAAACCGCGAAATACGCCCTCGCCGGTCAAAACCGTATACCGTGCGATCTCGAATGTCAGCGGGAACTGCAGCAAGCAGGCAGGAATTAAAATGAACAGAAAAGCCAAGCCGTACTTGGCGATAATGTACGGCCACCAGATAAGTTCGCCACTGCCCTGTGCGAGCGCCATCCAGACGATGCCCGGCCCAATGAACATCCAAATTGCCGGACGTGCCGGCATTGGCTTTCTTTCGAATTTTTGCATGGTCGGATTGCCCGTGATGCCGATTCGCCACCGCAGGTTATCACACGGTGGTTGATCATGCAGTGACAGTGTTGCTGGCGACAGTATTGCGGGCGACAGTATTGCGGGCGACAGCGGTTGTTTCTCTTGACCCCCGATCGACGCATTCCTAGAATGCCGCCCCGCGATGCGATTTGGATGGCTCTTCGCGCGCAACGTGCTTGTTTGAAATGGGTTATGGAGAAAATGGCGATGACGAAGAAATTCATCCGCAAGTTGTTCCCGGTAAGAGGCGTCGGACGGTGCTCGGTGATCGCCATCTGCGGTGGCGGCGTCATCGTGGCTGCGGTCGTATTTCGTGCTATGAGCGGCAGTGAAGACGTTGCGGCCGAGGTTGCTCCAACGAATTCGGCGAAGGCTTCCGCCTCCGGGACGTCGCGTCCGCCCGCGCAGGCCAGAAAGCCTTCTCCCAGCGATATCGTGGCGGTTGTCAGCGGCCGGAAAATCACCCGTAGTCAACTTGGAAAAGAGTGCCTGAAGCACTACCGCAAGCAGGTGATCGAGAGCGTTGTTAACCGCTACCTCATTGAACTGGAGTGCCAGAAATTTGGAGTCGAGGTGACGGAGGCGCAAATCGACGAGGAGATCGACAGGATCGCGCAGCGATTCAGCTTGCCGGTCGATCAATGGCTGGACCTGCTGAAAACCGAGCGGAACATATCAGTGCCGCATTACCGAATGGAGATTATCTGGCCGACACTCGCCCTACGTAAATTGGCGGCCGGACAGCTTCGAGTGACGGATAACGAGGTCGTCAAAGAATTTGAAACGAGATTTGGGCCTCAAGTTCAAATCCGCATGATCTCGGTCAAGTCGCGCGATGAGGCCAGCCAACTTCAAAAGCACCTGGGGCAAAAACCGGCGGACTTTCCTCGTGTGGCTGCCAAGCATTCGACGGATATCAACAGTGCCAGCGCCGGTGGGTTGGTGCAACCGATCCGCAAGCACGTTGGCGAGCCCGAGATTGAACAAGTCGCGTTTAACATGCGCGAAGGTGAGATTTCGAAAATTCTGCCGCTGGGCGATCAGTTTCTTATTCTGAAATGCGAAAAACACATCGATCCGCGTCCCCCAGCCAAACAACAGATGAAGCAAGCGCGTGACCTCGTGGTCGAATCGATCCGAGACCGTAAGATCCGCATCGCCGGCGGCAAGCTGTTTAAGCGCCTGCAGACAAATGCGAACGTACAAAACGTGTTGGATGATCCGGTACTGAGTAAAAAGATGCCGGGAGTCGCCGCGACTTTGAATGGGCATCAAATCACCATAAGCGAACTCGAAGATGCGTGCATAGCGCGCCACGGGCGCGGGGTGCTGGACGCCACGATTAGCAGGTTGCTACTCGAGATGGAATTAGCTAAATCACGAAAAACGGTAACGCAGCCGGAAGTTCAGGCGGAAGTGGAACGCGCTGCAGTTTTAGCCGGCATTACCGGAAACGGCGTGGCGGACGTCCGTAGATGGATCAAAATGGTGACTGAACAAGAGGAGATTACCGAGCAGGCCTACGTCAACAATGTGGTCTGGCCAACGGTCGCGCTGAAGAAACTGGTTGCCGATGAGGTCAAAATCACGAACGATGACTTACAAAAGGCATTTGAAGCCAACTATGGGCCACGGGTTCGGGTGCGGGCGATCGTGATGAACAACCTCCGCCGCGCTCAAGAGGTGTGGGACATGGCGAGGAGAAAGCCGACTCCCGAGCATTTTGGCGAATTGGCCAGCGAATACAGTGTGGATCCAGGCGGCAAGGCGTTGGGCGGCATTGTGCCGCCGATCCACAAAAACAGCGGCCAGCCGACGATCGAGAAGGTGGCATTTGAAATGAAGCCGGGCGAGTTGTCGAGCGTTATTCAAGTTTCCGACAAGTACATTATCATGCTCTGCGAGGGAACCACCAAGCCAGTCGTCGTCGAAATGAAGGATGTTCGCGACGAACTCTATCAGGACATCCTGGAAAAGAAGTACCGCATGGAAATGGCCAAACGGTTCGAAAAAATCCACGCGGGGGCCAAGATGACGCACTACCTCTATCCGGACATGGCGTCCAATCGCGGCAAAAGCGATGGACTTGGCCAGAATCGCTAACACCCTCGCCAGAATATCGGTCCTCAGTTCGCGCAGACGCCACCGCCGGTTATTCTGGAACGGACGGCCAGTCAGAGTCGTGCATTAACTCGATAGGACTTTTTTCTTCGCGGCCCGTTCGCATGAAGCTCGATAAGCATCTTTCCGACGACCCGGTTGATTACTCGCGCCCGTTTGATATCGATGTGGCGGCGCGGGTCAATCGCTTGCCGCCCTATCTTTTCGGTCGTATCAACAGCCTGCTGTTGCAGAAGCGACGCGCGGGGGACGACGTGATCGATTTGGGGATGGGCAATCCGTCGGATCCGCCGACCGAGCAGGTCATTGAGAAATTGGCTGAAGCCGCGCGGGATGATCGCAATCACGGATACAGCCGCGCATTTGGCATCGACAATTTACTTCGTGAAGTCGCCAGCAAATATCTAAAAAAACACGGTGTGCGGATCGATCCAGAACACGAGGCAATTGTCTGCATCGGATCCAAGGAAGGGTTCAGCCACCTCTGCCTGGCGCTAATGGGGCCCGGTGACTCCGCAATTGTACCAGCACCCTATTTCCCCGTGCATGCGTACGCGGTGATGCTGGCCTCCGGAAATGTTATCGCGTTGGAGGTTGCCGATAGCGAAAACTTTTTGGCCAACATCGCCTACACGTGTCAGCATTTGCAGCCGAAGCCGAAGCTGCTCGTTATCAACTATCCACACAATCCGTCGACGGCGACCGTGGAGCCCGATTTTTACGTCGAAATTGTGCGGCTAGCGAAGAAATATGAGTTCAACGTGATCAGCGACTTCGCCTATGCCGACTTGGGTTTCGACGGCTACCAACCTCCCAGCTTTCTCGCCGCACCCGGCGCGATCGACGTGGGCGTCGAATTTACGACGATGAGCAAAGGCTACAACATGGCTGGTTGGCGGGTCGGATTCTGCGTTGGCCACCGTGACATGATCCGCGCGCTGGGCACCATCAAAGCGTACTACGACTACGGGCTTTTCACACCGATCCAAATCGCCGCGATCGTCGCTCTGCGGCACGGTGATGCCGAAGTCGAATCACAGTCACAAATCTACCAAAAACGTCGCGACGTCCTTGTTTCAGGCCTGCAACGCCTCGGCTGGCGGGTCGAACCTCCTCGTGCCGGCATGTTCGTCTGGGCCGAAATCCCGCAAGTCTGGCGGAGTCAGATGACGTCGGTCGACTTCGCCACCATGTTGCTGGAGCAAGGCGACGTTGCGGTCAGCCCGGGAGCGGGGTTTGGTCCCGCCGGTGAAGGCCACTTGCGACTTTCTCTCGTGGAAAACGAAAACCGTTTGCGGCAAGCCGTGCGGCAAATTGGTCGATGTCTTGCGGACGAATAGTCGGCAGCGGTTGGCAGCACCGCTGGCGGGCGTCGAATTTTTGGTCTTTCCCCGCCGTCCGCGATTTGCTAGTTACGGCGGCCCTACACTTCTAATTGTCTTTTCCCTTTGCAGCTAGCTAGCTGCCTTTTTTGGCTGCGATTGAACATGTCAGAATGCGAGATTTGAGATGGGATTATTACGCAGAGACAAAAGTGACGGTTTCCTCAAACGACTCGTGGCCCGGTTTGCCGTATTAACGGCTGTCGGCGGCTTGGGTTTTTTTGCGATCGCGCGTGCTCAGCGAAGCGACGAGCCGATACCCGGTGAGAATCCGGTCGCCGAAAATTCAACCGAGACGGCCGGTCTGACGCCGACAACGTTGACGCCCAATCGTGGCGGTACTCTGGCGTCGACGCCGAACAAGCCGACATCGCTGACCGCAGAGACGGCATCGCCGGTTGCATCCGTGACTTCCCGTCGTTCGCTGCCCGAGTCGTCTGGGATCGATGACTCCAATCCGTTGCGAGGCAGTCTCAACGAAACCGCGCGGTCCGCGCCGGCAACGGCGGCTGCGGTGGTTGAGCCGGGGCATTTGGCCGTCGGCACCACGGCATTGCCCGTCGTGTCCTCCCGAACCGGGGCGGAAACCTCGCCCAGTGGAAACGCGGATGCTGGTAGTATCGCGGCGAGCACAGACAACCAACCCGATAACTCTGTATACGACCCAAGTGGTGGACAGTCCGCTAACGTCGGGGCGAATGGTGAGTTGTATCAACCACCGGCCAGAACCGGCGCGATGAGAATCCGCGAATCTTCACCAACAGCCGAGCTGACGCCTCGCTTGCAGCCGGCAGGCGGGGAACTGGCACCAGCGATAATTGAAGCACCGGGCAATGCAGCCGATAGTTTAGCGGCGGCGCCGAGGTCGCTGAGAAATCTCCCGTCAGATGTACCGATTGCCGCGGCATCCTTGGTGTCGAATCAAAATCTGGGTAGTGATCAGCCGGGCAGGCGGCAGTTGGAAGGCCCACAAGCGCCAAGTTTGACACTGGAAAAATCGGCAGCGGCGGAAATTCAGGTGGGTAAGCCCGCAAAATTCAGGGTGACGGTGCGCAATACCGGTACCGTTGCGGCCAGCGGCGTCAATGTCTTCGACAAGGTTCCTCTGGGCACCCGATTGCTGGCCACCAAACCGCAGGCTGCGACCGGCGCGGGTGGCCTGTTGATCTGGGCCGTGGGGACATTGCAACCGGGCGACGAAAAGACTGTGGAAATGCAACTAATGCCCGAACGCGAAGGCGAAATTGGGAGTGTGGCGACTTTGACATTTCGAGCCGAAGCTTCGGTGCGGACGGTGGCGACGAAACCGGACGTAACACTGGATGTGTCCACGCCCAGCCGTGTGCTGATTGGTGAGAAACTGACGCTCAAAATCAAAGTGGCCAACCAGGGCACGGGAGTGGCGAGTAACATTGTGCTGTTCAACAGCCTGCCGCCACAGGTTCGGCATCCGCAAGGTAACGAATTGGAATACGATATCGGCGATCTCAAGCCAAATGAAACGCGGGAGATCAACCTGACGCTCACCGGCGCAAGTCCGGGCAAAGTCGCCAAGCAGATCACGGCCCGCGGCGATGGCAGCGTCAGCGCTGAGGCGGCGGTTGCCTTCGAAGTGGTTTCACCGGCGCTAAAGGTCAAATTCGACGGACCGACCTTGCCGTATCTGGAACGGAAAGCGATTTATACGTTCTCAGTGAGCAATCCAGGTACCGCACCGGCACACGAAATTGAATTAGTTTCGCACCTTCCCCATGCAATGAAGTTCGTCTCGGCGAACAACTCGGGTTATTACGATTCAAAAACGCATTCCGTCTATTGGAGTCTCGCAGAATTACCGGAAGGCGAGATCGGCGAGGTCAAGTTGGTCACAATTCCCGTCGAAGCCGGCAAGCACACGCTGCATGTGGAGTCGAAGGGAAAGTTGGACCTGAGCGACAGTCTGCAGGAGACGATCGTGGTGGATGGATTGCCGGCATTGTTTTTCGAAGTGGTGGACTTAGAGGATCCGGTCGCCGTCGGAGGTGAAACAGGTTACGAGGTCCGTATCTTGAATCAGGGTACGAAAACGGCGAACAACATCCGACTAGTAGCTCTGGTGCCGCCGCAACTCCGCGCACTCTCGGCCGAAGGTCCAACGCAAAACACGGTTGATGGCGGCCGCGTGATCTTCTCGCCGCTACAACGCCTGGCTCCGAAGGCGGACGTGACCTATCGCATCCGGGTTCAAGGGGTCGTGGAAGGTGACCAGCGTCTGCGCGTTCTCGTCCAAAGCGACGAAATGAATTCGCCGGTGACCAAGGAAGAAAGTACGCGGGTCTACAAGGACCGGTAATCCGCCCCGAGACTCAAAAGAAGCTCGGAAGCGCGCTGTCATCTGTCGCCGGTTGCGCTAGAATAGGGAGATGCTTCTTTCTGGCAACGATATTCGGCTGGCGGTCTTTCCGGCCGTGGCGGTTCTGTTGGCAACCGCACCGGCGTCGTCGGCGGATGAGTTGGTTCAATTCGACCGCGACATTCGTCCCATCTTTGCGAATCACTGTATTAAGTGCCACGGCCGCGATGAGGGCCGCCGTAAGGCCGGACTGGCTTTAGATTCTCCCGATTCCGCACTTCGCAAACTCGAATCGGGCGCAACGGCAGTCGTACCCGGCCAGCCGGCCGGCAGCGAGCTGCTTGTCCGCGTTTCTGCTACGGACAAAGAAATTCGCATGCCTCCGCCCGAATTCGGTGACCGTTTATCAGAACAACAGGTCGGATTGCTGCGGGCGTGGATCGAGCAAGGAGCATCGTACCCGCAGCATTGGGCCTTTGTGAAGCCGACGAGACCGACACCGCCGCCGGTCGATCACGATGTTATCATTTGCAATCCGATTGACCGATTCATATTTGCTCGACTGGAACGGGCGGGGTTGCGGCCGTCCCCGCCGGCGCGGCGGACGACGCTAATTCGCCGCGCGTATTTCGATTTGACCGGCCTGCCGCCATTGGCTGAAGATGTGGCGCAATTCGAACAAGATTCAATTCGCGATCCGGAAGTCGCATTTCGGACCCTGGTAGATCGACTTCTAAGTTCGCCCCAATACGGTGAGCGGATGGCACAGGATTGGCTGGATGCGGCACGCTATGCCGATACGACAGGCCACGCCGCCGATGTACCGCGGACGATGTGGCTGTATCGCGACTGGGTCATTGACGCG
>JAYZEI010000055.1:0-12576 GCA_036337375.1 Planctomycetota bacterium | reverse complement strand
GGTTTCGCTGTTTGGATTTTTGGGCGAAGCGATCAACAGCGCCAAGGCAACTGTCGAGGTCGACGAACGCATCGCGCACATGCGCGACATGTTGCAAAACGATTTGAAGCATATTACAGCCCGCGGGGTTGCTGTCCCGGGAAAACCGCAGCCGGGTGCGTTTGAAATCGGTGAAGGCCAACAGCGCGAGCACATGCGACTGGCGGCAAATCGGGTTGCCTGGGAGGCCAGCCAAAATTCGGATGCCAACGACGTTGAGTTGGATGAACGAGTCGGCGACGTGGACGACTGGCTATACCTCACGCTGCGCAACCTCGAACAGCCCTACATCGGCCGGACGGGCACAGCGATTATTTCCGGCGAACCCGGCAATCCGGGTAACAGTGATGCGGGGGAATCCTCAAGCGGGGATGGCAGTGACGACGGCGGCGCAACCGATTCGAGCGAAGGCAATGAAACGGGACCTCTCGATCCGGTGTTCGTCGACAACGGCCTAAATCCCTTTAACTACCAGGTGCAGGGTGCCTGGATTAAGTACACGCAATTTGAGAACCAGAATGACGGGGACTGTAGTTACAAAAATGACTACGATGTTTGCGCGCCGACGGCAAACGATAACGATGCCAGAGCAATCTGGAAGTTCTCTGTCGCCTCACCGGGTACCTACAAGATTTCCGCGACGTGGGCCGCACCGCCGAATGTGGACGCTGGCGACATTCTCGGGCCCGACAACCACACGCGGAGCACGAATGTTCAATACGTCATTCGCAAGCCCCTCGGCGGGGAGATTATCAGGCAGGTCGATCAGACCAAAAATCCGACCGCCAACGATGTCGCGGACGAACGGAATTTTCAAACGCTGTTTTCCGGCAGTTTGGGCGCGGGTGAGTTGGTGATTACACTTCGCTCGCGATCCGATGGAGCGGTCGTTGCGGATGCCATGCGAGTCCAATGTACCGACTGTACGGGTGACGGTCCCGTAGCGCCGGGCGGCGGCTCGGACGGCAATACAACCGGTGGAACAACCGGCACGGACGGCTCGGGTGGCGGTGCTCCGTCCTACGTGGCGGGCATTACGGCCGAGTCACCGCTGGCCGAAGTCATCTGGTTCGTCACGCGGGATCCCAACAACCCGGGCCGCATGCGGCTGCACCGTTACCAGTTACTCATCGCGGCCGATGCGGACCTTGGTGCGGGCGGCGCGAATGGCTACTTTTACTTCAACGATATTTCGGCGCGTCTGGAAGACGGCGTCATGGTGCCCAATTCGCTAGAAGATCTGGCCGTCCGCGCTCATCGCCGAGCTCATTTGGCGGCCGGCGGAGTCTCCTCGATACTCGATCCAAATTGGCATTTGGATATCGATTCGGATATTGACTGGAACGCCTGGCCACCCAATGCCCGGGGCTTGAGCCCGGAAGCGGTTTCGCTCGTCCACTCTCTGGGCAATCGGCTCAACGAAACCGTCGTAATGGATAACGTCGTTGCCTTTGACGTCAAGGTGTTCGATCCCACGGCTCCCGTGCTGGGCATTCTAAAGCCGGGCACAACCAGTGGAGGCAACGAAGAGGGGACGGGCGGCCAACTCGACGGCGGCGAGACGACGGGCGGCGATCCTGCCGTTGATCCTGTCGTTGGATTGACGGTGGTCGACAACGACGATGGCGGCTTTGGCAGTTCCGGAAATTGGCAAACCGGTTCCGGTGGCCACGGCAGCGGGCATCTGTGGAAAGTCACCCAGGAGCCCGGGGGTGCAACCTGGACGTTTGGCGGATTGAGCCCGGGCGAGTACGACGTTTATGCAACGTGGCGACCGTGGGACGATGCGGCAACCGACGCCAAGTTTTTGGTTTCCGTCGGCGGAACGGTCGCGGCGCGCAGTACCGTCAGTCAGCGAAGCCCACCCTCTGGCGACGGAACGTCCGGATCGACTTCGTTTCAGCAAATCGGCACCGTGGAAATTGAAGTCGATGGCAGTAGCCTTATCGTCAAGTTGGACGATGCTCCGGTGAATGGCCGCAGAATCATCGCCGACGCCGTGGCGATCAAGTCGACGGGCAGTGGCGGCGGCGGATCCAGTGACGGCGACGTCGTCACAGACGGCGCTTCGACCGGTGGTTCGGGTTTGGATCCGACAGCCAACGCCGCCGCCATCCCCATGTCGATGCACCTTTCTCCGAACGATCCGGGATACCTGGACACACTTCCGCAGGCAATCGCCAACCACGACCTTTCCGACCCGGACGGCCCGCAGATCGTGGGCTACGGGGCGTTTGTTGATATGTTCCAGTACATTCCACAATCGGTGGGATATAATCCCGTCCAAATTGGTGCGCCGTGGTTGCAGTTTAACAGCGGGGGCAATCCGAAATCCGGAATTGTTCCAACGCCGCTGACGGAACAGGATGTTGAATTCCCGATGCCGGCGATCTACGACACTTGGTCGCCTTCGTACAATGTCCGGGCCTACAACCAATTCGACGACGACGGCAAAAACGGCGTGGATGACCCCGGCGAGGTCTCGACGCCTCCGCCCTTCGAACCGCCACTGCGTGCCGTGCAAATCACGGTTCGTATTTACGAACCCACCAGCAAAAAGATCCGCACGGTCACGGTCGAACACAGCTTTGTTAAGCGGTAACCGGCATGCGGCATTGACTACCGCAGGTTTGTTTCGATCGCGTGATTGTGGATATTGTCGTAGTGTTCGAGCTTGGCGTTATCGGCGCGCCAGCCGTATCCGCTGTTCGGAAAGGGCCAGGGTTCGTTTTGCACATCCCGTGGCATACCGATCAGCTTCGGTGTGGTCGCCATCTGCACAAAAGGGTTAAACGGCAGCGTCGGAGCGTACGGACCACAGGGTTCGCCGTCATTGCGGAGACCGTGGAACGGATCGTCCACCTGATTATCCGGCAAATCAGACAAGCCCGCGTAGATGTCGTACTTGCGGTCGGGGCCCCCGGAATAAATCAGCGGAAAAATCGTATACGCTTCAGTGTCGGCATGCCTCGGATCAAACGGATCGTGGTGATTGGCGGCATCACACTTGCAGGCCTCCAACGGTTCCTGGACTTCACCCGGCTGTTTGGGTGGCTGAATGTCAGACAGGTGGCCGAAATAATAAGGGCTTTCGCTATCGTGCCGCGGATCGTCAACAAAACCAACCGGCCAACGCAAAAACTGAATCGGCATTCCCCAACCGTCGAGAAATTCCGGAGCACCGTCATTGTCCACGTCGCCCTTTTCGACTTCTTGAAAATGGGCGAACGAGTCGTCTTCGTCCACTCCACCAATCTTAACAATCATGTAAAGGCACTCGGCGGCTTCGTAATGAACGGTCGGCTTGCGGAGATTCTCCGACGGCGTGATGCTGACCGTATTAAAATAGTTTTGGTAGGCAGAATAGATTGCGGGCGCGGGCACATGGACGTCGATGGGAACGACGACTTGCGGGTTGTCAATGCGGCGAAACTTGACACCCTGAACCGGCAGCGACGAGAAGCCCGTTTCCACCGCGGAAATATCAGACCAGCGATCCGGCAGTTCCATACGCATCAGCTTGCGCTTGATCTTCAACCGGTAGCTGGCCGCCTCGTTCGGATCGAGCTGCAACTGAATGAACTCGTTCGTATTCGGATCCCTGTGGCCTCGCTCCGTACCCGCGGGAATCCTGCGATAGCGAAACGACTCCCATCGTTGAGTGATAATTTGATGTAGCTTGAGGATGGTAGACTTGGTCTGGGCGGCGCTCGCGCTCTGATAAGCGCGGCCAACACCCGCCAGCACAATGGCGGCCAAAATACCGATCACGACAATCGTGATCATCAGCTCCAACAGCGTAAAGCCGTGCGACTTGCGCATCGTAACACCTCGAATGGAAGGGATCGGTCGGACTGGGGCCGAAGACAACCCAAACCGCAGGACGGAGCGGCTAACGAGATCCCTTGCGCCTGAGTGAGCGCCCCTCAAACACCTCCAATGTAAAAGAATAAGTGCCTTCGGTCAACCAGTTCTCGGTTCTAAGTCAAGCGGCACGCACGTGTTAATGATGTCAATCGGTATTTGCCTGCCAAACCGACCCGTTTTGCTGCCGGCACGTACACTTGAAACCCTGGCATTTTTTCGGAAAATCTGTCACAATGGCTCGAACGGGGCGAGGTTAGAGGCACTTCTTATTTGCTGGCCCATTCGGGTCATGTCAGAGGAGCAAAGCGATGAAATCCGCGGAACGATCGGGGTTTACACTTGTCGAATTGTTGGTCGTGATTGGCATCATCAGTCTGTTGATGGGCTTGTTGTTACCTGCTCTGTTAACCGGGCGGGCCAAAGGGGAACAAGTTTCGTGCGCTGCGAAAATGACGAGCCACGCAAAGTCGATTATCACCTACGCCACGACCAAGAAACGATTTCCCGGGTTCGCCGACACAATCACGGTTGAAAGCGGACTCGGTGCAAAGCAAAAGATAGACGTTGGCTGGGTGCCGCAGGTCTTCAATTTCATGGACATGGAAGAGCGGCATCGCAGCATGACCGAGCGGTGCAGCATTCCACTTTCGGACAACGATGCCGACGGACCACGGCGCTGGATTGAGTTCCTCGATATCCTCGTTTGTGACTCCGATCGGCCCGACTTTGAAACCTCGACCTGCCCCGCCAGCGAAAACGGTACGGTCGTCGAGTTTGCGATCAGGTACCCCTTGAGCTATGCGGTCAACGGCGGCAGACGCGATGACACCGGCGCGTCGAATCCTGACCGCCGCGCGTGGGCTGTTTTCTTCGACCGGCGACGCCCGCACGATGGAGCCGATTACACGGGGAACGGGCCGAACTACGACAACGTGACGCTGGAGGATATTAAAGACGGCAAAGGCAGCACGATCATCTTGGCCGAGAACGCCGATTTGATTAACTGGACTTCGGTGACTCCACTGCCGCAGGCGGTCGAATTTCATCAGGCGGTCGTCTATTCCCCCCAATACGATCCCAGTTCACCCGATTTGTTCGCAAACGTCGCAGCCGCCGAAGCGAACCAGTTCACCGAGGCCGCTGGAACTGTCCCCAGCGGTTTCAACAAAGGCTACTTGGCACCCGACGGTTGCGGCGACTACGGCAAGAACGAACACCTGCTGTTCGGTGGCCTGATGGCGGGTAATCTGCACGGCAACCTGGGCTACAGCCGCGCTCGCCCGTCGAGTTTTCATTCACAAGGCTTCAACGTCGCCTACGCGGACGGACACGTCGAATTTTTTACGACCGACGACTCGAACCCGACCAACGCATACATGCGGTACGCCAAGCAGATGACACCGGCGAAGGGCGACTAGCAGCCCGGGCGAAGTTGAGGGCATCGTAACCGGTGGCGTGGACGGGAAATCTCGTCGGTTTTGCTGTGCGAGCTTCGGGTTACGGATTTCCCATTTTCCGCCGCTTGGCGAAAAACCGTGTCAGCAGCTCCCCGCAGTCGCCAGCCAGCACTTCGGCGATCACCGCCGCGCGGTGATTCAGACGCGTGTCGGACAGCAACTGATAAAGCGTATTGACCGCACCCGCTTTGGGGTCGCTGGCGCCATATACCACGCGGGGTATTCTCGCTTGCAAAATCGCACCGGCACACATGGGGCAGGGTTCAAGTGTCACGTACAGTGCGCACTCGATCAGCCGCCAGCTAGAAAGCGCTTCGGCCGCTTGCGTAATCGCGATCATCTCGGCGTGCGCCGTTGGATCACGGAGCGACTCCCGCTGGTTGTGGGCGGATGCCACAATTCGTCCGCCGTGCGTGATGACCGCGCCGACAGGCACTTCGTCCTCGTCGAAAGCTTGCTCAGCTTCTTGAATGGCCAACCGCATGAACGCGTCGTTCTCGGCTGCTTCCTGGAGTGGGTCGATACGTGCCACCATGAGTGCGTGGTTCTACGGGCGAAGCGGATTAGAACTCCTCGGCTCACGAATCGGACTTGTCGGCGAGTCCGTAGCCCAAGTAGCGGGAGCCACAACGTACGGCTGTTCGCTGCCGACACGGCGGAGCGGATTCGACCGCCGCGATTCGGCTTTGCCGCTGACGGGTGCAACGCTGACGGGCGGGACGCTGATGTCGATATTCTTCGCCGCATCTCCGCTGGCGACACGGTCCTTGAGTTGAGGCCCGCCGTCCGAGCTGACAACGCCCCAGTGCGGCCCGGATGAGCCTCCACCGCCCATTGGCCGTGCGTCGAAAAGCAGACGACCCGGCGTGCCGCCGGACGCAGTCCCTCCGGGCGTAACGAAGCGGAATTCCGCATCGCCAACCGGCTTGGATTTTGGCGAAGAATCTGGCGATTTGACCCCGGCCGCCGTTTTGGCGATCGATGTTTCCGTTTCTGTCTTGGTTTGCGCAGTGACCGACTCGGCATCGTCAAACAGTTTCAACGGCTGTGGGGAGGCGGGCGACCGCTCACCGTACCACCCGGCCAACGCTTCGGAGAATCCTTCTCGAGGCGGCACCGGCGGCGAATCAGCCAGATAGTTTTTGGGCGGGCGAACCGTCGTCGTATAGAAACTCTCGGGACGGTTCACCGATGGCGACCGCTGCAGAGTTTGACGGTAACTCGACCTGCCGAGCCTCAAGTCACGATTCAAGCGATTGTTTTGCGCCCGTAAGGCCGCAGATTGGAAACCAGCCAGCATCGGTGCGCGGCATGCCCCGCAAATCATAATCATCGCGGCAAGCAAGGCGGCGTGAGTTGTCGGTGCACGCATGGGCGAGAGGTTGGGTTGAGGGAATGGAATCAAATTTAAAAACCGATTCCCCCCTCGGAAACGATCGCGATTCAGACCGGCAGTCCGTGTATTCGACCGACGCAAAATGTTTCTTTAGCATATTTTTCGATTTCGACGCCAGACTGACTGCGGTGCCATCACCTCGCAAAGTTGCGAGTGAAAATTGCCCTAGGACGCCGCGGAGCAATTCGCTAGTCTCCGCCCCCTCCCCCCCAGTCAGGCCTCCCGTAAATCGCCTGGCGATCCAGAAACTTTGAACAATGGCTTTTCAAGCATGAAAGTTCGTCTGACCCGCGCGCTCATACTGGCTGCAGCCTTTTCGTCGCTAGGCGCTTCGTACCGCACCGAGAACTTTATCGTCACGGCGCCAACGTCCCGGTTGGCTCAACGCATCTGCCAGCACGCCGAACAGTGTCGCAGACAACTGGCAATCGAATGGTTGGGGCGCGAGTTACCACGCTGGCAAGCTGTTTGTCCTATCACCGCAAACGTCGCGCCGCACCTCGGAGCGGGCGGCGCGACCTCTTTTTCTTTTCCCGGCGGCCAAGCCGCTAATTGGCAGATGTCGATTCAAGGATCCGAAATCCGCATCCTCGATTCGGTGTTGCCGCACGAGGTAACGCACACAATTTTCGCCACGCACTTCGGCCAGCCGCTACCGCGCTGGGCCGACGAAGGTGCTTGCACGACCGTCGAACATCCTTCGGAAAAATCGCGGCACCAAAAGCTATTAATTCGCTTCTTGCAAACCGACCGGGGCATTTCGTTCAGCCGCATGTTTGCCATGAAAGAATATCCCGCCGACATGCTGCCGCTGTATGCGCAAGGTTTCTCACTGGCGCGGTACTTGATTGAGCAGGGTGGCCAACGCAAGTTTGTCCAATTTGTCACCGATGGATTGCGAGACGAAAATTGGACCCTGGCGATCCGGCAAAATTACCGTTTTGAAAACCTGCTTGTACTGCAAAATCGCTGGCTGGACTGGGTTCGACAAGGCAGTCCAAAACTGGAGGAGAAAACCGTTGAAGACAATCGGCCGCTACTGGCCGACAAGCGACCTCGTCCCGCGCCAAATCTGATTTTTCGGGTGGCGCGTGACAATTGGCGCAGTGCGGGGTCGCCACCGCGCGGGTCCGCCGGCGGCGGACAGGACGGCGACAAGCCACATCAAGCGGTCCGGCAACAACCACTGCAACAGCCTCGGCAACGGGTGCTCGAGTAGCCCTGCCGTTCAGAATGAGAACCTGCGGGGGCGGGTCGCGGTTCAACGAACCTCACATTCCTGAACCTCTACATTCCTGGCGTGAAAAATGCTCTCGTCAGGTGAAAGAACACCGGCGTCGCAAAGCACAGAGAATCGATCCGGTCTAACACGCCCCCGTGTCCGACCACCAGCGTGCCAAAATCTTGTACGCCCCGATCACGCTTGATGGCCGACATGGCCATCCCGCCGGCAAATCCGGCCAATGCCACAACCATCGCCATGCAGGCGGCTTGCCACATTGTAAACGGCGTCACGTTACTCAACGCTGCGCCAACCAGCGCCGTGGATCCGATTCCACCCAAGAACCCTTCCCAGGTCCGGGAGGGGTTGATTGAAGGCGCGATGGCATGCTGCCCCATGAGTTTTCCCCAACCGTACTGCAGCACATCACCGAGTTGCACCATCACGACAAACCAGAACAACAGCAGACCGTTGTGCTGCCACGGCTTCGGGTTGTCACTGGCCAGTTCACTCGTCTCGAAAAGTTCGAGGTACAGCAGTGCCGGCGCGAAACTCAGACAGTACACACAGATCACCAAGCCGGATTGAATGATTGCCGTACGCTCCATGAATCGTTTGGGATCGCCGGAAAAAGCGACTCGAGCCGCGACAAACAGAACGCCGTATACCGGGATCAAAATGCTGTACAGGCCGTACATTTCGCGGCCCATACCGACCAGTACGAATTGCAGCGGCGTAAACACAACAAAAATCCAGAACAGCGCGCGATGATCGCTTAGTCGGGTCGGCGTCAGCGTGATAAACTCGCGCAGCGCCCAGAAGGCCAGCAACCCGAATAGCAAAACCGTAATCCCGGGGCGGCTCGGAAAGATTACGGCCGCCGCCAGCAGTGTGCAAAGCAGCCACCACGCCCGCACGCGGCGGTTAAACGCGTCGATCAGTGCAGAATTCAGGCCGGACTCGGGCTGGCGCTGCATGAACTGGCCAACGCCCGTTGCGGCGCCTAACAACAACAGCACGCCCCCCACAAACAACCAGGTTCCCATGTCAGCCGGCACCTTAGAATTCCTTTAGCTTCGTTAATGCTTTGCGGGCCCTCGTCAAAAAAACGGTTTTGGGCTCGCCCGATTCCAACCACATCGGCGGTCCGAAGGTGATACAACTCAACAGCGGCACGGGCAACACCTCGCCCCGCGGCAGGATGCGGTTCAAATTGTCCAGGTATACCGGAATCGCCTCCAGATCGGGCCGTTTTTTACAGAGATAATACAAGCCGCTTTTGAATTCCGCGATTTCAGGACCCGTCCCGCGGCGGCCTTCCGGAAAGACGATCAACGAGTGGGTGTCGCCGATTTCGCGGAGCATAAGATCAACGGGGCTTTGATGCACCTTGATTTCCTTCCGGTCGATCAGCAACGCATTGAAAACGCCCGCCAGATATTTTCGCACGGTGCCACGGGTCCAGTAGTCCTTGGCCGCAACTGGCCGCGTGAGAGTCCGCACGCGGTAAGGCAGCGACGACCAAATTACCAGCGAATCCAGATGACTCGTATGGTTGGCGAAATAAACACGCTGGCAAGTATCCGGTTGGCTGTCGACCCAGCGCGCGCTGGCACCGCTAAGCAGCTTGGCAATCACAGCTAACAGAGGCCCCGTCATCTAAAGTTGGATGAAACTCGCGGTCGGGCTCGAATGGGAAAAACGGAGCGATTCATGTTAACTGCCGCTATATCAACTCGCAATGCTAGCCGAAAGTGGTTCACTGGATCGCACGGAATTGCCGCACTGCTGGGAAAAGTTTAACGATTGGGGCGACAATTCTGTCGGACCAGCTATCCGGCTTCGTTCGGCGGATATCCAAGGAGGCCAATATCTTGCCGCTCCAGCAGAACTTTTGCGAAGATGGACGGCGTTGCCGTTTGTGCGGCGGTGACCGATTTAAACTTATTCGCGAGTGGAATGGCCACCGCGGCGGATATCACACATAGTCTTTATACGGGCCATTCGTTGGGCCCCGCGCTGGAGGCGACAGACTGGAGGCGGCGGGCTTTGAGGTGCCCGGTTCGCCAAACCGCAACCGTCCGCTGGATGACCTGCCCGCCCGGATGACCCGCTCGCACTGTGGGGCCGCATAATTTTCGCCGGCAGATTCGCGAGCATTCAGACCGTTTTCGCGCTGCACCGCCGGCGGTCCGCCGCGGCAACTTCACGCTATTGCCCGCGGCCATCACCGGTATGAAAGTTGCCCGCGCGGAACGCATCGGCCATCGCTATGGGGACTTCCGCTTCCGCCAAAACAACTTGCGCGCGGTTCTCGGCCACCCTGGCCTTCATCGCTTGTTCCTGAGCGACAGCTTCGGCGCGGCGCTGTTCGGCACGAGCCTGAGCAACCCGAGTGTCCGCCTCCGCCTGGTCCGCCTGCAGTCGGGCGCCGATGTTTTCACCGACGTCGATGTCGGCTATGTCGATCGAAACTATTTCAAACGCCGTCTGCGCGTCGAGGCCACGGGCCAACACGGCCTTGGAAATGCGTTCGGGGTTTTCCAGCACATCCTCGTGCGAATCGGACGAACCGATAGCACTGACGATACCCTCACCGACACGGGCGACGACGGTATCCTCGGTTGCTCCGCCGATGAGTTGCGTCAGGTTGGTCCGCACGGTGACTCGCGTTTTGACCCTCAACTGAATGCCGTTCTTGGCAATCGCGCTGAGCGTTGACTTGCCGGATTTTTCGGGATCGGGACAATCGATCACTTTGGGGTAAACGCTCGTACGCACTGCGTCCAAAACATCGCGCCCCGCCAGATCGATCGCCGCGGCGCGGTCAAAATCCAAATCCATCCCCGCGCGGTGCGCCGCCACAATCGCGTGAATCACATTCGGCACATTTCCGTTTGCCAGGTAATGCGCCTCCAAACGACCCGTGGTTATACCGGTTGTCGGATCCGTACCGACGCCGGCTTGCATAGCCATGATTTTCGCATCGACAATAATCCTGGCCTTAACCTGCCGAAAGGTCATGCCAACCAGACTGAAAAAGCTGACGCGCGCATTGGACATGTAGGCGCGAAACCAAATCTTGCCGTAGAGCATTACCCCGACGACGAGCAGGAACACCAACAGTCCGGCGACGGCGGTCATCACAATGCCCAAGGCGCTGAAAGGAGATGACTCCTGGCCTTCTTGAGCAAACAAATACAGCGCGTTCATGGCGTAATCCCCTGCCGAAATTAAGGTCCATTCCAACGGCACGACCCGTCCAGCATATCCGATAGACGCCGGCCGAAAAAGCATGGGGACTGCTTATTTTTCCCGCCGAACAACACGGCGATCAACCTCGAGTGAGTCCAACGCCCGGCCCTTTTCCCGGCAGTCGTTCGCGCGGGCGGGCCACCTTGTCATTGCAGACACGGCTGCCAACCCGCCACTGGACGGCCTCGGGGTACCGCTTCGGTCGATGGCGTGATTTTTCCCACCGGTTGCCCGCGGGAACTTGTCGTGCCGCTGCGTTTGTCGTTCCAACCGCACCAACTACTACAGATCGAACAGCGGGCGGTGCACATTCACGGTGACTGCGCGGCGTAACAGCTAGAATCGCCACGACTCGCGGCCGGTTGAAGAATGCGGCCGGGACATCTCGATATTAACAAGGACGAATGAAAAACCCGCCCGCACGGAGTCAGCAAATTATGGTATTGCAATTCACGCGAAATCAGTACTTTATGGTCGGCCTTCTCTTACTACTGATCGGCGCACAATTTCGCCTGATCGATTCGGTGGTGCTGACGGAAAAAAGCGCGCGCTTTGTTGTGGAAAAGTTTGGACCGCAACCGCAGGTGGCCGTGGAACCGTTAATGCAAGTCGCAGCCGTCACTCCGTTTGCTCCCGGAAAAATCATCCGGCCGCCCACCTGGATCGGTTGGTTTTTGGTCTCGGTGGGCGCGGTCTTTGTGTTGCATTCCCTTATTCTGAGACGGCCCGGCGGTTAGCCCTATCGCGCCGACCATCCGGCATATCTGCAATGCGCGCCATCGCGCAGGGCCTGCCGGACACCTACCCCGCAGGCGGAAAAAGGAACGTTGACGTCGCCCAAACTGGGGTCTATGATGAGCGGTTTAGCAAGAAATTTAACCCGCCGGCCTTAATTATGAGCACGCACAATCGCATTACCCTCAACGAGTCGGGCGACGTCTCGGTCGTCAACTTTGTGGATCGAAAAATCCTCGACGAAGCCAACATCCAGGAACTTGGCCGCGAGCTGTTCGGCTTGGTTGAAAACGGCACCAAGAAGATTCTGCTCAACTTCAGCGCCGTCGAATTCCTGTCCAGTGCGGCGCTCGGCAAACTGATCACTTTGGACAAGAAAGTGAAAAATGCCAGCGGCCAGCTGCGGCTCAGCGATATTCGCCCCGAGATCTACGAGGTGTTCGCGATCACGCGGCTGAACAAGCTATTTGAAATCCACGACTCCGAGTCCGGGGCCTTGGAAACTTTTTGAGTACTTGAATTCGTACCATTCCCCTGTAGCTCAGTTGGTAGAGCAGGCGGCTGTTAACCGCCTTGTCCGAGGTTCGAGTCCTCGCGGGGGAGCT
>JAYZEI010000054.1:0-9603 GCA_036337375.1 Planctomycetota bacterium | reverse complement strand
TGCCGTAGTTCTCGGCGGCATTTGGCCTGTTTAATGCGCGACTTCGGCCGGTTGTGACCGGCCACCATCGACCGCTACGCCAACTGCAGTATCTAGCGCTTGCTTCGACTCCGGGTCGAAGTAATCTGCAGCGATGTCGTCGGGCTTTGTACGGATCGAAACATGTCCATCCTCGCGCCTGAGAATCGTGATCAGGCTCACACCGCGACGATAGCCGCGACCTGTGCCTTTCTCGATCAATCGCCCGAGCCGATGACGTTCGCCCGCGAAACACGCCGCCAACGCACGGTTCGTTGCCGGCGACGGAATCGTAAAGTCCGTTCCCACTCGGCCGCTCGATTTCCCCCGACGGCGATTCCAAGTACGAATCGTCCGCACCACAGGGTACAGCCGAGAATTGAAATAGCTGAGCAACAAAGGTTCGACGGGCAAGTCCTGCCAAATCCTAGAAAACCGGGCCATGTCGTATCGCCGGTAGTGGCCAAAACTCTCGTCATGGACGCTCCACAACGCCATGTCGGCCGGCACAGTTAGTAGAAATCGTGTACCGGTCCGCGCAGCGGCAAGAATACTTGAAAGCAACTGAAAGTCGTCCGGCACGTGTTCGAGCACGTCGTTCAGCATGATCAGTTGGGCGTCTTGGATGCAGTCCGCCAGATCATCCGGCGCACGACCGTGACGAAACTCGACTGCGGGGAATCTTTCGCTCGCCAGCCGCACTGCCTCCTCCGACGTGTCGATGCCGATGCAGCGATAGTCTGCAGCCAGCGCCGCCAAATTCGCGCCCGTACCGCAGCCGACGTCAATGACCAACGACCTCTCACGAGCACCGTCTCCACGCGGCGGCAATATCCGCTGAATCAGGTCGCCGATGATCCGCCGCCTGGCGACAAACCACCAATGCCTAGATTCGATATCGCCGTGAAGCTGAAACTGGTCCGACTGCATTGCTTTTCCTTATGCCACAATTTACGCCTTCTCGTAAAAGTATAGCCCGCTGGTGGAAATTGCTGTTTCACAACGTCAAGGCGGACCTTTGACGGGAAGCGAGCCGAGGAGGGGTGAAAAAATGG
This sequence comes from Planctomycetota bacterium, assembly GCA_036337375.1. GTDB lineage: Bacteria > Planctomycetota > Planctomycetia > Pirellulales > UBA7805 > JAYZEI01. The sequence goes on along the minus strand of JAYZEI010000054.1, from coordinate 8,530 downwards.
GGAAAAAATGGAAAAATGACCGCCCAGGAACAACGGAGGAACCAACATGGCCGACCGCATCGTGATTCTTGACGGTTATACGCTCAATCCGGGCGATATCGGTTGGGAGTCGTTTGCCCAGTTGGGCGATTTGACCGTTTATGACCGAAGTACGCCCAGCGAGATTGTAGAGCGGTCGTCGGCCGCGGCCGTGTTGATTACCAACAAAGCGATGCTGTCGGCCGACATTATCCAGCAGCTTCACACGCTGAAGTACATCGGCATTACTGCGACGGGAACGAATGTTGTCGATATCGAAGCGGCGACCAGCGGCGGAGTCGTTGTGACCAACGTGCCCGCGTATGGTCCCGAATCGATTGCACAACACACGATCGCGCTGATGCTCGAATTAACGAATCACGTCGGCGGCAACTCACAGGCCGTAAAATCTGGCCGGTGGGCGGTATGTCCCGATTTCAGTTTTTCGGTTTCGCCGATCGTGGAACTGGCGGGAAAACAGATCGGCGTTGTGGGCTTGGGGGCAATCGGTAGCCGCGTGGCGCAGATCGCCGCCGCGCTGGGAATGAACATTTCCGCGTACGATCCAAAAGTAGCGGGCGCGTTCAAAATCCCCGGTGCGGAAATCGCCTGGCTTGACCTTGACGATCTTTTCGCCCAAGCCGACGTGGTGACGCTCCACTGTCCGCTGACAGAAGAGACCCGCGAGTTGGTGAATGCGCGGCGATTGGCACTGATGAAGCCGACGGCTCTTTTGATCAACGCCGCCCGCGGGCCGTTGATTGACGAACAGGCGCTCTGCGATGCGTTGCAGTCCGAATCGATTGCGGGCGCCGCGGTTGACGTGGTCAGCATCGAGCCGCCGGCCGAGGGCAACATCCTGATCGACAACACCCGCTGCCTGGTTACTCCGCACGTGGCTTGGGCAGCTCGCGAATCTCGCCAGCGTCTATTACAAGGCGCCGCCGACAACTTGCGCGGCTATTTAAGCGGCGTACCCAAGAACGTCGTCAATCCGGACGCCCTCGAACGCTAGAATTCCGGCGGCTTTGAGACCCCAAGAGCGGCGATTTCGCCGGCCGCAGCCAGCATCAACGCCACCGAAAATACATCGCCTATTTCGGTACGACCGCTCCCTGCTTTACGGGGAGAGAACGGATCCCGCCTCGTTCTCGGCGAGCAGTTCTTCGATGCGTTTTTCCATGTTGTCGGTAGGCTCTTCGTTCTCGCCCGGAAATGGGCTGAACTGATAGCGGAGTTTCCCGCTGCGGTCGTACAGTTGATAGTATGGAATCCCCCCGCTAGGCGAGTAGTCGCGAACGTCGAACCTGGCGATCACATTGTCGAACGTGGCCTCGAGTTCCTTCAACTTCTGCAGCACCGCGGGCTCGCCGGGCGGGTCAAAGCTGACGGAAATCACGGCCAGGCCCTTGTCCTTGAACTTACGGTCCAACTGAACCGTGTGCGGAAACGCATCGACGCAACCCTGTCACCAAGTGGCCCACGCATCGGCCAACACGACCTTGCCTGCGTGGGATTTCACGAGTTCCTGATAGCCGGCCAGATCGACGGCGGACACTTTTATTTTCGAGACATTTACTGCCGCCGAACCGGTCTCCGGAGCCGGCTCACCGTCTTTTCCCGGCTGCGCCGGTTCGGTCCCACTTGAGTCGGCGGCCCCGGTTGGCGATGTTTGCGGCGACTCGTTACCGCCGCGCTCGCATCCCGTCACAAAGGTACCGGCCGCGACAAGCAGCAGCCGCAAGGCCTTGATCCATTTTGTTTTCAATTTGATATCTCCCGACCAAAAAAGGGGGTGCCGAGTCCAGCAAAACGAGGCCGAGCAGTCATTTTCGCGAATTCAGTCGACCGGCACAAGCTTGCACCGGCACAAGCTTGCACAGTCGCGGCCTACCCGCCCTGGGCCAATTTTTCCTCGTGAACCTGCCGGTAGTAGCCGATCGACTGCCGCACTCCTGCTGCGAAGCCGACCCGACCTTCGTATCCCAACGCCGCGCGGGCTTTTGAGATATCGGCTAGGCTTTTGCGGATATCGCCGACACGCGGTTGCTCGAAAACCGGTTCGACGTCGGTTTCCAGGCAATCGTTCAGCGTCCGCAGCACCTCCAGCAGCGTGACATTCTGGCCGCCGGCAACGTTGAAGCTCTGTCCCGAGACGCCGCCGGCATCCGCGGCCAGCAGGTTGGCTTCGACGACATTCGCCACGTAAGTAAAATCTCGTGACTGCAGCCCGTCGCCGTAAATGACCGGCCTGCGATCCTGCAAAATCGCCGTAATAAAAATTGGAATGACCGCCGAGTAGGGGCTGTCCGGGTCCTGCCGCGGACCAAAAACGTTGAAGTATCGCAGTGCGACCGTTTCAATGTCGTAGGTCGCGGCGAACGCCTTACAGTAGTATTCGGCCGAGAGCTTCGCCGCGCCGTAAGGCGAGATCGGCGCCGGCAAGTCCGTCTCGCAATTAGGCGGGGTCGACTGGTCGCCGTACAAACTACTGGATGACGCATAGACCACGCGCTTCACGCCTGCGCGCCGCGCCTGGTCGAGCACGTTGACGCTGCCGGTCACGCAAGCCGCGTGCGAATCCAGCGGCGCCTCGACGCTGCGGGGAACCGAGGCCAACGCCGCTTGATGAAAAATGCAATCGACCCCTCGCACCGCGGCCGACACAACCCGGCTATCTTCGATATCGCCCTCGATGAATTCGACGCGATCGGCGATGTGCTCGAAATTCCGGGCCGACCCGGTGCTCAGGTTGTCCAGAATCCTCACGCGGTCGCCGCGTTCGACCAGAGCCGTCGCGATGTGGGAACCGATAAACCCGGCGCCGCCAGTTACCAGAAATGTCCGCATTGCGGTGCGTCCCAAGGTTGCTTGATGAGCAGTTGGCTATTGTAACCCGAAGCATCCGCGAGGGTCGGATAAACGTGTGGGTGATTCACACTTACGCTCCTGCCCTACTGCAGTGTAAACCAATCGGCGAACCGCAGACACCGTAAACCAAACACCGTGCCCCCCCCAATCAATTCCGGGCACCACCAGCCCACATCTCGCAGACGGAGAAAATTTCGCAGTGCCGGCCGGTGGCGAACGCGGCTAATTTTGGAAGAAATCTAAGCGGACAGTTGCTCGAGACAAGACCGCATGTAGTCGATGCTTTCGCGCACGAGCCGCTGAATACCCGGCTCGTAGTCGAAGACCTCGACCGAGACCCAGCCCCGATAATCGACCTCGCCGAGCGCCGCTAAGATTGGCACAAAATCGACATCGCCGAAACCGGGACCCTGCATGTTGGCGTCATTGGCGTGAAAGTGGGCGCAATAATCGGCGTTCGCGCGAATCACGTCTGCGACAGGCATCGCTTCGGCGGACATTGCCTTAACATCCAAATGTAACCGGCAATTTGGCGAACCCACACGCTCGATGATCGAAACAGCTTCGGCCGCCGTCGTCAAAAAGTTTGTTTCCGTCGGCGCCAGCGGTTCGACGGCAAGCGTCACGTCATGGTCCTCAAGAACCGGCACCGCCTGCCGAAAGACCTCGACGGCATAATCCGCCGCCTGCTCGGCGGTCACGCCGGGCAACAAATTGCGCTGCGGCGGCGAACCGAAAACCATGACGGAACCGCCCAAATCACGGCAGAGCCGCGCCAGTTCACCCAGGTACTCCACGGTCCGCTCGCGGACCCGGGTTTCGGGGCTCGTCAGGTGATACCCTTCCGTTTTGGCCAGTAGCCAATGCAGTCCGACAATTTCCAAGTCGGCATCGTCCGCTTGGCGTCGGACCTCTGCTCGCTTCGCCGGGCTGATATCCTTCGCGTCCAGTGCAATCGTGAACGGCGCGATTTCAACGCCCGTGTAACCGCACTCGGCCGCGTAGGCGAACGCCTTCTCGAACGGCCAGTCTTGAAATGTCTCGTTGCAGATTGCGAATTTCATTCTTGATCGCTCTTCGAGTCCTCCGCTTAATCTCTCCCCAGCGATCTCTCCCCAGCGGGAAGACGCCATACCGATCACTCGATCACTTTGGTCAGCGGGTACTCGACAATCCCACGCGCTCCGGCGGCCTTCAAACGCGGGATAATTGTACGTACGACGGATTCGTCCATGACACTGATGACATCGACCCAGTCGTCGTCCGCCAGGTTAGAGATGGTCGGATTCTGCATAGCCGGCAACAGCGAGAGCACCTGTTGCAAACTATCGCGGGGCACGTTCATCATCAAACCGACCTTGCCTTCGGCCGCGATGGCCCCCCGCAGCATCAGCGCAATATCGTCGATCTTTTGTTTCTTCCAACTATCCTTGTACGCCTCATGATTTGAGATAAACCGCGTCGTACTCTGTAATATCTCGTCCACGATCCGCAAATTGTTGGCCCGCAGCGAACTGCCGGTTTCGGTCACTTCGACGATCGCATCGGCAAGCTTTGGCGGCTTGACTTCCGTCGCGCCCCAGCTGAATTCGACTTTTGCTTCGACGCCGTGTTTTGCCAAGTAAGACTGCGTCATGCCGACCGCTTCCGTGGCGATCCGTTTTCCTTGCAGGTCCTTGACCGATTGGACCGGCGAATCGTTCGGCACGCACAGTACCCACCGCACGGGGCGGCGGCTGACCTTGGAAAAGACCAATTCGGCCACTTCATGAACGTCGGCGCCGGTTTCCATGATCCAGTCGTAACCCGTCAGCCCCGCATCCAGGACACCATCGGCGACGTACCTGGCCATTTCCTGCGCGCGAATGAGCATACACTCGATTTCGTCATCGTTGATCGCCGGGAAATAACTCCGCGACGAAAATGTGATCTTATAACCCGCGCGACGAAACAGTTCTGCGGTCGCTTCTTGAAGGCTGCCGGCCGGGATGCCAAGCTTAAGGGGGGTGGCCATGTTAGACTCCATAACATCCAAAACATCCAAGACCTAGTCCGGCCGGCCAATCACCAAACGGAATTTGACAATTGGCCACCGTAAATTTGGTCATTTCTTCCGTCTAGTTATTTCTTCCCATACACTTCGTCAGGATCAAAGACCCGCTCGCCGACGACCTCAAGCCCGCCGTCAGCGATTCGGCGAAAGAAACAACTTCGGTAGCCCTTGTGGCAAGCGGCATCACCGATTTGTTTGACTTTAAGCAGAATTGTGTCGCGGTCGCAGTCTAAATACATCGAGTCGACCTCCTGGACATTACCACTCTCTTCACCTTTGCGCCACAGTTTACCCCGGCTCCGACTGAAGTAGACCGCGCGCCCGGTTTCGAGTGTTTCTGCGTAACTCTCGGCATTCATGTACGCCACCATCAACACATCGCCCGTGTCCTTGTCCTGAGCGATCGCCGGCAGCAGGCCGTCGCCTTTTTCAAAATCGGGCTGGGAATCAGAATTTTCGCTCACTTGCCTGCTCGTCTCCATGGTGGACTTCACAATTTCGGATCACCCAACATAACGGCAATTGCAAACTGTTCCCAGTGGCAACCCCGTGATTTCGGCTATCAATATTGAGCCTACAGCACGACCGCGAACGGCGACCGGGGGCTCGCGCAATTTTTTCGGAGCTTTGCTATTCTCTTGGCTATTTGGAGTCGTCGTAAATCTATTAACACAAGGGCACCGCCATGCTGGACATCGTCGTCCCCCTGGTCGCACTCACGGCGATGGAAATCGTCCTAGGTATCGACAATATCGTCTTCATCGCAATTTTGGTCGGCCGGCTGCCCGAACAACTTCGCGCCAAGGCGAGATTTATTGGCCTGACCCTGGCCCTCGTCGCGCGCATTCTGCTGCTGTTTTCGCTGTCGTGGATTCTGGGATTAACCGAACCGCTGTTTGCGCTACAGAGCCTCGGCCTGCCCGAAGCTTGGCTGCACCAGGACGTCAATGAAGTCTCCGTCCGCGACCTGATCCTGATCGTCGGCGGGTTGTTCTTGATCTGCAAGAGCGTCCATGAAATCCACGCCAAGTTCGAAGACGATCAACCTGATCGACGCAACGGCCAGCAGGTGAGCCTGAGGTCTGTGCTCGCGCAAATTGCGGTGTTGGACGTCATTTTTTCACTCGATTCGGTTATCACCGCGGTAGGAATGGTCGAGCGCGACAAAATCTGGATCATGGTCACAGCGATCATCATTGCCATCGTGGTCATGATGATCTTCGCCGGAAGGGTGAGCCGCTTCGTCGATCAACATCCGACCGTCAAAATGCTTGCGCTGAGTTTCTTGATCCTGATCGGCGTGATGCTGGTCGCCGAGGGGATCGGCACACACCTCAACAAAGGCTACATCTACTTCGCCATGGCCTTTGCATTGGTCGTCGAGCTGCTCAATATGAAAATCCGTACACGGCGGCGGCCGGCGACCGCCACGGCCTAAGGCGAGGTCTACCAAGTCTCCTCCCTAGACGTTTGCAGAATGGCAAATCCGTGTCGGCGTCGATCGACCGCTCGGTGCGAATTTCCCGACCTCGCCGAATGCCCGACCTCGCCGAATGGTTGCCCGAGGGTCCCCACACGTTACCGAACCGCAGGACAATATCATTGTCGAAAATCTAGGCTAGAATGGCGACCGTGTTCACCCTTCGTTTTTCGCCCCTTGATGATGCACGACTCGCAGAGCTTTTTTATGAAATTTACAACGGCGTTGACGGCATTGGCAGTTTTTTCAGCCTCATTTGCGGCGGAGGCCGTGTTCGGTACCGAAAACCCGCCCAACATCATTTTCATCCTCGCCGATGACATGGGTTACGGCGACGTCCACGCGCTGAATCCCGATTCAAAAATCCCCACGCCCAATCTGGACCGCCTGGCCGACGCGGGAATCACCTTCACCGACGCGCACACCCCGTCGGCGGTTTGTACGCCAACGCGTTACGGTCTGGTCACGGGCCGTTATTGCTGGCGGAGCCGACTGAAGCGAGGAGTCCAAAACGGTTACGGTCCGCCACTGATCGAAACCGAGCGGCCGACAGTCGCTTCGTTCTTAAAGACGGCCGGCTACAAAACCGGCATCGTCGGCAAATGGCATCTCGGCTTGGGTTTCGCCCAAAAAGAGGACGGCAAGGCGATCGACTACAGCAAACCGTTGACCCACGGACCGAACGACTTGGGTTTCGATTACTCGTACATAATTCCCGCGTCGCTCGATTTTCCGCCCTATCTCTATTTTCGAAATAGTCGGGCTACCGAGCCATCGACGGTCACGCAACCGGCTCAAAAGTTTCCGGCATTTCTCCGCCGCGGCCCACGCGGCGAAGATTTGGTCATGGAAGATTGCCTCGACGATCTCACCCGCGATGCGGTGAAGTTTATTCGCACCGAATCGAGCAATAAAGAAAAACCGTTCTTTCTATATTTTCCGCTGACCGCACCGCACAAACCGGTGCTGCCCCATCCGCGATTTGCGGGAAAAACCAAACTGGGCCCTTACGGCGATTTCATCGTGCAGGTGGACTGGACGGTCGGCGAAGTGCTGCGGGCGGTCGACGCCGCGGGCGTCGCTGACAACACCATCGTGATTTACAGCAGCGACAACGGGTCGTTCATGTTCAGACGCGATGATGCAGACGCAACCGATCATGTCGATGATAAGTCGATACAGGCCTACCGCGCTAGCAATCACACGGCGAACTATCTCTTTCGCGGTACGAAGGCCGATATTTGGGAAGCAGGGCATCACGTGCCGTTTTTTGTGCGCTGGCCGGGCAGGGTCAAGGCGGGCAGCACCTGCGATGACACGATCTGCTTGACCGATTTTTTTGCCACCGTTTCGGATGTCGTCGGCAAACGCCCGCCCGAGGGGGCCGCACCGGACAGCTTCAGTTTTCTGCCGCAGATGCAAGGCGACAAACCGGTGGCCGAGCGGCCGGCCGTCATCAATCATTCGGCGGCCGGCATGTTTGCAATCCGCAGCGGCAAGTGGAAATTAGTGCTCGGCAACGGCTCGGGCGGGCGCGAACGACCAAACGGGCGGCCCTTTCAAAAGCCGTATCAATTGTTCAATCTGGCGGAAGACATTTCCGAAAAGCGCAACGTGATCGAGGAATTTCCCGAGATCGCGGCGCGATTGGAAAAGCAGTGCCGGGCGATCATCGAACTAAAATAGTCCCGTTACGAATCGGGCGCGATTCTCGTGATAATCTTCGCGCCAACAGCATCGCCCCACACGTTGACGGTCGTTCTGCACATGTCGAGAATGCGGTCGATTCCCAGAATGACGCCGACCGCGGCGAGCGGCAGTCGGCTCTCCATCGGCAGTCCGGCGTTGACCGCCTGCACCACGATAACCATCGTCACCAACCCCGCTGACGGAATCCCGGCCGCACCGACGGCTGCCAGCGTGGCCGTGATCGCGATAACTCCAATCTGCGTCACGCTCAGATCGACGCCGTAGCATTGGAACAAAAATACAACCGCCACCGCTTCGTAAAGCGCCGTACCATCCATGTTGATCGTTGCGCCTAGCGGCAGCACAAATCCGGCCGCCTTCTTAGATACGCCGCCGTTGGTTTCCGCTACTTCCATCGT
>JAYZEI010000053.1:0-24519 GCA_036337375.1 Planctomycetota bacterium | reverse complement strand
TGCCGGCGGGGGCGTTATGGTTGCTGGGCCGATGCTCGGTGGCGACGGTAGCGGTGGTGCTGCGGCCGAAGAACAAACTGAATTTGACGTGATCCTCGAATCATTCGGCGAAAAGAAGATCGGCGTCATTAAAGAGGTTCGTGCACTTACCGGTTTAGGGCTCAAAGAGGCCAAAGAGCTTGTCGATGGCGCGCCAAAGCCCGTGAAGGAAGGAGTCTCCAAGGAAGATGCGGAGGCAGCTAAAGCCAAGCTTGAAGAAGCTGGAGCAACCGCCTCTATCAAGTAAATTTTTTGCATCTTTGGCCCCGCAACGTGCCGGTCGACGCACCGGACGTTTCCGTTGCCACAGGTAGATTTTTTTGACCTTTGTTCACATCCAAGCGGTGACGCGTTTTTGATTTCCCAGCCCAGGCTGCGTACGGACCTCGGGAGTCTTCGACGCTTCAGAAGTTTGACGCCCTAATTTCTACACCAGGAGTTTTCGACTATGGCAATTTCGGGAGAACGACGGCTTCGTCCCAAGGAAGTTCGCCGATTTGGCGGTCGCCGAGATGACTACGATACTCCAAATCTGACCGCCATCCAGACGGGAAGTTACGAGCGTTTTCTGCAGTACGGTCTGGATTCGGACAAGCGTAAACTGCAGGGCCTTGAATCGGTCTTGCAGGAGATATTTCCGATTGAGAGCTACGATAAAACGTTGCGGTTGGAGTACATCCGTTACGAACTGGGCAAACCGCGCTACGAGCCGGACGAGTGTCGGCAGCTACGGTTGACCTACGGCCGGCCGTTTCGCGTTTGGTTGCGTTTGACCAAAGACGAACCAATGGAGGAAGAGGTCTATCTGGGTGACATGCCAATTATGCTGGGTGGTGGCGAGTTCATTATTAACGGTGCCGAACGTGTTGTTGTCAGCCAGCTGCACCGTTCGCCCGGTGTTGATTTCGTCAAAGAACTGGACACCGGCGATCGCATGCTGCACAGCTGCCGCATTATTCCCGAGCGCGGCAGTTGGATCGAACTGAACGTCAGTAAGAAAGACGTGCTGACGGTCCGCATCGATCAAAGCGGTAAATTTTCGGCAGTCACGTTGCTGCGTGCGATGCATCCCAAGTTTGGGTTGAACCGCGACATCATTCGATCGTTTTACAAGACGTCGAATGAAAAAGTGGTCGACGGTCGTAGTGTTGCTAAGCTCGAAGGCAAGATTGCCGTCGATGATATTGTCTATCCGGCCAAGAGCGACCGCGCTGGCGAAGTAATCGTCGAATCGGGGCACAAGATCACCAAGAACGCCGCGGAGACGATTTGCACATCCGGGCTGACGACCGTTCACGTCATGCCGGAACCGCGTTCGATGCTGATCTTCAATAGCCTGCAGGAAGACAACACGGCTAGTCACGAGGAAGCGCTGCTTCGCATCTATCAGCGGCTGCGACCGGGCAATCCGCCACAGTTGGAAAAAGCGAAAGCATTGTTCGCCGAAAAATTCTTCGACACAAATCGTTATCGGCTCGGCAAGGTTGGCCGATTTCGGATTAATCGCAAGCTTGGTTTGAAGGTATCGGACAACGAGATGACGTTGCGGCCCGAGGACCTGTTGGCTTCTGTGCGGTACCTGATCCGTTTGGTTTCCAACGATCCTGAAGTCGAAGTGGACGACATTGACCACTTGGGCAATCGCCGCCTCCGCACGATCGACGAATTGGCCAGCGACGAGATGAGAAAGGGGTTCTTGAAGCTCCGTCGTACTGTTCAGGAGCGGATGAGTCTGAAGGATGTAGAGGACATGACGCCCCGCAGCTTGATCAATCCCAAGAGTATTTCGGCGGCAATCGAGTACTTTTTTGGCCGCGGCGAGCTTTCACAAGTCGTTGACCAAACCAATCCGCTTTCGATGCTGACGCACGAGCGACGGCTTTCGGCGCTTGGCCCGGGCGGTTTGAATCGAAAACGTGCGGGTTTCGAGGTCCGCGACGTACATATTTCGCACTATGGCCGTATCTGCCCAATCGAAACGCCGGAAGGCACGAACATCGGCCTGATTTCGTCACTGGCGATGTATGCGTCGGTCGATGAGTACGGTTTTTTGGTCACAGCGTATCGCGAAGTTGTTAAGGGAAAATTATCCGACGAAGTTGTGTGGCTGCGTGCCGATCAAGAGGCCGAGGCATTGGTGGCACCGGCCGATGCCAAGATCAAAAACGGTCACCTTGATGGCGACACGATCATCGCGCGGCAGCAGGGCGATTTTGTCCAGGCTCCGGTGGGCAAGGTCGAATATATTGATATCGCGCCCAGCCAGATGGTCGGCGTTTCCGCTGGACTGATCCCCTTTCTGGAACACGATGATGCGAATCGCGCGTTGATGGGTTCAAATATGCAGCGGCAAGCGGTACCACTGCTGGTGACCGAACCGCCGCTGGTCGGAACTGGGCTGGAGACGGCTGTCGCCGCAAACTCCAGCATGGTCATTCGCGCCCGCCGCAAGGGAAACGTGACCTATGTGGATGCCAACCGTATAGAAATCGGCAGCGACGTCTATCGTTTGCGGAAATTTGTCGGCTTGAATGAACGGACTTGTCAGATTCAGAAGCCGATCGTCGAGGTTGGCCAAGTCATCGACAAGAACGATGTGATTGCCGATGGTGCGGCCACGTTCCAGGGCGAATTGGCACTGGGCCGCAATGTGCTGGTGGCCTTTATGTCATTCGAGGGCTACAACTTCGAGGACGCCATCATCATCAGTGAGGAACTGGTCAAAAACGATTCGTACACGTCGATTCACATCGAAGAATTCGATATCGAAATTCGCGAGACAAAGTTGGGCCGCGAAGAATTCACTCGGGACATTCCCAACGTCAGTGAAAGGGCGTTGCGCAACCTGGACGAAAGCGGTATCGTCCGTGTCGGCACGTACGTCCGTTCGGGGGATGTGCTGGTCGGTAAGGTTTCACCGAAGTCGAAAACGGAACTGACGCCGGAAGAAAAACTGCTGCACGCAATATTCGGCCGGGCTGGCGAAGACGTCAAGAATGATTCACTGGATGTCCCCTCCGGCGTCGAGGGCATCGTCATCGACACGCAAAAATTCTCGCGCCGCATGAGTCTCAGCGACGAAGAGCGGAAGGTATTCGAAAAAACGCTCAAACAGGCCGAGACCTCCGGCAACACCCGCATTGCCGAGGTATTTTGCGCGATGACCGCCGAAATTGAGACGGTGACCGGCCGTGCGGTGACCGACGAAGACGGAACGCCGATCTCGGGCGACCAAGATCCTAAATTCATTGCCGAGGTCGCGCCGCGTTTTTCGCTTGATTGGCTCAAGCTGCGCAGTTCACAGCGACGGGCCAGTGTCGAAAAGATTTACAAAGCGCACTGGCCTGCCGTCGAAGAGGCAATCGATGCCCGAGATCGCCAACTCAATTCCATGAAGCGCGGCGACGAATTACGCAGCGGCGTACTGCAAATGGTGAAAGTTTACGTCGCGACGAAACGGGTTATTTCTATCGGCGACAAGATGGCGGGTCGGCATGGAAATAAAGGTGTCATCGCCAAGATTCTGCCGCAAGAAGATATGCCATTTTTGGCGGACGGGACGCCGGTCCAGATTATGCTCAATCCGCTGGGCGTTCCCAGCCGTATGAACGTGGGACAGATTCTTGAAACGCATCTGGGTTGGGCCGGCGCCAAGCTAGGCTTCCAGGCCATCACACCCGTTTTCGATGGAGCCACCGAAGAAGTGATTAAAAAAGCACTCAAAGAGGCGGGTTTGCCGGAGACGGGAAAATCGCAACTGTTCGACGGCCGTACCGGTGAAGCGTTCGAGCAGGAAGCGACAGTCGGCTACATCTACATGCTCAAGCTGCATCACTTGGTGGACGACAAAGTCCACGCCCGCAGCACCGGTCCGTACTCGCTCATCACGCAACAACCGCTGGGTGGTAAAGCGAGGTTTGGTGGCCAGCGGTTTGGCGAGATGGAAGTTTGGGCGTTGGAAGCCTACGGCGCTGCCTACATTTTGCAGGAACTGCTGACCGTCAAAAGTGATGACGTCGAAGGTCGCACAAAGATCTACGAGTCGATGGTCAAGGGTGAAAACACGCTCGAAGCGGGTACGCCCGCCAGTTTTGACGTGCTGACTAACGAAATCCGTGGCCTCGGTTTGAATATGCAACTAGAGAAACGACGAATTTAACTGAAATGACCAACGACCAACAGTAAAGTTATTTGGTCATTCATTTCCTTAAGAGGAGAACCGGCATGAGCATTGGCGAGGGCTCTTACGACCGCATCAATGATTACGCCTCGGTAAAAATCAGTCTGGCACGGCCGCACGATATTCGTAGCTGGTCGTTTGGCGAAGTAAAAAAGCCGGAAACGATTAATTACCGGACATATCGCCCGGAAAAAGATGGTTTGTTCTGCGAGCGTATATTCGGTCCGGAAAAGGACTGGGAATGTTCGTGCGGCAAATATCGCGGCATGAAGTACAAGGGCATGATCTGCGACCGCTGTGGCGTCAAGATTACGCACAGTCGCGTACGGCGCAAGAGGATGGGCCACATTGAACTCGCCGCTCCGGTCGTGCACATCTGGTTTTTCAAGGCTATGCCAAGTCGCCTGGGTAACCTGTTGGCGATAAAAACGACGAGCCTGGAAAAGGTCATTTATTTTCAGGACTACGTTGTGGTCGAGCCGGGTGACACGGCGCTGAAGCCTCAGCAGCTGTTGACCGAGGAGGAATACCGGGCTGCGATTACCGAATATGGCGAGGGTTCGTTTGAAGCCGACATGGGTGCCGAAGCGGTCCGCAAGCTGTTGTTGAAGCTCGATTTGGTGCAGCTTTCTATCGATCTTCGTAAAGATTTGGCGGAAACGGGCTCGAAGCAAAAAGCGAAGGAGTTGATCAACCGGTTAAAAGTTGTTGAGTCAATCCGCGACAGCGACAACAAGCCCGACTGGATGGTGCTGGACGTGATTCCGGTTATCCCACCGGACTTGCGACCGCTGGTGTTGCTGGATTCGGGCAACTTTGCCACCAGCGATCTAAACGATCTATACCGCCGCATTATTAATCGCAACAACCGTCTTAAAAAACTGGTCGATTTGAATGCTCCTGAAGTGATCATTCGCAATGAAAAGCGAATGTTACAGCAATCGGTTGACGCGCTGTTCGACAATAATCGTTGCAAACGGCCGGTGCTCGGCAGCAGCAACCGTCCACTCAAATCGCTTACCGACATGATCAAGGGTAAGCAGGGCCGGTTCCGCGAAAACCTGCTGGGCAAGCGCGTCGATTATTCCGCCCGCAGTGTGATCGTTGTCGGCCCGTCGCTAAGGCTGCATCAATGTGGCTTGCCCAAAAAGATCGCGCTCGAACTGTTTCAGCCATTCATTATTCGCCGCCTCAAGGAACTTGGCCACGCAGACACGATCAAAAGCGCTAAAAAAATGCTCGAGCGCCGCGACGAAGAAGTGTGGGACATTCTCGAGGAAGTGATCACCAATCACCCCGTGCTGCTCAATCGCGCGCCGACGTTGCACCGTATGGGTATCCAGGCGTTCGAACCGATACTGGTCGAAGGCAACGCGATTCTGTTGCATCCGTTGGTTTGTAAGGGCTTCAATGCGGACTTCGATGGCGACCAGATGGCGGTTCACTTGCCGCTTTCGATCGAGGCCCAAGTCGAAGCGCATACGTTAATGATGTCGGTGCATAATATCTTTAGCCCCTCGAACGGACAACCGATTATCAGTCCGTCTCAGGATGTGGTGATGGGCAGCTATTACATGACGACGATGCTTCCGGAGCGGTCGGGCGAAGGTATGGTGTTCTCGTCCGTTGATGAAGTCATACTGGCTTATTCCCTAGGCAAGCTTGATACGCACGCCAAGATCAAAGTTCAATTTCCACCCGGGACAACCGTCAAGGTAGATACTTCTGAGGACGCGGTCGAGCAGCGGATTATCGAGACGACCGTTGGCCGCGTCATTTTCAATTCCGTACTGCCAGAAGGAATGGCGTTTTATAATTTGCCGTTGCGGTCCGGCGATTTGGCAAAAGTGATTTCTGACTGCTACGCCAAACTTGGTCGCGGCGCGACGATTATGTTGCTTGACGACATGAACCGGAACGGCTTTAGTGAAGCCACCCGCAGTGGTCTTTCATTTGCGACCGATGACCTCATTACGCCAGCGAATAAATCGAAGATTATCGGCGACGCAGAAAAGGAAGTTCTGAAGACCAACAAACTTTATGCGCGGGGGATCATCACCGAAGGCGAGCGCTACAATAAAGTGCTCGACGCCTGGACGCACGCCCGCGAGCGGATCACGCAAGAGATGATGGAGGAATTGGAAAGCGATTTTCGCCGACCGGGCTACATTAATCCGATCCACTTAATGGCCATCTCCGGCGCCCGTGGTGGGGTTGAACAAATCAGGCAGCTTGCCGGTATGCGTGGGCTGATGGCCAAACCGTCCGGCAGGATTATCGAAACACCGATTAAGGCAAACTTCCGCGAAGGACTCACAGTTCTGGAGTACTTCAGTTCGACGCACGGTGCCCGCAAGGGTTTGGCTGATACGGCGCTAAAGACAGCGGACTCAGGATACCTGACGCGAAAACTGGCCGACGTCGCGCAAAACGTGGTCGTAACCATCGAAGACTGCGGAACGACGCAAGGTATCACGAAAGGCGTGATTTACCGCGGTGAAAAAGTTGACGTCAGGCTGGCCGATTCGATTCGTGGCCGGGTCAGCCGCACCAGCATCGTCAATCCGATTACCGATGAAGTGATTGTGCACGAGAGCCAAATGATCACCACCGAGACCGCCCGCCGGATTGAAGAGTTGGGGTTGGAAAAAATACAAGTCCGCAGCCCAATGACATGCGAAGCGGCGCTGGGCGTTTGCCGCGCGTGCTACGGAATGGACCTCTCAACGGGAAATCTGGTTGAAGAGGGCATGGCGGTGGGAATCATTGGTGCGCAGAGCATCGGCGAACCTGGCACGCAACTTACGATGCGGACTTTCCACATTGGTGGTGTCGGTAGTCGCGATCTCGAAGACAGCGACATCAAGGCCAAGAAGGGCGGCACGGTTAAGTACACCAAGCTGAAAGTCGTTAAGAACGAAGACGGATTCAATGTCGTTTTGGCCCGCAATGGCGAATTGACGCTCCTCGATCCGAAAGGTCGCGAGTTGGAGAAATACGAAGTGCCGACCGGCGCTCACCTGATGGTAGAGGAAGAGAGTGAAGCTAAAGCCGGTCAAGTACTTTGCCAATGGGATCCACATAGTATCCCGATTCTCGCAGAAGTCAGCGGCAAGGTCCGCTACGAGGACGTTATCGAAGGCGAGACCATGCGGATGGAGAAGGACGCGACGGGCAATGTTCGGCGGGTCATCACCGAACACAAAGGTGACCTTCACCCGCAAGTAGTTTTGGAAGATGGTAGCGGCAAAATCCTCGACTTCTATTACTTGCCGGAGAGGGCGTATATCGATGCCGACGAAGGTGAGAAGATCACCGCGGGTTCTTTGCTCGCCAAAACGCCCCGCGAAGCGGGCGGCACGCAAGACATTACGGGCGGTTTGCCGCGGGTGACAGAGATTTTCGAAGCACGAAAACCGAAAGACCCGGCCGTTATTGCCGAAGTTGACGGCCACGTCGAGTTGTTGAGCGAAAAGCGTCGCGGCAAGCGGGCGATTATCGTTCGCAGCGAGAGTGGCATCGAGCGCGAGCACTTGGTTTCGCACGGCAAACACTTGCGCGTCCACGCGGGGGATTACGTGCGGGCCGGCGAAGCGTTGGTCGATGGCCCGTTGGTTCCCCACGACATTTTACGAATTTCCGGTGAAGAAGCCGTCCAGCAATACCTGACCCGCGAAATTCAAAACGTGTATCGTTCCCAGCGCGTAGATATTAATGACAAACACATCGAAATCATTGTCTCGCAAATGCTCCGCAAGGTTCGCATTGAGAATCCGGGGGACACTCAGTTGCTGCCCGGTAACGTGATGGACAAATTCGAGTTCCGTGCGGTCAACAATAGTTTATCACACTGCCAAAAAATTTCTGAAAAGGGTGATAGCGAATTTGATCTCGGTGATATTGTTCCCAAGGATGCGCTCGAACAAGCCAATGCACAGATCGAAGCACTCGGCGGTGCCCCGGCAAAAGGTACCCGACCGAAATCGTCGACTGCCAGCACGCAGTTGCTCGGTATCACCAAGGCTGCGGTGCAGAGCACGAGTTTCATCTCGGCGGCCAGTTTCCAGGAGACCACCAAGGTGTTGACCGAAGCGGCATTGGCTGGCAAAGTCGACCGCTTGGTTGGCCTGAAGGAGAACGTCATTTTAGGTCACTTAGTTCCGGCCGGCACGGGATTTAGGACATTCCAGGAATCGGAAGTTCGCATTCGACCCGAGGCGCTCGAAGCGCTCAAGGCCGAGAAAGACCTCGTGCTATCGCGTACGTTCCCGCTACTCGACACGGGCGAGGTAAAAACTGCGGCGCCGGCGGCCTTGACTACCGAACAGGCGGCCCCACCGACATTGCCGCAGCTCGTCGAACCATCACAACCCGTTTCAGAACCAACGGAACCAGACCCGGGTTTCGAGGCGCTGTTTGGCGGTGGCGACAAGCCAGAGGACAACTGACGCGGCTACCGGAACTCCATTGACAAAAACTCGTAATTTGTTAGCTTTGCATGTTTCCGTTTATCGCGGAGACGTTAGGTCGAACAGGCATGCCCACAATCAATCAACTAACTCGTCGCAGACGTAAAAAACCGAAACGGATAAGTAAAGCGCCCGTGTTGGATCGCTGTCCACAAAGGCGTGGTGTTTGTTTGCAGGTCAAGACGATGACACCCAAGAAGCCGAATTCGGCGTTGCGTAAGATCGCTCGCGTCCGGCTTTCCAACGGCAAAGAAGTCACGGTTTACATTCCGGGCGAGGGCCACAACCTACAGGAGCACTCAATCGTTCTGGTCCGTGGCGGACGAGTCCGCGATTTGCCGGGAGTCCGCTATCAGGTTATCCGCGGCGCCTTGGATACGCTTGGCGTCGATGGCCGCAAGCAAGCCCGTAGTCGTTACGGCGCGAAAAAATAGCAGGCCAATAGGAAACGTTATGGGAAGAATTACGGCCAGCGCGAAGCAGCTGACAGGCGATCCGAAATTCGGTTCGGTGCTCGCCAGCAAATTTATCAACGTCCTGATGTGGGATGGTAAAAAGAGCACCGCGCAGCGTGTCTTTTACGACGCGCTGGAAGTGATTTCCAAAAAGATCAGCGATGCCGAACCCATCGACGTGTTTACGAAAGCGCTCGAGAACGTGAAGCCCGAGCTCGAAGTCCGCAGCAAGCGGGTCGGCGGTTCTACTTATCAGGTACCAATGCAGGTCAACCGAAAGCGACAGCAGTCGTTGGCAATTCGCTGGATTCTCATCGCAGTTCGCGACAAGAAGGGCCGTCCCATGCACCAGAAATTGGCCGACGAATTTGTGGCCGCCTACAACCGCGAAGGCGCCGCCATGACCCGCCGCGAAAATGTGCATCGCATGGCCGACGCCAACAAAGCCTTTGCACATTTTGCTTGGTAATCATTACAGTCACCCGCGACCGGCGCCTTTCGCGCCGCCGCGGTTTTTTTGTGCGCAAACTGCACGGTCGGCGATCGGGAAAAGCAAGCGAAAGGCCGACCGCTAAAAGCTGACACCCATGCAACGAAAACTCGAAAACCTCCGCAACATCGGCATCATTGCTCATATCGATGCCGGCAAGACGACGCTGACCGAGCGGATGCTGTTCTACGCCGGTGCATCGCACCGGATGGGCGAGGTAGACAAAGGCACGACCCGTACCGACGTCGACCCGGAAGAACAGCAACGGGGCATCACAATTTATTCCGCCTGCGTCACATTTGATTGGAAGGATGTAACAATCAACTTGATCGACACGCCGGGCCACGTTGATTTTACCGCCGAGGTCGAACGCAGCCTCCGCGTACTGGATGGCGGGGTAGTCGTTTTCAGTGCCCGTGAAGGCGTCGAAGCACAAAGCGAAACTGTTTGGCGGCAAGCCGATCGCTACCACGTTCCACGGGTCGCCCTCATTAACAAGATGGACCGTGAAGGCGCCGACTTCGACGCGGTGATCAAGGAGATGCGAGAACGATTGCAGGCCAATCCCGTCGTACTCAGCATTCCTATCGGTGCGGGTCCGCCGCACATAAAGGACGCATTTTGCGGCATTATCGATTTGATTTCGATGAAAATGCTCACCTTCGCTGAAGAAAGTCAAGGCGCGAAAGTCCTCGAACACCAAATTCCAGATGAGCACCATGATCGCGCCGAACAAGCGCGAAGTCAGATGCTCGAGCAGCTTTACGACACCAGTGATGAGCTAATGGAGTTGGCGCTGCAAGAAGCACCCATTCCGAAGGACTTGCTGCGGAGCGTGATTCGCGAAGCGACGTTGCACGAATTAATTCAGCCGGTGCTCTGCGGTTCGGCACTCGATTTTATCGGAGTCCAACCGGTGCTGGACGCCGTTTCGAAGTTTCTGCCCAGTCCCGCTGATCTGCCCCCTGTCAAAGGTACGAACCCGAAGAAAAAAGACAACCTAGAGACGCGAGGTCCAACACTGGACGATCCGTTTTGCGGCCTGGTCTTCAAGATCGAGGCCGAAAAAACAGGTGATCTGGCTTATGTTCGGGTGTATTCCGGTTCGCTCAAGGCCAGTACGCGGGTCTACAACCCCGGGAAAGATAAAAAAGAAAACGCGGCCCAGCTTTGGCACATCAAACCGGGCGGCAAAGCGCATCAAATTGACCGCGTGGAATGCGGCGACATCGTCGGCGTGATTGGTCTGCGGCATTCGGTCACGGGCGACACAATCTGCGACACGCAGCAGCCGATCCTGCTGGAGACGATCGACTTTCCTGAAACGGTCATTTCGATGGCCATTGAACCGGAATCCTCGACCGAGCGTAAAAAGTTGGCCGATACGCTCGGCTTGATGCGCCGCCAGGATCCGACATTTAGGGGCAAAGAAAATGAAGAGACCGGCCAGACGCTGATTAGCGGCATGGGCGAGTTGCATTTGGAGGTGATCAAACATCGCCTGCTCCGCGATTTCAACCTTAATGTGAAAGTCCACAAACCGCGCGTCAGTTACCGTGAAACGATTGAAACTACCGTGGGAGTTACCGGACAATGCCAGCGGCAGATTGCCGGCAAGGCTACCTTCGCCAAACTCAACATCCACATGGAGCCGACCGCATCTGGTTCCGGTGTGGTCAGCAACCGGGCGTTTGATTCACTGCCCGGCGAGTTTCTGCAACCGGCCATTGAGGAACTCGAAGCCCGTTGCCAGGGCGGCGGAATGTTTGGCTATCCGTTAACGCGCGTGAAAATTACGGTTACCGGCGGCGAGGTACATGAGGCGGATTCCAGCGAGGTCGCCTTCCGGATTGCGGCCAACGACGCCTTCGATCGGGGCCTCGACCAGGCGCGGGTCGTGCTGCTCGAGCCCATCATGCGGGTGCAGATTAGCACACCGGAAGAAAACCTTGGCGACATTATCAGCAACCTGCAACAAAAGCGGGCCGTTATTCACGGCAATACCCACCGGGGCAATCGAACGATCATTGACGCCGAGGCTCCGCTTTCACTGCTGTTTGGATTCGAAAGTGAACTTCGCAGCCTGAGTAAGGGTCTCGCATCATCCACCATGGAGCCCTCTACCTATGGACCGGCACCGCCTGAAGTTATGAACGGCTTCGTCTAACGGCGACACAGCGCAGAGGTGTTCTAACCAAAGCCCTTTGTCATATCCGGGGCGCTCCCCGTTGGGCCACAGTTGAGCCTGCCGTAGAATGACGGTCGCACGTCGGCAGTCACAACTCACCACTTTAGCGCGAGGACCGGCTCATGGCTCATCGACCAAATAGACGCGGGTTCCTAAAACAATCGGCAGTTCTTGGCGGCGGATTCTGGGTAGCCGGCGCGGGGGCGGCGGAAGAAAGCAAATCGCCGAACGAAAAACTAAATATCGGCATCGTCGGCGTCAATAGTCGCGGCCGTGCCAATACCGGCGGCGTGCGTAGCGAAAATATTGTCGCGCTGTGTGATATCGACGACAACTATTTGAATCAGGCTTCGAAGCAATTTCCGAAGGCTGCCCGCTTCAACGATTGGCGGAAACTTTGCGAGCAGAAAAACATTGACGCCGTTGTAATTAGTACCGCGGATCACACGCATGCAGCGGCAGCCGTGGCCGCCATGCGTAGCGGCAAACACGTCTACTGCGAAAAACCGCTGGCTCACACGGTCGAAGAAGCGAGGATCGTGCGCGAGACGTACAGGGCGTCGAAAGTCGCCACGCAGATGGGCACTCAAATCCACGCCACGGACAATTATCGTCGCGTCGTCGAACTCGTCCAATCGGGCGCAATTGGTACGGTCCGCGAGGCGCACGTATGGTGTGGCCGTACCAGCGGTGAGGTAGGGGTGTTGCCGACCGTAGCCGAGATTCCAAAGCATCTGCACTGGGATTTGTGGCTAGGTCCGACAGCCGATCGAGGTTTTAACCCCGGCTATCTTCCCGGCAACTTGACTTGGAATCGATGGTGGGATTTCGGCAATGGCGTGCTCGGCGACATGGGCAGTCATTTAATAGACCTGCCGTACTGGGCACTGGATCTCAAGCACCCGACAAAGTGCTCGGCCGAAGGCCCGCCTGTCCATCAGTACTCGAACCCGCCGTGGATGATTGTTAACTGGCAGCATCCGCCGACGGACAGACGGGCCGCGGTAACACTCAAATGGTATCACCACAAAAAACGGCCAAAGTCGCCGCCCGGTATTAACCTCGCCGCATGGCATATCGGCGTCATGTTCGTCGGCGACGAAGGGCAGCTTGTAGCCGATTATGGAAGGCGGGTTTTGTTGCCCGCGGAGAAATATAAAGACTTTCAAGCGCCCCCCAAAACAATCCCCAAATCGTTGGGTCACCACCGCGAATGGATCAACGCAGCCAAAACCGGCGCGCCGACACTCTGCAATTTTGAATACTCCGGCGCGCTGATCGAGCATAATTTGTTGGGCAACGTGGCTTATCGGCTCGGCGAAGAGATCACCTGGGACGCCGAGAAACTTGAAGCCAAGAATCTGCCGGAGGCCGAGCGTTATATCAAGAAGCGGTACCGCAAGGGCTGGGACATCCACGCGTAACCGATGCGAGAATCCGACGACGTCTCATCGTCGTTGCCGCGGACGGCGCGGCAGTCAATCAACGATTGCAGGTCCTGTGTGATCATGGTGAGGTGATTCCCCGGCTGTATGCGATAGGCAGAACGGGCTGGGCGGCATGATACTCTGGGGGCATGGTCTGCATATTGCGGGGGCCATGACGAGCGGGCGATTGGCTGGCCGGTTTGTGATCGAAGATGGTGGGAAAGTGTGATGTTCTCGGTTATGCTTCAGCCTTTCGCCGACGCGAACCGGAGATTCGCTATGCTGAAGCATCGCCCCGGCATTATGCAGCTCGGGATGCTGTTTGCGGTCTTTGTAGGTTTGCTCGTGCGGTGTACGGTTGCCGCCGAACCGGCCGCCGATTCTGTCGATCGTGATTACAGCAACGAATTGCAACGGATTCCACCCACAGAGCCGTCCGAGGCGTTGAAGACATTTAAGCTGGTGGCTGGGTTTCGCGTCGAGTTGGTCGCCGCCGAGCCGTTGGTGGTGGATCCGGTGGCCATGGCATTCGACGAATATGGGCGATTATTTGTCGTGGAAATGCGCGGCTACTCGGAGGATGAAAAGCTAAACATTGGACGGGTGCGACTGCTGACCGATACCGACAATGACGGGCGGTACGATAAAAGTTCGGTCTATGTCGACGGCCTATCGTGGCCGACAGCCGTGTCTTGCTGGGATGGCGGCGTGTTTGTGGGAGCCGCTCCGGACATTCGATACTGCAAAGATACCGATGGCGATGGCAAGGCGGACATCAATCGAGTCGTCTTTACGGGATTTGGTCGCGGCAACGTACAGGGTTTGCTCAACACCTTCAAATGGGGCCCGGATAATCGTATCCACGGTGCAACCAGTAGCGCCGGTGCGTCCGTACGCCGACCGGACAAACCTGAATTGCCCCCGGTCGGTCTGCGTGGACGCGATTTTGCATTTAACCCGCGAACGCTAGACCTCGAGCCGACCAGCGGTGGCGGGCAGCACGGGTTAAGTTTCACGTCACGGGGAGACAAATTTGTTTGCTCGAACAGCAACCACATACAGTTCGTCGCTTTCGAAGATCGTTACGCGCGCCGAAATCCGTACGTGAAACCACCGTCCGTTCGTTGGAGCATCGCATCCGACGGGCCGCAGGCAACCGTTTTTCGTTCGAGCCCGGTTGAACCGTGGCGGATCGTGCGGACACGCTTGCGGGTCAAGGGCATCGTACCGGGGCCGGTCGAAGGTGGCGGCACGGCCGCCGGTTATTTTACGGGTTCAACCGGAATCACAATCTATCGCGGCGACAGTCGATTCACGAACTTTTCGGACTGGGCTTTCGTGGCGGATGTCGGCAGCAATTTGATTCACCGCAAGCGACTGGAGCGCAAGGGAATCGGTTTTATCGCTCATCGGATGGATGAAAAAAGCGAGTTTCTCACATCGACCGATATTTGGTTTCGACCGGTGCAAATGTGCAATGGTCCGGACGGCGGCCTGTATATCGCCGACATGTATCGCGAGGTAATCGAGCATCCCGGGAGCTTGCCGCCGCCGATCAAAAAGCACCTCGACTTAAACAGCGGCCGCAATCGCGGGCGGATTTATCGGATCGTCGACGAAAAGTACCGACATATCGACCGGCCGGAATTGGGCAACGCGTCGCTTGCGGAACTTGTCGATACATTGAGCGACAAAAATGGTTGGCATCGGGATACGGCTGCGAGATTGATCTATGGCCGCGGCCAGCGGAGGGCGATCCCAATTCTATTGGGCGTGATCAAGAGAAAAATGTGGCCGTCCGCGTACGATGCGCTCTGGGGGCTTGGCGGGTTGGCTCCCGCGCTGCTTTTCTCGCCGCTTGACGACTCAGATTGGCAACATCGAGAACACGCGGTGCGGCTGGCAGGGCATATCGCCGAGCGATCTTCAGCGCTTAAGGACAAACTGTGCAGCATGGCCAACGATCCAAGCCTGCGGGTTCGTTATCAACTTGCATTTACGCTCGGCGAAGTTGGGGGCGAAGGTCGTAACAAAGCGCTCGCCTCGATCGTGCGGCGTGACGCGGAGGATCCGTACATCCGGTTCGCTGTGCAAAGCTCATTGTCATCAGGCGCCGGTGGCGTGCTCGTCGAATTAGCGGCCGACGAAAAGTTTTGCCGCAGCAGCGGTGGACAGCTTTTTCTTCGTTCGCTCGTTGCGCAGATCGCCCGACAACGGCGGCCTGATGATGTCGCCGCGTTGTTGACGACCGTCAAACAACTTGCCGACAAAAATACGTCGCTGCTGCAGGCGTTGCTCGCGGCGGCCGCGGTCAAGAAAGGCAGCGGCTTGGAGCGGCAAATCCAGACGGCGACGGCCGGCCGGTCGACCGAGGCTATGAAGCAACTCCTCACTTCAGCGGCCGAAGCAGCCGGGGATTTCAAGAGGCCGGTTGTCGACCGCGTCAAGGCAATTCACTTGTTACGGCTGGGCGTGTTCGACGAACAGCGGGAGATACTCGGCAGTCTGCTCGATGCGGCTCAGCCGAGCGAAGTCCAGCTGTCGGCCCTGTCGGCGCTCGCCACATTCGAACAGCCGGAAGTTGCCGATCTGATCTTGAAACGTTGGAGGCAATTCAGTCCCCAGGTTCGAACGCGCGCGCACGACGTGTTGTTTTCGCGGGATGTCTGGCTGGCCAACTTGCTTGAAGCGGCCGCAGCGGAAAAAATCTCGGTTCGAAATCTCGATTCAGCACGTTTGAAATTGATCGCCAAACGCGACGATAGCGAGTTGCACGCACAGGCCACGTTGCTCATCAAGCGTACTGCAGTCGGCCCGCGCGAGGCCGTGCTCAAGTCATACGCCGAGGTTGTTAAGCAAAAAGGCGACATCGAGCGCGGCAGGGGGGTTTTCAAAAAGGTCTGCGCGGCATGCCATCGGCTCGAGGGGGTAGGCCACGAAATTGCCCCGAACCTAGCGACGATGCGCAATCGGACGCCCGAGAACATACTGCTCAATGTGCTTGATCCCGGCCGTGAAGTGAACCCGCAATTCATGCTGTACGAAGTTGTTACCAGAGAGGGACGTTCACTGACCGGCATGATTGTTGACGAAACCGCTACCAGTGTTACTTTGAAACGCGCGAACAATGAGTCGGACACGATTTTAAGAATCGACATCGACGAAATCCGTAGCAGCGGACTGTCGCTGATGCCGGAAGGTCTGGAAAAGGAAATTGATCGACAAGCGATGGCCGACCTGCTCGCATACCTGCAGTCGCTTCGGTAAATTTCTCCTCGCATTGGTGTGGTAGAGATTAAGGGGGAGGTGATGAACATCCGAGTCCCACGATTCGCCGGAAAGATGGAGATAGAAACTCGATCTGTTACGCTCGTCGGCGGGTCCGGGGAGCGGGAACTGAAATTTCGCAAAACCGGCCTGATCGTGTTTCTGATAGCGATCACCGCATCAAGCGTCGTCGTCGCCAAATCATGGCGGGCGGGCGCCGCCGCCGCGGCTATCACTCCACAGCAGCCGATGTGGATGGCCGGTTATGCCGGCCGCAACCGGCCGGCAGATGGAAAGCTGACCGATCTGTGGGTCAAAGCGCTCGTTCTAACAGACGGCAGAGGCCGCCGTGCGGTCCTGATTACGGCGGATTTGATCGGTATCGATCGGACGCTTTCACAGTCGATCTGTAAAAAGCTGAAAGTCGCATTTGGCATCGAACGAGAACAGATCGCCATCTGCACCTCGCACACGCATACCGGGCCGGTGGTGGCCCACAACCTTCGACCCATGCACTACGAACTGCTGGACGAGGTGCAGCAGAAACTGGTCGAACAGTACGCAAAGTGGCTGGAAGGCAAGGTGATCAATGTCGTCGGCGCAGCTTTAACGAATCTGCATGCCGCGAATATCTCCTGGGGTAGCGGCAGAGCCACCTTTGCCGTCAATCGCCGCAATAACTCCGAAGCGGATGTGCCGACGTTGCGGGCAGCGGGAAATCTTCGGGGACCGTCCGATCATGACGTGCCGGTGCTGGCGGTCCGTGATCCTAAGGGCCGACTCAAAGCCGTCGTGTTCGGTTACGCGTGCCACGCAACGGTATTGAGTTTCTTCCAATGGTCCGGTGATTATCCCGGTTTTGCACAGATGGAGCTCGAAAAAACGCACCCCGACTGCGTCGCCATGTTCTGGGCCGGCTGCGGAGGCGACCAGAATCCGCTACCGCGGCGTAAAGTTGAACTCGCGCAAGCGTACGGAAAGCAGCTTGCGGTGGCCGTCGATAGAGTTTTGGCGACAACCATGACTCCGGTTCGCGGCGAAGTGGTTACGGGCTACACAGAAATAAATCTGCCGCTAGGCACATTACCGTCCCGTGAATCGTTAGCAAAGGATACGCAATCGACCAACCGCTTTGTTGCTTCGCGAGCCAAACGGTTATTGGCGCAATTCGACAAAAACGGCTCGCTGTCTGCGACTTATCCGTATCCAATCGGTGTCTGGCGGATTGGCGGCGACGTGCAATTCGTCATGCTTGGCGGAGAAGTCGTCGTCGATTATGCGGTGCGTCTTAAACGCGAACTGACCGGCCGGCGTAGTTGGGTCGCTGGCTATGCCAACGATGTAATGGCCTACATCCCTTCGCGCCGGGTTCTCCGCGAAGGCGGTTACGAAGGCCTGGGCGCGATGGTTTACTATGGGCTGCCCACCGCGTGGTCGCCCGACGTGGAAGAAATGATTGTCGAAGAAGTACGCAAGCTGGCGGGTAAACGAGGTAAATGAAGCGGAAATGCAGTGCTCGATTTGAACTGAAGAGATGAACAACGGGTAAACTATTCACCCTTATGCTCAGCAAGCTATTACGAAGGAGGAACTATGAGGCGGTTGCAGTTCTGTTCTGCCATTTTGGGAGTTGTCATCTGTTGTCCTTCATCCGCTGATGAACCGGTTCCTGTTCTCGAAGGTGCCGTCGTAAAGCGTGAAGCGATCGTTGCTTTTACCGAAGGCCCGGCCTGGCATCCCGACGGCAACGTTTACTTTTCCGACATCGTCAACAACCGGATCATGCGCCGCGACGCCGGCGGTGTACTACACGTTTACCGCACGCCTTCTGGCCGCGCGAACGGCCTGCTGTTCGATCACCAGGGACGTTTGCTTGCCTGTGAAGGCGGCCGCGAAGGCGGCAACCGCCGCGTGACGAGAACGGAACAGAATGGAACAGTCACAGTGCTCGCAGCGCAATACAACGGCAAGCGGCTCAACAGCCCCAACGATTTGGCGCTCGACAGCAAGGGCCGGATTTACTTCTCCGACCCCCGCTACGGCGACCGTAGCGACATGCAGATTGTCGACCAAGACGGAAAGGCGGTCGAGGGCGTTTATCGCATCGATCCCAGTGGTCGAGTCGCGCAGGTCATCTCCCACGAGGTGAGCCGGCCCAATGGCATATTGGTTTCGCCCGGCGATGAGTATTTGTTCGTGGCGGACAACGTAAACGACGGTCCCCAAAAAGGCCTGGGCGGCGCGCGAAAACTGTGGCGATTCAATTTGAATTCCAACGGAACGGTCGACATGAAATCGCGGAAACTTCTATTCGACTGGGGCAGTGATCGTGGACCCGATGGGATGGTGCAGGACACGAAGGGGCGACTGTACGTGACGGCTGGATTCAATGTCCCCAAGCCACCCGTAGAAACTTCCAATAAATACAAGGCGGGCGTTTACGTAATTTCCTACGATGGAAAGCTACTGGGCTTCATTCCCGTGCTTGAGGATATGTGTACGAACTGCACCTTTGGCGGTGCGGAATTAAAGACTCTTTACATCACGGCGGGCCACAAACTGTGGAGCGTACGGCTCGACACGCCCGGTTTACTCGCCTGGCCAAAGCCAAAGTAGGCCGGAACGCGCCGCAGGCTTTTGGAGTACCAAACACGGGTGTAGCCAGTCCGCCAGCCTACTTTATTCCCACGACGTTTTTTTGTTGGTATGATTTGCGGAAGCAGGCCTGGCTTCACCGCCCGTCTGATTAGGCGGGAAATGATGCCTGAAAGCGGCCCGTCGCCACACCCCGCCAAATGGAGTTCTCGCCATGGTCGGATGCCGACATTCGATTCGTTTCTTCCCGAACTTATGTTGTTCCGCGGTGGTGGGCGCCCTTCTTTTTGCTATTGGCATCGTGTTAATTGCACCAGCCGTGGTTTACTCGCAAGAAGCCGCCGGAGAACCGCCGCCGAAATCAATCGCAGCGCACTTCACCGCGATGAATTCAATTGCTTACACTGCGGACGGCAAGATCATTGCCACGGCCAGTTCGGATCAGTCGATCAAACTTTGGAATGCCAGCACGGGTGCAAACGTCCGGGAGCTGCTCGGCCACACGGGGCAAGTTCTCTCGCTCGCGGTCAGCCCCGACAACAGGTCCGTCATTTCAGGCGCATCCGACAACACACTGCGACTATGGGACATCCCCCAGCCGACACCGTTGCAACTGTTCACCGGACATACGGGGCCAATCCCGCACGTTGCGGTCAGTGGTGACGGCAAGCTTTTTTTAACGGTTGGCCACGATAAAACTGCTCGGCTCTGGCAGGCGGAGGATGGGAAGCAGGCATTCGCGCTTGAAGGGCATGAAGCACAAATTATCAGTGCGGCTTTCCGCGGCGACAATCAGCAGGCCGCCACGGGAGACGCCGCCGGCGCGATTCGATTATGGAATCCCGCGGACGGAAAACTGCAAGCGGTGCTCGGCGCGCACGTTGGGGAAGTGACCGGAGTTGTATTCCATCCGAACAACCAGCTACTCGTTTCCAGCGGCGCGGACGGGACGATTAAGCGCTGGCAGCTTCCAACAGTCGTATCGCGGACATTGGCCGTCGAACCCGGACCGAAGGAAAAATTGCAGGCTGTCAAAGCCGTTGCGCTCACGCGTGACGGCCAATTCGCGATCACAGCCGCGGGAGAGAAAGTTCGCGTCTTCACCGCTGCCAATGGCAATCTTGCCCGATCGCTGGAGGGACAGGCCGGCGAAGTTCAATCGTTGGCTGTTGCGGCAAACAACACATTGGTCGCCAGCAGTAACGCGGTTGGCGAAATCAAATTTTGGAACCTGGCCGACGGCGCGGACCGATACGGCATCGCCGGGCACGTGGGGCCAGTCCACTCGTTGGCATTTCACCCCGACAATACCCGTGTCGCTTCGGCCGGCGCAGATGGCACGATCCGAGTATGGAAGGTGCCCGTTGCGCCGCAGTCGATCGCCGCTCACACGAAACCCGTCCACGACGTCGCCCTTAGCCCGAATGGAACAATTGTGGCGACCGCAGCGGCGGACAACCTGATCAAATTGTGGAATCCGGTGAATGGCGCGGCGTTGCGGCAACTCGCCGGCCACACCGCCCCGGTTCGCCGCGTGGCGTTTGATGCCGCTGGCAGCCAAATTGCCACCGCGGACGCCGAGGGCAGCGTCCGGCTGTGGAATCCGGCGAACGCTGCGGCGCTGGGCGTCATCGGTGCTCACGTGGGTCCGGTCAACGCCGCGGCGTTTGGCAAGCAGTTTCTCGTTACCGCCGGCGCGGATGGAACGGCAAAGTTTTGGCAACTGCCGATCGCCCCGCCCAAGGTAGTCGCCGGCCATACCGCAGCGGTCAACGCGGTCGCCATTGCCGAAGATGCGACGATCGTCATCACTGGCGGTGCGGACAAAAAAGTGCAGGTAATCAACGCCAACACCGGCGCGGCGCAGCGGTCGCTTGCGGGCCACCCCGATCCGATCACCTCGGTCGCCCTGAGCAAAACGAAGGCACTCACCGCGGCCGGTGGCGCGGCCGGCGTGATCAGGTTTTGGAACACGGCCGACGGTGCGGACCGGTTGAGTCTACATGGCCACGTCGGCGCGATCCACGGAGTTGCGATTCATCCACAAGAAAACCAGGTCGCCTCGGCCGGCGAAGACGGCACGATTCGCGTCTGGCGACTGCCGACGGCCGCCCGCCCGCTGGCCGGGCACTCGATGCCCGTAGCGGCAGTAGCCGTCAGCGGCAACGGTAAATTGATCGTCACAGGATCGGCCGATAAAACCGTACGGCTTTGGAATCCAGTGGATGGTATGGGCGGGCAACTTACCGGCCACGCAGCTGCGGTTGGCGGCGTGGCGGTGAACGAGGATGCCACACAGGTCGCCAGTGGGGATGCCGGCGGTGCGATCCGATTCTGGAATGCCGCCGGTCCGGCGGCTAAGGCGGCCGGCGAACTCGCCGCCCACACCGCACAGGTCACGGGGCTTGCCTATCACCCCGACGGCAAGCAACTGCTTTCGTCCAGTGCCGACGGCACTGTGAAATGGTGGCAATTGCCGTTCACTCCCCCCAAGGCTTTCGCCGGTCACGCCCAAGCGGTTCATTCGGTCGTGTTTTCGGCGGATCTCAAATTACTGGTTACCGGTGCCGCGGATGGCAACGTGCGAATTTTCGATATTGCGGCCGGCAACCAGACCCGCGAAGCAAAAATCTTTGATAAGTCGATGACCTCGGTTGCCCTGGCGCCCAAGTTAACGCAAGCGGCCGCCGCCGACATCGCAGGCACGATCAAATTCTTTGACGCCGGCGGCAAAGCCGCCGACCCGGTCGAACCGGCTGACAAGCATGTAACCACCGACCAACTGGCCGGTCACGTCGGCGCAATTCATAAATTGGCCTTCGACCCGACCGGCCAGCAAATCGCCTCGGCCGGCGCGGACGGTACAGTTCGCATCTGGAAACGACCTGCACTACCCCAGCTGCTTGCCGAAAACCCGTCGCCGGTAACCGTTTTTATTGTCAGTAACGACGGCAAGCTTGTGGCTTCGGCTGGCAAGTCGAACGCCCGCCCAGCGGTTTTCGTTCGTGATCTGGCGACCGGAAAGATAACAGCCACACTGCTGGGCCATGGAGCAGACATTACTTCGATCGCGTTCAATAGCAACAACACCCAGCTGGGAACCGGCTCGGCCGACAAAACGGCGCGCGTCTGGAGTCTCGCGGATGCCAAATTTCCCGAGTTAGTCAAACTCGAGGGCCACGCTCAGCCAGTCACCGCCGTCGCCTTCAGTGCGGATAATACCCAGCTTTTCACGGGCGGTGCGGACAACGCCATCAAGCAGTGGACTGTCGCCGACGGCGCCGAAGTGCGGACGATCGCCGGCCACACGGCTGCAATCAGCGCGCTCATGGTACGCGGCACGACGCTGTTTTCGGGTGCGGCGGACAACACGATTCGACTGTGGACGGTCGCCAACGGTGCGGCGGTGCGAACCGTTAACCACGGTACTGCGGTCACCAGCCTTACGGTCACCGCCGACGGCGCTCGCATCGCGGCCGGAGCCGCCGACAACACGGTCAAACTTTGGAATGCGGCCAACGCGGCGGCGATTGCAACGCTGACCGGTCACACCGCGCCGACCTCCAGTGTGGCGTTTTCCGCCGATGGCTCGCGCATCGTCAGTGGTGCGAATGATGGCGTGCGGGTCTGGTCCGCCGCTGACGGCAAACTACTTGAGTACCTGCAAACCGTCGAGTTGCCGATCAAGGGGGTCGCGATCGTGCCTAACGCGACGTCGATTATCGCCGGCGCTGCCGATAACACGGTCCGTATTTTTGAACCGTCGCTCGTGCGGCTGATTGCCGGTCATCAAGGCGCGGTTCACAGCCTCGCGTTCACGCCCGACGGCAAGCAACTCGTCACCGCCGGCGCCGATAAAACGGTGCGACTGTTCCGTGTGGCCGACGGCGCGGCCGTGCGAAATTTTGCCGGAGCCACAGCGGCCGTCAACAGCGTCGTGGTTACGGCTGACGGGGCCAATGTCGTGGCGGCCGGCGCGGACAAACTGGTCCGGGTTTGGAAACTCGCGGATGCCGCCCAGGTTGTTACATTCACGCACCCGGCCATTGTGCGTTCGATTTCAGCCAATGCCGACGGCAGCCGCATCGCTGCGGCGGGCGACGATCACGTCGTCCGAATCTGGGATGTCGCGACGGGCCGTGAACTTGAGCGATTCACCGGCCACAGCATGCCGGTACTCGATGTCGCATTCGCGGCCGATGGTAAGACGGTCGCCAGCAGCAGTGCCGACAAGTCGGTGCGGCTCTCAACACCGGGCGCCACCCGCGTTACCGTTGCCGACGAAAAGCACGTCAACGCGCTGTCACTCACCGCCGACGGTACAAAACTCGTCACGGCCGGCGCGGACAAGCTGGCAAAGGTCTGGGACGTGGCGACCGGCAAGAAATTGCTCGACCTGCCCGGCAGTGCAGCCGCGTTGTCTGATGTGGCGATTCGTGGCGACGGCGGTCAGGTCGCCGCCGCCAGCGCCGACATGCACCTGCATGTTTGGCAACTTGCAGAGGGCGGACCCAAGGCCAGCAAAATCAACCTAGCCTCGCCACTGCACAGCGTTGCGTTCAGCGCAGACGGCGCGAAGCTGATTGCCGCGACCGCGGACAAACACGTGCGGACGTACAACTCCGCGACCGGGCAGCTGCTCGAAGATATCACGGCAGCGGCCCCTGCGACCACAATCACGGTCGCACCGGATGCCAGCAGCGTCGTCGCCAGCGCCGGCAACAATGCGGTGATTCAGCAGCTTTCGCTTGAGCGACTGATCCCCGCCCACGAAGGCGCGGTGACGAGCCTGGCTTATTTGCCGAGTGGCGGGCAACTCGTCAGCGGCGGCGCGGACAACACGGTTCGACTTTGGAACATCGACGACGGTAAGCAAACGCGGTCGTTCGCCTGGAAGGGTGAGGTTCCCGCCGAGCCGCCAGCGGCCATCAAGAGCGTGTCGGTTTCAACGGATGGCAAGAAGCTGGTCGTCGGCGCTTCCTACAACAAAGTTTTCGTTTACGACATCGAAGGCCCGGTGGAAGCCTCACCTTCTCGGCCGGAGCTCGTGCTGTCTTATCCCGCACCGGTCCGCGGCGTTAGTGCCGGCGCCGACGGTTCCCGGGTCGCCGCTTGCGGCGATGACAATTTAGTGCGCGTTTGGGACGCGGCCAGCGGCAAGGAACTTCAACGGTTCGTTGGCCATACGATGCCCGCGGTCGGCGTCGCGCTGGCAGGCGACAACAAAACGCTCGTCAGTGCTAGCGCCGACAAACAGGCCCGAGTGTGGTCGATTGCCGCGGTGCAGATGCTGCTGGCCGGAAAAAGCACCTTCCGCGACCTCGCGTTTGTTCCCGACGGTTCGCAGCTTGTCACGGTCGGCAGCGACGGAATGACGAGGTTCTGGGACCAGGAGGGCAAGCAAGTTAG
>JAYZEI010000052.1:0-5422 GCA_036337375.1 Planctomycetota bacterium | reverse complement strand
TTGCGCCGCTGAGTGACGAGGAAGGCTACGTCGGCGCGGGGCTGCGTTACGGACTGGAAAACGAATCGGCACGAATCAATCTTAACGCATTGCTGTTGGCGGAATTGCAGGGCGAAAATGCTTCGCGCGATCAACTCATGGCGCTGCCCGGCATGACGGAAGAAATCGCCGACGCGATTCTCGACTGGATTGATGAAGACGAGGAACCGCGCGAATTCGGTGCCGAAATTGAATATTATTCTGGTCTGCCCATTCCGTACGCACCCAAAAACGGGACGCTCGATTCCGTCGAAGAACTGTTGCTCGTCCGCGGTATGACCTCGTCGTTACTCTACGGCCTGGATCACAACCGCAACGGCATCATCGACCCGCAGGAAATTGGAGAAGCGATCGAAACAGAAACAACGGACAATACCGACGGCATGCTCGATCGCGGTTGGGCGGCCTATTTTACACTCTACAGTGAAGAATTAAATCTGACATCTCTGGGCGAACCGCGCATCTTTTTGAACATGGAGGATATGCAACAGCTTTACGACGAGTTGTCGGTCGTGTTCGACGAGCAGTGGGCGACGTTCATCGTCGTCTATCGACAAAATGGGCCGTATCGCGGCAACGATGAAGGAGTCGTGGGCGCCACGGGCGAGTTCGATTTGTCGCAACCGGGCCGGTTTCCCCTCAGTCAAGTTTTGGACTTAGTCGATCAGAAAGTCCGGGTCCAGTTCGACGGTGAAGAAAAGCCGACCGTTATCGGCACGACTTTTCCCGACGGTCCCATCGCCATGTCCACCTATCTGCCGCAACTGATGGATCAGTGCACCGTCTATCCGGAGCCGACGATTCCCGGCCGCGTCAACATTAACGAAGCGCCCCGCGCGGTGCTGCAGGCGATTCCAGGAATGGAAGTGGAACTGGTTGACGCGATTATCAGCGCCCGCCTGGAAGACCCCGATGACGAGACGGATCACCGCAAGGATGAAACGTGGCTGTTGACGACCGCGCTGGTGTCGCTGGATGAAATGAAAGCGCTAATGCCGTATGTCACCACCGGTGGCGATGTTTATCGCGCTCAGGTTATTGGTTATTTTGACCGCGGCGGTCCGGCGACTCGTCTGGAAGTTGTTCTCGACGCAACACGCGACCTGCCCGGCATTCTGATGTGGCGGAATATTAGCCATTTAGGTCGCGGACACCCGTTAGAAACGTTAGGGATCGACGTCGTCGTTGATTAGAATGGAATTAGGTGATCGGCTCTCACCGGAAGGCATGAGAGTATTCCGTAGCTGACTACCGAGGCTAAAAGACAATGGCTCGATATCTGGCACTTGAATGGGATTCCTGCGAAGCGCGGGTCGTCGTTGCCCGCAGCGGCGTTGGCGAACCCCAGATCGAGCAAGTATTCACCGTATCGGTTGCGGCAGCCGAGATGGAGGAGACGTTATCTGAAATCGACGTCGGCGAACGGATCGCCAAAGAGATATCCTCACGCAAGTTAGTCGGCCTGGATGCGCTGGTCGCCATCGGCCGCGGCAACGTCGAATTGCGGATGCTGACGATTCCGCCGGCGCCGGAAGATGAGCTGCCCGAACTGGTGCGGTTTCAAGCCCAAAGCCATTTTTCGGCACTCGGTGATGACTGGTCGCTGGATTTTCTACCGGTCACAGGAAACGAAAATGAGCAGCGTCACGTGTTGGCGGCCGGCATTTCGCCACAGGCGATCGAACAGATTCAAGCGGCCTGCGAAACCGCGCAACTGCGGCCGCGCAAACTGCTGTTGCGATCGTGCGCAGCGGCGTCGTTGCTGAAACGTCACCTCGGCGGCAGATCGGCGGACACCCAATTGATGGTCGATTTGCTGACCGTCGAAGCCGACTTAACGGTATTGATGGATGGCGAGGCGGTTTTCATGCGGACCGTACGGTTGCCGGGAAAAGAAGGGTCGGATGAAACCGCGCAAGCGCTTGCCGGCGAAATTCGCCGCACCATGGCGGCGGCCCATAGTCTGCTCGGTGAACGACGGATTGAGAATGTCGTTCTGTTTGGTACCGACTCGAAGTACGCCGCACTGCGTGAAGCATTACAGCAGTCCGTCAACCTGCCGGTACAACTCTGCGATCCATTTGATCAAGTCACGCTGCCGCGAAATTTGAAATCGCAGTGTCCCGATCCGGGCGGGTTTGCCCCGCTGTTGGGCGCTTTGCTGGACGAAGAGGATGAACGGCCTCACGCCATCGACTTTTTGCATCCGCGCAAAAAACCCGAACCACCGAACCGCCGACAGCAGGCCGTTTCTATTGTTGTCGCGGTCGCCGTTTTAATACTGGTAGGCATTGGTTTGACCTGGTGGAAATTCTCGAGTCTCGACCATCAAATCTCTATGCGGAAACAGGATTCCGCCGATCTCGATGAGGCCGTCAAATCTGCCAATGTGCGGATCGACGAAGTAGAAACGATCGATGCCTGGGCCCGTAACGAAGTAATCTGGCTGGAACAACTGGCAGAATTGTCGGAGCGATTTCCCAAACCGGAACAGGCCATCGTGGCGCGGTTTTCCAGCCGCACCCGGCGTGAGGGCGGGGGCGAAATTGTTTTGGATGGTTTTGTGGACGAACACGATACCATCTCGGAATTGGAAAGTTCTTTGCGGGATGCCGCCCATCGGGTGATCGGAACCGGAGGTCAGCATGAGAAACCCGACACCGCCTACCCCTGGCAGTTTAAAGAGACCTTGTTGCTGAGTCCGCTGGATCCGCTCGACCGGCCGAACAACCGGGCGCCCGAAGCACGAAAAACGCCATCGGACTCCACCGCTCGGGGTGCCGACTAATGACTCCCCGCGAAAAAAAATTGGCGGCGATAACCGGGCTGATGGCCGTGGTGCTGGGTGGATTCTTTATCTGGAACCAAGTCAGTACGGCACTGGAAAACCGACGTAGTGCAATCGCCAGTTTGGACCAGGAAATTTCGGACAAACAGTCGACCATAAAAAGGGCCGGCCAAGCCACCAAGCGGCTGAATCAATACGAACAACGCTCGCTGCCGGCATCTCAAGAAGTAGCGAGGTCGGTCTATCAAGATTGGCTGTTGGATCTGGCCGAGCAAGCGGAGCTGGAGAAAGCCAAAGTCACAGTTTCCCGCGCGCCGAACAGCAACGGTGTTATTCATCGACTGCCGTTCAACGTTAGCGGCATCGGGCGACTCGATCAAATCGCTCTACTATTGCAGAAACTTTACGCAAACGACCACTTACACTTGATCCGTGGCCTGCGAATAACACCCATCACGGACAGCCGGAAACTCAATGTCACCATCGGCATCGAAGCGGCAGTCTTGCCCGGTTCGACCAATGAAAATCAGTTGACGAACTTGGCGAATCCATGGTTGGCGTCTACGAACTCTAAAAAACTGGTCGACAAGATTATCGACCGCAATCTATTCGCGCCGCCCAATCATCCGCCGAAGTTGGCGAGTATCGGCTCGAAACGAGCCTACGTGCGGCGCAAATTGAGTTTCACGGCCAAAGCAACGGACTCGGATCCGCTGGACACGGTCACGTATGAACTGAGTGACACAGCTCCGGACGGCTCGCAAATCGGCGGATCGTCGGGGCAATTCAATTGGACGCCTAAAGAGCTCGGTACATTCAAATTCGACATTTTGTCCAAAGACGACGGGATTCCGTCAAAAACGTCGCGGCAGACGGTGCGTGTAACGGTCGCTGAACCGCCAAAAGTTGTTGTCACCAAGCCGCCGCCCACGCGACCGCGCAAGCCGGGATTCGATATCGCCAAGCACACATATCTGATCGGGACGACAGAACGCCGCGGAAGGCCCGAGATCTGGTTACAGGTCAGAACGACCGGAAAGATTCACAAGCTATCAACGGGCGATGCTGTCAGCTTTGGCAGCATTGCTGGACAGGTCGCGAAGATCGGCAATCGCGATGCCGAGATTACGATTGGGGATCAGCAACGAATTCTCGTGCGTATCGGCGAAAACCTTCTCGAGGCGGATAAGCAACCGACTGGTGGCGGTTAACGGGCGGGCAGGGCTAGACGAAATTTCCCGCGACCGTCTCCTCTCTTTAGGTGTAGCGATTACACCGACTTTGCCGATTATTAGTCCCGAGTGGTACTCTGCGCGGATCACGTTGCATGCTGTGACCGCTTTGCAACCCTGGTGATAGCAATAGATGGCGAACGATTTTCAACGAGTTGACGGTTCCGGGCGGCGATTTCGTTCGCTGATCGTCACGGTGTGCCTGCTGGTCGCCGTCATTCTGGTGATCGTGGTGCGGTCAAACAATGATCGCGTTTCCGCGGCTGGCCCGCCAAGCAAAGCCGACTCGCGACAAACCGTTGATCCCGCACAAGCTCCCACGCAGTCAATTTACGCCGACGAAAAGGCGGCCGGACCTCGGTTCGCTCTGTCCGTTCGGGCCTACAACATCCCGCAAGCGCAAGTTCAACAGCAGATCGCTCGATGGCAAAAGCAATTCGGTGCGGTTGCCGGCGTTCAGTTTGTCGAGGACGCGAGGACGGGCCGCGTCTTGGTTAACGCCCCCGCCGGTATTCACGAACAAATTGCGATGCAGTTGCTGACGAACCTCGGCGTTTCGGCAGCGGTCGCCGCGCCGCGCGGTAATGCCCGCCGCGTGATTGGACTCTCGCACATTGGCTGGCCGGAAATTCGCGACGCGCTTTCAAAAGTCTGGGGCCAGAATTTGCGTATTGTTTCGCCCGAGGGCGCGGATCCTAAGGTGCTTGATTTGCCGGTTGCCAACGGACAAACGGTCCGGATGTCAATCGACCGCAACGCCCGCAGCGTCGAAATCAAAGGACCCAACGGCGACGCCATCGCGTGGAGTAACTTCCTCCGCGCGATTGACAAACCGGCGAACAAAAAAGACTCGCGAACACATGTCGTGCCGCTCCGTCAGGCGGCTCGCGAAAAAGTGGCGTTGGCGCTGGCCGCCTTCCAGCAAGATCAGCCGGATGCGAACAACGAACAGCCGCCGGCGCCCAACGCTAACCAACCCGCAGCCAAGGCCCCGCCGCAGCCGCCCGGTAACGCCGCTGCCGGTGTTGATGACGCGCCGATTGGGCCGGTGCAAATTGAGTTTGTCGAAGGCCTGGATGTCATCATCGTGCGAGGCAATCCGCGCGACGTCGAGCGGATTACAAAAATTATCGAAGACATCGAACAGCTCAGCGTGCGAACCGAGCCGGATATCCAGGTTTACCAACTCGAACACGTCAACAGCGAAGCGCTCGCCGAACTGCTGGTACCGCTCTACGACCAGGTACTCCAATCTCGCCAGGGCCGCGTCAGTATCACCGCATTGGTCAATCCGAACGCTCTGCTGCTAATCGGTCGGCCCGACAGCGTGCAATCGGTCCTCAAATTGATCAAACAGCTCGAT
>JAYZEI010000051.1:0-16697 GCA_036337375.1 Planctomycetota bacterium | reverse complement strand
CGCGGCGGCGTGGCGTTGCTGAGTTTCGGCACGGTGCATCCCTTATCCTTCCGAGTGCCAAAACGGTAATTACCGTTTTGCGGCTCAGCAAACGGGCTGCACTGCCGACCAGCGGCAGATGACCTAAGATAAGACTTCAACAGATGTTAAACGTCAGTCGGGCTGAAAGGATTTGAACCTTCGACCTCTGCGTCCCGAACGCAGCGCTCTAGCCAAGCTGAGCTACAGCCCGGACCCTCCGTGGGAGCTAGCCATTCTAAACGCGGCTTCGGAGTGGTCAACCGCACAATTGCGTGCGGTTGATCTGCAGGACGGGCGAGAATTGCGCCGCGCGAAGCGGCAACTTTGTCCCCGGCGGCGACAACCGGTGCACAAATCAGCAACACAATTAAATATGGTGGCGGACCGCTGCGCGTTATCATAATCCCGCCTTTTGACCGGGCGTCCGGCCGGTTGCCGGCGGGCGGACGCCCGGTCGACATGCGGCGAGTGCCCGAGCCGGAATAAATCACAGTTTGGAGTCGCAAAAGTAATGTCGAGTGACAACTCCTCCGATCCCCGCGAGTTGCTATGTGGTAATGACCTGAAACGGGCGGTGTATCAGCTTGCCGAAAGCATTCGCGATCGAAGCGCCGCGCGGCAATCGGGCGCAAATACGTTTTTCGAAAACGCCGTTTCACGGACACTTCAGCATCTGTTGCAACTCGACCAGACCCGTTCCTGGGAAGAAGGCGTCGAACCTATCGAGGGCGACGCGGGCAGACTCATCCGCGTGGCGTTAAACTGGCTGCGCGAGCACGTCACCTACCGCGACAATAGCCGGTATGTCTCCTTTCAGGATCGCCTGCGGGCGTACGCCGGCGGAGCTCCGGCCCGCCAGGTGGACCCCTGGTACTTCTGCATGAGCCAAGGAGTCCACGATTGTATGCAGTGGAAGGGCATGCCGCTGTTTAAGACCGTGTTTGACTCCAATATTTACTCGAATTTGATTTTTGAGTTACAGCCAAAAACCATCTTTGAAATCGGCTCAGGCAGCGGCGCAAGCGCGATCTGGATGGGTGATCTGTTGGAATCATACGCTCTGCCGGCGAAAATTTATTCCATGGATTTAACCCCTCCCACACTGATCCACCCCAGCGTCGAGTTTGTTTTTGGCGACAGCCGGAAAATCGAGGCCGCCTTCGACGCCGGCTGCTTGGCCGACGCGGCGCATCCGTGGCTGTTAATCGAAGATGCCCACGTGAATGTCGTCGGTGTGCTGGACTTCTTTCATTCGCACCTGGCCCGCGATGACTATGTGATTGTCGAAGACAGTGCAGAAAAACGGGACGAATTGCTAAGGTTTTTTGAGCAGAAGGATGGACTTTACGAAGTCGACACCCACTACACTGATTTTTTTGGCCGTAACGTGACATGTGCCGTAGACTCGATATTTGTGCGGCGATGACCGGCAAATCGTATCGGATCAAAAACAGTCTGAAAAAACGGCCGTCGCGCAGATCGGCGCCCGGCTGCTGGAATCGATCGTCGATAGCTGGCAGAATGGTCCGGCGGTGCGGGACTTGGTGAAATTTTTGCGGCGGCCGCGCCGCACGAGGAGCGACCCATGAAGTGTTTGATCTCAAATTTGATGCTGTTGTTTTTGACGCCCGCCGCGGTGGCCGGCGACTTTGTCTACATTTCAATCGCCGGCGAGAATCGCATCGCCATCTACTCGCAAAATATCGATGACGGCTCGCTGACCAAAGTTGGGGACGCGAAACTTGAGGGCGCACCCGGTTCGCTTTGCGTCGATCCCAAGCGGCAGATTCTGTTTGCCTCGGTTCGTTCGAAAGGCCAACTCGCTTCGTTTCGCATCAATCCGCGGAGCGGCAAACTCACGGCGATCAATGCCGTTTCGGCCGGAGGGAACTCGGCTTACGTACTGACGGACAACTCGGGCCGCTATTTGTTGTCGGCTTACTACGGTGAGGGAAAAATTGCCGTACACGGTGTCAACGAGGACGGCCGCATCGAGGACGCCGCGATCCAGTCCGTGGTGACCGACAGGAACGCCCACGCGGTCCGGCTGGATGCCTCGAACCGGTTTGTTTTTGTCCCGCACACCGGACCGAACGCAATATTTCAATTCGTGCTGGACGCCAAGACCGGAAAATTGACGGCCAATGATCCGCCCAAGGTCACGGCACCGGCGGGCGCGGGGCCGAGGCATATTTGGTTTCATCCCAAATTAGACATGGCCTACACCTCTAACGAAAAGGGCAGCAGCGTTACGGCCTATCAATTCGACAAGTCATCCGGAAGACTTACCGCGGCTCAGACGCTGTCGACACTGCCGGAAGGTTTCTCGGATCGCAATACGACGGCCGATGTAGAGGTCGCGCCATCGGGCCGGTTTGTTTACATATCGAACCGGGGTCACGACAGCATCGCGGGATTTGCAATTGATACGGAGAAAGGCGGATTGAGGTCCATCGGCCAATTCGCGACGGAGAAGACGCCGCGGTCGTTCAACATCGATCCGGCGGGAAAATTTTTATATGCCGCCGGTCAAAAAACGACGAAGTTGGCCGCTTACCGCATCGACACCGATACCGGCGCACTCACCCGCTTTGCCACCTACGAAGTCGGCCCCCGGCCGTCTTGGGTACAGGTTGTGACTACGCGGTAAGCAGACGGTTTGCGGTTGCCGGTGCGTTTTGTAACCTGAAACCCGTCACGAAGGGGCGGGCCTACCCTGGCGAATCCACCGTTATGAGAGATATCCGTATTGCCGCCGTCCAGTTCGAAAATCGAAACGGCGATAAGGCGTACAACCTGTCGGTCATGGACCGGTTAACCGCCCGCGCCGTCGATCGCGGTGCGGAGCTGGTGTGTTTCCACGAGTGCTGCATTCCGGCTTATTCGTTCGTCCGCAAATTAGAGCGCGACGAACTCGGCGACCTGGCCGAGCCGGTTCCCGCCGGACCGAGCGTCGCCAAATTGATGGAAATTTCCGCAAAACACGGAGTGCCCATTGCCGCGGGCCTTGTCGAGTGCGATGGCGACCGGTTGTACAACACCTACATCGTGGTGGACGGCGACCGGCTGGCGGCACGGTTCCGCAAGCTGCACCCGTTCCTCAGTCCTTATTTTTCGCCGGGCGATGAGTTTGCCGTATTCGATCTGCTGGGCTGCAAGTTCGGCATCCTGATCTGTTACGACAATAACCTGCCGGAAAATGTCCGCGCCACCGCGCTGATGGGGGCGGAAATTATCCTCATGCCCCACGTCACCTGCTGTCTGCCCTCGGTGATGCCGGGCCGCGGCGTGATCCCGCGCGAACTCTGGGACAATCGTGATCGCGATCCGGTTCCGCTGCAGATGGAGTTCAGGGGCCCCAAAGCGCGGGCCTGGTTGCTCCGCTGGCTGCCGACACGCGCGTATGAGAACGGTGTTTACGCCGTGTTCACCAATCCGGTTGGTGTGGACGACGATCAGATTCGCAACGGCAATTCGATGGTCATCGACCCGTTCGGCGAGATCATCGCCGAATGCAACACGCTGGGAGATGACTTCGTGATCGGTTTGTGTACGGCCGACAAGATTCCCATCTCCAGCGGTTTCCGTTACCAGCGGGCTCGTCGGCCGGAACTTTATGACAAGCTCGTCGAGCCGCCCGCCGAACCGCCGCAAACGCATCCGGGATGGAATTTTCGAGGCAAGTAGCATGCCGCGCGGTCAGACGATCCGCCGCCGCTCGCGGTCGAGCCGTTCGGCGATGTAGTCGATTGCGGTACCGGCCATTTGGTTGTAGTACTCGAAGCCGTGGCCGCCGCCTTCGGTTTCCAGATCGCAGTCGTGAGGAATCCCCAGCGCGCCGAGCTTCATCCGCAGACGGTCGGCACTTTCGATCCATTGCGCGTCGGTAGGACAACAGCTGAACCAGACGTTGCGCGGCCAGTTGAGAGGGTGAATATGCAGCGTGGCCGTGTCTTGACGAGCGGCCTCGGCGTCGGCGTACATGTCGGGCAAAGTGTCGTCGCCCTCGTCCCATCGCCTGTGATAGTCGATGGCCGGCGAAAGTGCGGCGACAATCGGAAACGTGTCGGGATACTTGAAGGCGAACCGCAAACCGCCCTGGCCGCCCATGCTCGTGCCCAATAGCGCGATTTCGGGCGGCTGGGCACCGTAGTGCTGCCTGATCCAAGGCATGACATTGTCGAGCAGATGCCGCTCGGCGGTGATTTGCGGGTCGAATTCGGGACAAATCTTGTCGGTCCACCAGGTTCTGGCAGTCATCGGCGCAACGACCGGCAGGCCGTGACGCTGGAATGCCTCCGTAAATGGCGGCTTGTCGATCAGTCGGCCGAGATGGACACCGTGCAGATAGATCACGACGAATCCGTGTGCGGAGGGTTCATCGGGTGTGAAGACGTCGCAGGGATGATTGGCAATGTTCGTTTCGGACCAACCGGAGAGAAAAGGCATCGTCACCACCGAGTTTAAAATTTTTGTCGGGGAACGCTCACCCCCGCACAAAATAGGGCCAGTTGTGGACAGGACTTGGGGTTCTCGGTTCTCGTGTCTTTCAGGATATCGATTCCAAAAAAAACAGTCGTTTACGTTCTTTCTGGC
This sequence comes from Planctomycetota bacterium, assembly GCA_036337375.1. Taxonomy (GTDB): domain Bacteria; phylum Planctomycetota; class Planctomycetia; order Pirellulales; family UBA7805; genus JAYZEI01. Next base: position 12,080 of record JAYZEI010000051.1, on the reverse strand, counting down.
GGATGTCCAAATGGCCGATCGCCTCGCGCGGCACGCGCATGTTTTTGGCCCGTTCGACGAACTGCCGGATGACGTCGATGTTTTCTTCAACCGTCCGTGGTGTGTTGGGCAATCGCAAAAGAAACGGCCGCTCGTCGGGAAAATCGTCGTCGCGATAAGCGATGATACTGGGGATGCCGTAAGCAAGATACTCGCGCAGTTTCAACGGCGCCGCATCTTCCATGGAATTGCGGTGCAGGGCCAAGGTCGAGACCGCCACATCGCATTTTTCCAGCAGCGGCTGATATTGGTCGCGATCAAGATATCCGTGCAAGTGGATATTCGCGGGGGCGGAAGAGTTGAAGCCGGAGGCGGAGGGGCCGATTAAGTCAATTCGCCAGTCGGGATTTAACTCGGCCAGCTTGGCTACTTTGTCAACTCCGTGCCACGGCATGTTCGGCGAGCCGAGAAATGCCAGTCGCGGTGCGTCGTTGTCGGGTGGGGGCAGCGAGGGAAACTGTTCCAGGTCGATACCGTTGGGAACGGCCGTGGTCGGCTTTCCATACGCCCGCAGGCCATCGGCGAGCGGCTGGGTAACCGTGACGATTCCACGGCACCCCAGAAACAGCCGTCTACGGGTCAATCTATGATACAGATAGGCCCGCCGGGTCATCGAGGTTCGGTACTCGGACACGTCGTCCGTATTAACCTCTACCGCGGTGGGAACCCGACGCATCAATTGTCCGACCGCCGGAAAATAGGTCGAAAATCGAAAATAAGCGCACGTCGGCTGCCTCCGGATCACTTCGTCGATCAGTTTCCGGTACCGCGAGAACCAATCGAGCCAGCCACGGCGATACTGCTGCACGACCGACAGGCCATCCAGCGCGGAACTGACCGAATCGCTAGGCGAGAGTGCGAAAATAGTGACGTCGTGGCCCATTTCGCGCCAGCAGCGGGCTTGGGCGGCGATTTTTTTGACAATCGCGTCCTCGGCGCTAAGATCTCGTTCGACGACGTAGGCGATACGCATGTTTTAGCATTGAAGGGTGAACGGGCTTGGGCGGCGGACAACGGCGTTCGCAACCTGACCCCTGCCCCCCCATCCCGGACCCCTTAAAATTATAGCCGTGACGAAACGCATCCTACAGATCATCCCATCGCTTGACCGTGCCGGCGCCGAAAAACAATTCACGCTGCTGGCCACGCACCTGGACCCTGGCGAGTTCGACGTGCACACCTGTGCGCTGACGCGGGGAGGACCTTACGAAGCGGACCTGGCGCGGCACGAAACCCCCTTCACCTCGATTGGCAAGAGTTGGAAAGTCGATCCGCGCGCCTATTTTCGGCTCAAGAAGCTGATCCGGCGGCTGCAGCCGGATCTGGTGCAAACGTGGCTGTTCGCCGCCAACGCATATGGTCGTGCAGCGGCGCTCGGTTGCGGAGTAAAAACCGTCGTTGGCAGCGAACAGTGCGCCGATCCGTGGAAGCGGTGGCACGAACTTTCGATCGACCGCTATCTGGCCCGACGGTCCGCGCGGATCGTGGTAAACGGCCGCGGCGTTCGAGATTTTTATGTTGGCCAGGGGATTGATTCGCAGCGGTTTGAACTGATCGAAAACGGCATCGCCGCTCATCAGCCGGGCGGCCGTACTCGTGACGAGCTGCTCCGAGAGTTAAAGCTGCCGGCCGATGCGAAATTGATCGCCGCGATCGGCAGACTGTGGCTGCAGAAGCGGGTTCGGGACGTGATTTGGGCGGTCGAACTGCTGCAGAATGTCCGCGACGACGTACATTTATTGATCGTGGGCGACGGACCGGAGCGGCGGAGGCTGGAGAAGTTTCGCGACAATGTACAGTTGCAACGTCGTGTTCATTTTTTGGGGCATCGCAACGATGTGCCGGAGTTCTTAGAACATATCGATGTGCTTTGGTCGGCCAGCATGTACGAAGGCCTGCCGAACACGATCATGGAGGCGATGGCGGCGGGCGTGCCGGTCGTGGCGACCGACATCGCGGGCAACAACGACCTGGTCGCCGACGGCCAAACCGGTTACCTCGTCAAGGTTGGAGACACGGCCGGCTTGGCGCGGTGCGCCATCAAAATTTTAGCAGACAAGCGGTTGTCGCTGCGACTCGCCGAAGCGGCCCGCAACGAAATGTTAACGAAGTATCCGATTAAAAATATGGTCGATCGCCACGCGGAATTGTATCGCCAACTTCTTGATTGACCACGGGCAACAAACCCACTGACCACTGCTCTAATGTGCGGAATCGCCGGCGGCATCTGGAACGACCCAAAGCTAGCGCTCGACGCAGAAGTCGTCCGCGGTATGACCGAGGCGGTCGCGCACCGTGGCCCCGACGACGACGGGCACTTCGAGAGTGAATACTGTGTGCGACCGCCGTACGAGTCGCTGCCCGGTGTGGCGCTGGGGGCGCGGCGGCTGTCGATCATCGATGTCGAGGGCGGCCACCAGCCGATCGGCAACGAAGACGGCACGGTTTGGGTGGTGCTCAACGGTGAGATTTATAACTTTCGCGAACTGCGGCAGCGGCTCGAAGGTTCCGGTCACAAATTTCGTACAAACTGCGATACGGAAGTCCTCGTCCATCTGTACGAGGACGAGGGAGCGGAGTTCGCGCGACACCTAGTCGGCATGTTTGCGATCGCCATTTGGGATGAGCCGCGGCGGCGCTTGGTCCTGGCGAGGGATCGGTTGGGCCAGAAACCTCTGGTCTATCGCCACGAACCGGACCGGCTGCTGTTTGCCAGCGAAATCAAGAGTCTGTTAAAAGTTCCGGGCGTCCCCCGCCGGGTCGATCCGAGCGCGGTGGACGAGTATCTCACCTATCAATATGTGCCGCACCCAAATACGATTTTCGCGGGCATTCACAAATTGCCGCCGGCGCACGTGGGCATCTATTGCGACGGCAGGTTCGCCGTCGAACCTTACTGGAACCCCGGGTGGCAACGCGAAGTCGACCTGCCCGAGGCTGAATATGCCGAACGGTTGCGGGCGGAACTGACACGGGCGGTCGAGCTGCGATTGCAGAGCGATGTACCGTTAGGCGCGTTTCTTTCCGGTGGGCTCGATTCGTCGCTGATCGTGGCGCTGATGCAGCAGCTAAGCGGCGACCGCGTAAAGACGTTTTCAATCGGCTTTCCGGTGGCGGAGTACGACGAAACCGTCTACGCCCGTCGGGTCGCCGATCATCTGCGGACGGATCATCGCGTGTTTCGCGTCGAGCCGAATGCGGTCGATATGCTGCCAAAGCTTGTGCGGCATTTTGATGAGCCGTTTGGCGATAGTTCGGCGCTGCCAACTTGGTGCGTTGCCGAGCATGCGCGGCAGCAGGTGACGGTGGCGCTAACCGGTGACGGTGGCGACGAGTTGTTTGCCGGCTATCCCCGCTACCGGGCGCTGCGGCTGGCCGCGGCCTTTGACCGCATGCCCGGAATGCTTCGCTCGGCGGCCGGTGCGGCGTTTTGGCAAAAGCTGCCGGGCGGGCGGCGCCGATCTGCTCTGCGGCGGATTAAGCGGTTCGTCAAACCGCTGCAGCTGCCGGCTGCGCGGCGCTATTTGGAGTGGATTGCTATCTTCGACGAGGCTGCCCGCGCGGCGCTTTACAGCGACCCGTTTCTCGAACGTTTGCCGGACGACGATCCGTATCTGTTTTTGGACGGCGCCTGGCGCCGCGCCGCTCCCCGCGATGCGATCGCGGCGGCGGCGGCCGCGGACTTGCAGACGTATCTACCGTGCGATTTGATGGCGAAGGTTGACACGACGTCAATGGCACATTCGCTGGAATGCCGTCAGCCGTATTTGGATCATCGCGTCGTCGAATTGGCAAACGCGATGCCGACTCGTATGAAGTACCGCCGCGGACGCGGCAAGCGCATCCTGCGAAGGGCATTTGGCGACCTGCTGCCGGCCGAGATTTTTCGCCGGAAAAAAATGGGATTTGGCGTACCGCTGGATCGCTGGCTCCGCCACGAATTAAAGGACATGATCCACGAGGTGCTGTTGTCGGAGCGGGCGTTGGCGCGGGGTTATTTCCGGCCCGAGGCGGTCCGCGGGTTGTTGAACGAACATTGCGCGAAGCGGCGGGATCACGCAGACCGGCTTTGGGCTCTGCTGGTGCTGGAGCTCTGGCATCGCGAGTGGGTGGATTAGCGGTCCGGACAGGCGGTGGAGGCAGGTCGGGCTGCGGGCAGGGTCGCGCCTGAGGCCGCGCATTTTTCCCAGGCATCGAGGTAGTTTTGGAAGCCGCGTTTCACGTTTTCCGCTGCGTTCATCCAGTTGCCTCGGGAATTTTTGCTGCCCGGATCAATGCCGAAAACGTGCAGCAAACTCGCCGCCTGTGCCGCTACGGCGGCATCGAAATCCGCCAGCTTGCGGACCACCGCACCGAGTTTTTCTCGGTCCTTGACGATGCGCGAAGCGTACCCGTGCGCGGTGGTGACCTTCCCGTCGCCATCGGCATCAATCCAAACTGCGCCGGTGAAACCCACGACCCGTTTACTCCAGCTAGCGCCGCGCGATTGATAAGGCTGTGCAATCGGCCAACTCGGGTGATCCACCGCGGGACCGGACGCGAGCGCCGAAAGAAAGATATCGTGCGGTGGCCGGTCGAGCTTCCATTTGCGAATCGCAATCACGCCGCGTTTCTGGTTGCGGACCCCGATTTCTTCACGGCGGATTTCGATGCCGTTGGCGAATAGTTTTAATTCGTCCGCCGTTGTCCAACTTGGGCCCAGGACCCGCGCTTCGATATTTATTTCGTCACCGACCTTGACCGTGGTTCCCGGTCCAAATTGACCGTCGACGAGTAAGTCGACCAGTAGTCCGCAACCCGCCCTCACCCGGCCCTCGCGGAGGCTGCGACAAGCGGCCGTGACATCGATCCGGGCGGGGTCGCGGTCATTGCACTCGAGGTAGGTGCGGCCCTGACCGACGATGAAGCGGTTCACGTCGTGCGAGTCGCTGGAGCCGATCGGTGCGATTTTGTAACCGCGGTTGGTCAAACTCATCCAGTCGTGGTACAGCTCGAACTGGTCCGTCTGCTGAGCGGCCGAGTTGAGCACTTCCATGGCGTTGAAAAGAATTGAGTCACCGACAAAATTCCAGCCGACGGCTGCGTTGTAATTTTCCGGCCCGAATGGCCGAAAGCCGGCGTGTACGTCGCGACCGTGATTGAGGATGACGATCTGCACGTCGGACAGTTTGAACAGCGCCGGCAACAAGGCGGCCCAATCCGTGACGCGATGATCGGGAATTTTCGCCGTCGAAGCGATTGGAAACACGTTGAAGTGCCCGCGGCGCGTGGTCACTTCGTTGCCGATCACCGGAGTGAAGTGCTGCCGCATCTCGGATTGCCGCGCGGCCGCCTCGTAGTTGGTGTGCGTGTTGTGATCGGTGGCGATCGGCAGTTCGACCGCTTCGGCGGCGAGTGTGATCATTCTTTCGTCAAGCGTGGCATCGCCGTGGCCGGAATAAGTCACGGTGTGAACGTGTGTGTCGCAGGCGACCCACCCGGCAGTGGGCACTTCCCGGCGGATGGCCAGTTTAACTTTGCGGGTTTCACCCCGGCCGATCTTGACGGATTTGTCTGTGCGGCTGTATTCAAATCCGCGGCCGGCGAAAACTCGATAACGACCGTCCGGAACTCCGAAACGTGCTCGACCATTGCCGGTGTAAACCACACCCGTTCGCACCGCCAATTGCCCGCCCGATTTTGTGCCAATCGGCACCATCGCGCCCTGCTCGTCGACGATCGTCAAACGGCAGGGCAAAGGCCGGCCGCTGTCGGCATCGGTCACGCTGACATCGATGGTGGCACCGTTGAGCACTTCTTTAACCGGCCGCCGAACGATATGCATCGGACCGACCTGGATGTCGTCAGTGCTCTCGCTGCTGCTGACAATTTCCAGTTCGTTGCCGCCCTCGCGCAGCACGCCGCCCGGTACCGCCCAACTGCCGACCATACGGTTTTCGTCGCGCTCCAGCCGCCCCAATTTGCGACCGTTGACACGCACCTCCCAGAGCTGCCGCACATCCCATTGAACGATCAGCAGCGTTTCCTCCCGCTCGTTCCGCTCCGCCTCGAACGCGATCCGCAACCGCGACCCTTCGGAATCTTGTGGAAACTCGGCCCATTCGGGCGCCGATCCGGTCCGCAGATGGTGGCGACCGGTATCGATCACGACGACACCCTCCTCGGCCGGCGAATGCCCCGGAAAAATTGTCAGTAGAAAGACCAAGAAGGCGATCGGAACGGTTTTCATCTCTCTCATTTTAAAAAGACCTACCGGCTGCGGCGCGACCTTGTAGGCAAGCAATTGTTAATGGTGTAAAACGTTGCTTAAACGCTGTCTGTTGAATTCACCGCAAGGCAAAATCATGGTACGCACTGGCATCGTCGGCATCGGCTTCATGGGGATGATCCACTATCTCAGTTACCGGCAGGTCGCGGGCGCGGAGGTGGTGGCGATTTGCGAAACCGATCCGGTGCGACTGGGTGGCGATTGGACCAGCATCAAAGGCAATTTTGGACCTCCGGGCGAAATGATGGACTTGGGTGATATCGCTCGCTATTCAGATTACAACGAATTACTCGCCGATGCGAACGTGGATCTGGTCGATGTCTGCCTGCCGCCGGGGATGCACGCCGATGTGACGGTCGCCGCGCTCCAGGCCGGCAAGGATGTGTTTTGCGAAAAACCGATCGCATTGCAGCCGTCCGAGGGAGCTCGGATGGTGCAGATGGCCGCCGACCACGAGCAGTTGCTGATGATCGGCCACGTGTTGCCGTTTTTTCCAGAATTCGATTTTGTGCGGAGGACGGTTGTCGAGGGCCGATACGGGGCGCTGCTGGGCGGGCACTTTAAACGCGTAATTTCCGACCCGAAGTGGCTGAGCGGGTTCTACGACCCCGACAAGATCGGCGGCCCGATGCTCGACCTGCATATTCACGACGCACACTTTATTCGGATGCTGTGCGGTATGCCCCGGGCGGTTACCACGGTCGGGCGGATGCGGGGCGAAGTGGCGGAGTACTTTTCTTCCCAGTTCCGCTTCGACGGCAATTTGGTGGTGACGGCGACCAGTGGGACACTACAGCAGCAGGGTCGGGCATTTTGTCACGGTTACGAAGTTCATCTTGAACAAGCGACACTGCTATTTGAATTCGCCGTGATTGGTGACGAGCCGGTGGTTACCATGCCGGTGACCGTTCTTGAACCGGATGGAAGCGTCACCCGCCCGGACATCGGCGGCGACCCGCTGGACGGCTTCGCTGCCGAGTTGACCGAAGTGGCCGAGTGCATCGCCGCGCGGCGGACCTCCGAGATTCTGGACGGTGAACTGGCGCGAGATGCGATTATGCTTTGCGAGAGCCAGACCCGCAGTCTGAAAACCGGCGAAACCGTCCAGATCGCTTAGGGCGGATAGCCGGTTCAATTCCGACCCCGCGAACGGGGCGGACAAGCGGCCTCCCCGCCCGCAACCATCGTTCCTCTCCGAGACCGTCTGTTCAGCGTCGACGAAGCACTATTCTTCGGGCTTATCCTCGGCGGCCTTCGTTTCTCCCGGCGCCGCTTTGTCGGATGTCGCTTTGTCGGCAGGTTTGTCAGCGGGTTTGTCGGCGTCGTCTTTAGGTTTCGCCGCGTCGGGTTTCGTCTCATCGGGTTTCGTCTGCTGGCCTTCGATGCCCAACAATTTCATATCGAAGATCAGGGCGTCGCCCGGTTTTATTTTTCCGCCCGGTCGGGGATTTTCGCCGTAACCAAGATCGGCCGGCACCACCACTTCCCAGTGCGAGCCGACTTTCATCAGTTTCAGCGCTTCGGTCCAGCCGGCGATGACTCCTGCGACGGGGAACGTGCTGGGCTCGCCGCTGTCGTAAGAACTGTCGAATTCGGTGCCGTCGATCAGCGTTCCCCGGTAATGGACTTTAACGGTATCCGTCTGTTTGGGGGTCGCACCGTCGCCTGCCGCAATGACCCGGTATTGTAATCCACTCTCGGTTGTCTTGACGCCCAGACGCGTTTTGTTGTTATCCAGATACCGGGCCTGCGCGTCGCGACGCAGTTTGTCTTTGAAAGCGATGATGGCCGCGCGGATTTCTTCGTTCGTCAACTGTACTTCGCCTTCGACGAAGGCGTCGATCAGTCCGCGGCCGACCAGTTCCGGATCGATGTCCGCGCCATCATTTTTCAGGCCGCGACCGATACTGGCTCCGATGGCGTAGCTCGTTTTGCCTTTCTCGGAAGTCAGGTCCGGCTGGGCCGGCGGCGGGTCCTCGGATGCTGGTTTTTCAGAGTCCGGTGATTCGGTGGCGGCCGGTGCCGGCTCCGTCGGCGGGGGATCGGCCGGCGGCGATTCCTCGGCCTTCGCCGCCGGTTCGCTCGTTTTGGGGGCATCGTCAGTATTTTCTTCTTGAGCAACAGCGGGCGCGACCAGCCCGGCCGTCAGCAAAAGCGTCCAGAACAGTTTCATTTCCATCCCTTTCGATGTGTCGTTTCGGTTTTTTCGAGAGGGAGGTAGTTTAGCATTCTCGCCCGTTTCAAGGCAGGTCCACATTTTCCCCGCCGGCGGCGGCGAAGCGGCGAAGGCACGCCTGCAAATTTGTGCATTGAGTCAAAATGCGGGGCCGGGATAGAATTCCGGCGCCCGCTGGCCCGCGCGGGGAATTGGAACAACACTTCAATCGTTTGGCCGAGCGGAGGCGGATTTATGGACTTCGATCAACTCAAGCAAGTCATTGACAGCCTGGGACTGCAGGACTTCCTGATGAAGGTAATGGGAGTCATCGTTTTGCTGTTTGTGGCATGGGTCGCCGCCGGCTGGCTGGGTCGGCTGGCGCGTAAGGCGATGTTGAAAGCCAGGCTGGACGAGACACTCACTAAGTTTTTTTCCAAATTCATCCGCTGGGCCGTCTTGATTTTGGCGCTGTTGGCATGCCTGGGGGTCTTTGGCGTCGAAACAACCAGTTTTGCCGCCGTGATTGGTGCGGCGGGTCTGGCGATCGGGTTGGCCTTTCAAGGGACGCTCGGAAATTTTGCTGCCGGTATTATGTTGCTGATGTTTCGTCCGTTCAAAGTCGGCGATATCGTCAACGTTGCCGGACAAACGGGTAAAGTGGATGAAATTGAACTGTTCACGACCACCATCGACACGCCCGATAACCGTCGCATCATTATTCCCAACGGTTCGGTCTTCGGCTCGGTGATCGAGAATATCTCGCACCACTCGACGCGGCGCGTTGACGTCGCGGTCGGTTCGGACTATTCCGCGGACCTGGATGCAACGCGCGACATCCTCACCCGGGTAGCCACAAATTTGTCCGGCCGCTTGGACGATCCCGAACCGGCTGTGGTGCTGTTGGAATTGGGCGGGTCATCGATCGACTGGTCGGTTCGGGTCTGGTGCAACAGCGCCGACTTTTGGGGCGTCAAGCAAGCGCTGACGCGGGACGTCAAGAATGCGCTGGATCAGGCGGGAATTGGCATCCCATTTCCGCAGATGGATGTCCACATGGACCAAACCGCAGCTTCATAATCGGCGAGAACATCAACAGTCCGCCGCCGGCGATGCCGCCGAGATTGGCAACGTAGTCGAACCAGTCCAGCGTCCGTGCAAACAGGGGCTGGGTGCATTCGTCGAACAGCCCGAATCCGCTCAGCAGCAATACAATCCATAGTGGATGCGGGCGATAACAGTCCCGCCGCGCCTTGCTTGAATTGCTCTCTCGATGGCGTTGTGCGGTTCGAAAGGCGAGTACGGTCAATACGGCGTAGCCGGCAAAGTGGACCAATTTGTCGCGACGGCCCAATCCGCCAGGTAGCGGCCCGCGGCCAAATCGCTCGACGCTGTGCAGAACCGCCTGAATCCACGAATCCGACTTCGGTCGTAAATTTGCCCGCAGCGGGGCATGCGTGGCGTAAATGAGAATCGCCGCATAGGCAATCAGTAGAATTCGGCGGGTGGCCATGGGCAGACTTCTTCACGGCTTGAGGGCGGTTGACCGCGGACGTATCCATCATCGGCCACGGCATCAGTTCGACTAAACGGACGTGCCAATTACGGCGGTGATGCCGGCGAATCGGGTCGAAAGGCCGCACAATCACCCAGCGTCAAACAGTCGCGGGGACAATCGGACGAATCGATCCGTCACCCGTTTGCGTTTTTTCCCTAGTTCGCCGCCGGCGAGCGTTTTTGTTGCGCGTCGCGCAAGAGCGCCTGGCTGCTTGGTTCATTGGGAAATAGCGTCAGCAGAATGTTGGCGTGCTCGGTGGCTTTTCTCCAGTTCTCGTGCTCCAGGTAGAAAACACCGAGCGCGTACCGGTAATCGAATTGCCCCGGGGCCCGGTCCACGGCGTTCGAAAACGCCGCCTCAGCTTCCGTGAACCGCTTGAGTCGATTGAGGATGATGCCCGCTTGGTAATGCGCTTGCGGCAGCGGCGGCGCGAGTTCGATCAACTCGTTGATTTCTTTGAGCGCCGATTCGTCTTTTCGCATCTGGGACAGAATCATGCTGAGGTAGAGCCGCGGCATCGGAAATGCGGCGTCCAATTTGATGGCCGCGCGATAGTGCGTGGCGGCCTCGCCCAGTAGGCCCAATTTGGCAGCCGTGTTCCCCAAATTCAACTGCGCCTCGGGTTGGTCTTGATTCGCAAGCTGTCCTGCCCGGTACTCATCCAAGACCCGATCGAGTTCCTTTTTTGTTTCCGGATTGAGCATTTCGTAAATGCCGGCCAGTGTTTGCGCCGCCTCGGTACGAACCCACCTTACCGGATCATGCAGCATTGGGATCAAAGCCAGCGAAAGCTCTTCTCTGTCGTAGCGACGGCGAAGATTGATCACTTGACCGGGCGGCTGAAGTCCCTGAATTGCCGCCGCGCGGATCAGGGCTTCTTTGTGCGACAGGGCCGAAACGACCAGCGCCCGGCTGGTTGGCGTATCGACTGCCGCCAGGTGCTGGACGGCGGTCGCTTTTGCGATTGCCGGCAGCGTTTTGGATTTGAGCACTTCGGTCAGCGCCTCCTCCACTTCGCGCACTTGTGCGGGTGTCGCTTCGCGCGGCGCGCGGCGCAAATCTCGAAATGTTTTAAAGGCCGTCGCGAAATGTGGGCGAGATTCACGATCTGGCTTGCCAAACCATTTTTCAACGGCTTTGGCCATTTGTTGATCGAGCGTTGCGACTTTTTTTTGAGCGGTCTTGTCGCCGGCACCGACGGCGGAAATCCAGTCTTGATAGAGCTTAAGTTCCGGTTGGGCGTCGGAGCTTTTGTTCGCGGCAAGAGACTTTTCCAGGTGGCACTTGGTGCAGGCGTTCGGCGTGCCGAGTTCGACGGAAAGGTCGGGCCTCGGCACCCGCAGGCTGTGGTCGCGACGCGGATCGACCACCATGTATGTGCGGTGTGGCATGTGGCATTCGACGCAGGCGGCTCCGCGACTGCCAGTTTTGTGGTGGTGATGCGCGGGCACGTCGTATTTGCCCGCCGGATGCTGGTGGCACGACGTGCAGACCTTATTGCCTTTGTGTTTCAACTTCGTGGTGTGCGGATTGTGGCAATCGGTACAGCGCACGTTTTTGCTGTACATTTTGCTCTGCAAAAAGGAGCCGTAAACGTAGACTTCGTCCAGAATCTGACCGTCGGCGTGGTACAAAAGTTCCTGCAAAGTCGAGGGTGCGTAATGATCGAACAGTTCGCCGCCAGAGCGGAAGTCAGGATGGACAATCCGCCGGCGCGAGTGGCATTTTGCGCACGAATCGATTTCATATTTGGAGTTCGTGTCTTTCAGTGGCGGCAGGCCGTAGCCAACATTGCGGTCCCAAAATAGGGAGTTCGCATTGGCCAATTCGACGTGAATGCTGCCCGGTCCGTGGCACGTCTCGCAGCTCACGTCGATTTCGGAAAACGTTGTGGCGTACTCACCGCGGCCGCCTTTTGATAAATCAAAGTTCTTTTGCAGGTTGGTCGAGTGGCATTCGGCGCACATGTGGTTCCAGTTCGATGCCCGTCTGGTCCAATGCAGCGGGTCGTCCGGTTTGATTTGTTCGTGGCGGACGTCCGGTGGAAATTGATAGAACCA
>JAYZEI010000050.1:0-10200 GCA_036337375.1 Planctomycetota bacterium | reverse complement strand
GGCACTGCGCGCCAAGATCGAGGCAAAGCGCAACGAGCGCTTTGCCGAGGCCGATACTGATGATGATGGCGCACTGAGCCTAGAGGAGTTCTCTGCAATCGGTGCAATAGCGCGCCTTGCTAAGCGTCACCCGGACGCTGTTGAGAAAATCTTCAACCGGCTTGATGAAGATGAAGACGGTGGCGTGAGTGCTGACGAATTCACTCTCCACCTGCGCCACAAACGCCACCATTGCAACAAACCTCCGCACCGCCCGGGCCGCCCGGATGGTGAAGGCGAAGGCGAAGGTGAAGGTGAAGGCGAAGGTGAAGGTGAAGGCGAAGGTGAAGGCGAAGGTGAAGGCGAAGGCGAAGGTGAAGGCGAAGGTGAAGGACAGGGGCAGTCACAAGATCAGCAAGATCAGAATTTTCCCGGACGCAATCGTGTCGAGGAAGCGTCCCGCCGCATGCGCGAGGCGCAGAAAAAACTGGACGAGGCCAACCGTGAAGGTGCGGCTGAGGACCAGGAAGCCGCTATTGCTGAATTAGAAAAAGCAAAAGCCGAACTCGAGGAAATCCTCCGCCAGCTGCGAGAAGAAGAGTTAGAGCGGGTATTGGCAATGCTCGAGGCGAGATTTCGGCAGATGCTGAAATGGCAACAGGAGGTATACGACGCTACGGTGTTGCTCGATAACAAGTTTGAGACCGAGCGCGATCGGGCGGACGAAATTGAAGCCAGCCGGCTTTCCGGCAAGGAGGCCAGAATCGTTGCCGAAGTGGATAAAGCCATGATCCTCTTGCGCGAGGACGGCACATCCGTTGCATTTCCCGAGGCGGTTTCTCAAATGCGCGAGGATATGGAAAACGTGATGTCGCGTCTGGATACCACCAAGGTCGGCAAGATTACGCAGTTGATCGAACTCGACATTATCGAAGCGCTTAAAGAGATGATCGCCGCGTTGGAAAAGGCGCAGAAGGATCAGGAGAATCGCAAGAATCCGCCTCCGGGGCAGCCGGGGCAGCCGGGCGACCCTCCCCTGGTGGACAAGCTTGCCGAATTCAGAATGATTCGTGCTTTGCAAATGCGGGTCAATCGGCGGACTGCTCAGTATCAAGCCATGATTCAAGAGGGCGAGGTGGAAGGGTCGCGACTGAAACCTGAAATCCAGCAACTCGGGGAACGCGAAGAACGCATTGAAAATATCGCGAGAGATATTGTCCAGGGAAAAAATCAGTAAACTACTCCAACCTACGGGATGATTATGGTACGGCAATTCTGGTCTATCGTGCCGCTGGTGGCCGCTTTGGTGGTGGGCCACGGGGCCACGGCGATTAGCCTCGCGGATGGGCTTGAGGCGGAAGCTTCGTGGTCGATCGCAAGTCCGCAGCAGGTCGCCGAGAACGTCCTTGACTGGGTCCGTCAACAGAAAACGGATGATCCTGTGCGGCGGAAAGCGGAGGCGTTGTGGGCTGCCGAGTCGGTTGCCGACGGGCAGTATGATTTACTGGAGCGGGCCGCGGCGACGATGGCGGTGGTCGAACCGCGGGCGGGCGCGGTCTTAGAGGCCGCCCGGGGCGATGCCTCGCCGGGATACGCGGATCAGATGAGATGGCTCGACCAGGACGGTGTTGCTCCGTTAGTTAGAAACAATCTTCGTTTGTTGTTTGGCCGCAGCCTTGCACAAAAGCTGTATTTTGACGAGGCCGTCAAACAGCTTGACGGATTGCAAACCGAAAACGTCATCGATCCTGCCTCCTTATTGTTCTACCGTGCTGTCGGACACCACCGTTTGGTGCAGAAAGAGCAAGGCCTCGAAGCCATCGACAGGTTGCTGGAGAATAAAGATGAGATTCCGCGTCGATTTGCCGTGCTAGGGCGGTTGATGCGGGCCGACCTGTCCCAGGTCAAAGAGGGGTCGTTGGACGAGATTTCGCGTGAGATGAAGGATGTCGAACGACGGCTCGATTTCGGCCGCGCCAATAAGCGGGTGCGCGATATCGAAGACGACATCATCAAAAAGCTCGACAAGCTGATCGAGGAAGAAGAAAAGAAGCAGGCTGCCGCGGCTGCGGCCGCCAGTGCGGCTGGCGGGTCACAGTCCGCGCGGCCCGCGTCGGATAGTATGCCGCTGGGCGGAAAGGGGCCCGGTAAAGTGACCAAGAAGCGAATCGGTAGTAGTGCCGGTTGGGGGGAATTGCCGCCCAAGCAGCGCGAGGAGGCGATGCAGGGCATCGGGAGGGATTTCCCGCCGCATTACCGAGAAAAGATCGAAGAGTATTTTCGTAAAATTGCCAATCAAAAAAAATAGCCCCGGCTGATGTGCCTGCAATGTTCATTCTGCTCCACACGCTCCTGCTGACGGCTCCGCTAGCGCCGGTCGAAGTTCAGACGTTAACGGGTGAATCGATTGTCGGCCAGCTCGTCGAGCTAAAACAGGACCGCATCGCGATTGCGGTTGGTGGAGAGCGCCGCGAGATTTCTCGAACGGAGCTTTCGAAAGTAACATTCACGAAAGAGTCCGATTTGGCTTCGGTTCCAACGGTCTGGGTTGAACTCGTCGATGGTTCCGTGTTGCCCGCGACGCGTTTTTCAGTCCAGGGAGACCAGGCGGAATTAGTTCCGGCCGGCGCGGAGGCGGTGAAGTTGGCGGTGAAGTTGGTTCGTTCTGTGCGTTTTAAGCAGCAGAATGCGGAACAGCGAAGTGAATGGAATAAGATTCGCGGGTCACGCGATCGCTCTGATTTAATTGTCATCCGTAAGGCCGATCGCATCGACTACATCAAGGGCGTGTTGCGGGAAGTCGATGCGAAAACGGTTCAATTCGAATTAGACGGGGAGCGGATTCCCGTAACCATCGGAAAGGTCGAAGGTTTGATCTACCATCAAACCGGGGTCGTTGATTTGGCGCCTGAGTTATTTCGCGTTACGGACGGTTATGGAACAAACCTGGCCGGGGCCTCGCTTACCGCCACCGCCGACAGTGTGCGGTTCACGACATCCACAGGCGTCCAAATTGAGCGTCGTTACAATGACCTGCGGGAACTCGACTTTTCGGCAGGCAAGATTGTATATCTCAGCGATGTTATGCCGCGAGCGGTTGAATGGACGCCATTTTTTGAAGCCCCCCAGCTATCAGAGTCGCTGCAAGAATTCTATCGGCCGAAAATGGACCGCGCGCTGACGCGGGGAAAATCGTCCGACAAGGAAGGCAAATTGCAATTGATGGTGGACGAGGAAGGAACCATCGCTACCTTCGACAAAGGCATTGCGATGCACAGTCGATCGTCGATTAAATTTGATGTCCCCGTCGATGTCCGGCGTTTTCGCGCACTGGTCGGCATTGATGCGCGTGTCCGCCAGCATGGACACGTCCGCTTCGTCGTGCGCGGTGATGGCGGAGAGTTGTACGCGGCAGACGTCAGCGGAACGCGGTTGCCGAGTGACGTTTCGATCGACATCACCGGTGTCCGACAGCTTGAGCTGTTCGTCGATTTTGGCGAAAACCTCGATGTGGGCGACCACTTAAATTTGTGCAATGCGAGATTGGTCAAATGAGACAATTCACGCCGGTAAAAGCAGTTTGTGCGATTGTTGCCCAGGCCATTGTGGTGGTTTTGGTTAGCGGCAATGTCCGGGCAGAGGTTGCCGCCGACGTGCTTAAGGCCGAGGCGGATCGCGTTGCAACGGTCAAAAAAATATCGTCCTGCACGATTGCTGTTTTTGGGCAGGGCAGCGCCGGGGGCGGATCGGGCGTCGTGATTTCGCCGGATGGCTATGCCTTGTCGAACTTCCACGTTGTCAAACCGTCGGGCGACGCCATGAAGTGCGGTATGGACGACGGCAAGTTGTACGACGCTGTGGTCGTCGGGATCGATCCGACGGGTGACGTGGCGATGCTCAAGTTGCTGGGTCGCGATAATTTCCCAACGGCCGAACTCGGTGATAGCGACCAAGTGCAGGTTGGAGACTGGGCGTTCGCGGTAGGAAATCCGTTTTTGTTGGCGACCGATTTTACGCCGACCGTGGCGTTCGGAATCATTTCGGGGGTGCACCGTTATCAATACCCGGCGGGCACAATTTTGGAATATGCCGATTGCCTGCAAACGGACGCTGCGATTAATCCCGGTAATTCGGGCGGCCCGCTCTTTAATGCGGACGGAGAGTTGATCGGAATTAACGGACGAGGTTCGTTTGAAAAGCGAGGTCGCGTCAATGTGGGCGTCGGTTATGCGATTTCAATCAATCAAATTAAGCATTTCATGGGATACCTGAAGAGCGGTCGCATCGTCGACCATGCGACGATCGGTGCGACAGCATCGACCGACGAAGATGGCCGGGTTGTGGTGGATCAAATTTTATCCAGTTCCGACGCCTTTCGTCGTGGAGTTCGGATTGACGACGAAATTGTAAGGTTCGGTGGTCGCACGATCCGCACGGTCAACGGATTCAAAAATGTAATGGGCATTTATCCCAAGGGTTGGCGGGTACCGCTTACCTACCGCCGCGATGGCGAGACCTACAATGCGTGGATTCGGCTGACGGGCAACCACAGTGAAGGACAGCTTGTCGAACTGGTCGCCGGCAAACCTCGCCAACCCCCCGGGGGGCCAAAGCCTAAAGAGGGCGATAAGCCCGGCAAGGACAAGGGAGAGAGGCCCAAGATCGATCCGTCCCAGGTCTTGAAGAAAAAGCAGGCGATGCCCAAGATCGTCAAAGATCACTTTAAAAAGAAAAAGGGCTACGCGAATTATTATTTCAACGAACTGCATCAGCAGCGGGTGTGGCGGTCGCTGTTGAATTCCGGTGACTTTCAGAATCTGCCGGCACAATGGGTTTTGACGGGAAGCGTCCGGACGGAAGCCGGTGGCGGTGAGGCTAGAATCGAACTTGGCCCGAAACTGGGCAAGGCGGATTTACCAAATTTCCTCGCGAGCGCGGACTTTGACGATGAGTTGGGGGATCGGCTCGACCCGCCGGCAACGGGCGGATTATTGGTGGCGCTGCACGTATGGCAACGATTGCTACTGCGAGGCATCGACGATTTTGGAGAGGTGTATTACTTAGGCACCGCGCCGTTACCGGAGCGCGAAGGCCAATTTGACGTTTTGGTTGGAATTCATGGAGGGGTCGAAACGCGGTTTTTCTTCGATTCTGAATCGGGTCGCATGCTTGCACTCGAGATGTTTCCAGAGGATTACACGGATCCGTGTGAACTTTACTTTCACGACTATCGTGAAGTCGACGGCCGTTTTTTGCCGGGGCGCCTGGAAGTTCGTCACGGCGAAGATCGATACGGCGACTTTCAGTTTAAAACGTTCGTGTTCGAAAACGTGCGAGAGTAACGGTGCAAAGATCACAAGTCAGCTTGTCTAGCGATCAAGAACCGCCGCGCTGCGGTCTGCGGTGGGCCGCACTGGCGCTGGCGATCGTCTGCGCCGGTGGGACGATTGTCGAGGCCGCCACGTCGTTTTCAACCGCCATTAATTCAGTTCAGCCGAAGATCGTCAAAATCTATGGCGCAGGCGGGGTGCGGGGGCTGGAAGCCTATCAAAGCGGCTTTTTGATCTCGGCAGACGGCTACGTGGTGACGGTCTGGAGCACTGTTCTTGACACCGAATATGTGACGATCACGCTCGATGACGGTCGGCGTTTTGAAGAGGCTACGTTTGTGGGAGCCGACCCGAGACTTGAAATTGCCATCCTGAAGGTTGACGCCGTCGATTTGCCATATTTTGATTTAGCCAAAGTCGCAGAGGGGCGGGTCGGCAAACGGGTGCTGGCCTTCAGTAATCTCTACAAAGTTGCGACGGGTAGCGAGCCATCGAGTGTCCAGCATGGAGTGGTCTCGGCGCTGGCCAACCTGACGGCCCGGCGGGGAGTCTTCAAGACACCTTACAAGGGCCCTGTCTTGGTTGTGGATGCCATGACAAACAATCCCGGCGCGGCGGGTGGTGCGGTGACGGATCACCGCGGAGTACTGCTCGGCATGATTGGCAAAGAACTCCGCAATGCACAGGATAATACCTGGCTGAATTATGCGTTTCCGATCGGAGAGCTGCGCGAGTCGATTACGGCGATTGTTGAAAATAAGAGTCCGCCGCGTGGCGGCGACGAGCAAGACTTGCCCGAAACTCCAATCGATCTTGCTGCGCTGGGCGTCATTATGGTTCCAGAAGTCGTCGACAGTACTCCGCCATACGTGGACGCGGTGCGTTCCGGCTCGCCTGCAGAAGTGGCTGGGTTAATGCGGGATGATTTAATCCTGTTCGTCGGCAGCGTACTGGTCCAGTCCCTCGATAATTTAACGGACGAATGTCTCCGAATTGACGCGCGGCGGGGAGTGCAGTTGACCGTCCGACGGGGTGATAAATTGCAGGCTATCGTCATCGCACCCGCCGCCAATCCCGGAGGAGGTAATTGATGCGTTTGTCCGGCAGATTAGTCCTGGTTGCTCTGATGTTTGGCGCCGTCGTTGCGGGGCGTGCTGCCGATCAGGCCGAGCTCGAAGAGTCTGCGATACGTGCGGCGGTCGACCGTGTTGCGCCGTCGGTCGTACGGATACAGACCGTTGGCGGCCGTACCCGCGTCGGCCAGGTGACGCTCGGTCCCGGCCCCAGTACCGGGGTTGTCGTATCTGAAGATGGCTACGTTATTTCCAGTAGTTTCAATTTTGCCGGCGAGGCCGCAACGATTTTGGTCGAGCTGGCGGGCGGCACGAGTCGTCCGGCAAAGCTCGTAGCACGCGATCTGAATCGGTCGCTGGTGTTGCTGAAAGTCGATTTGCCCGAGGGCGCGGAACCGCTGCCCGTCGCAGTAGCTGCCCCGGACGATGACGTTAAGGTTGGAGCTTGGGCAATTGCGGTGGGCAAGACATTCGACGCCAAACAGCCGAATATGTCGGTGGGTATTATCAGTGCAGTGAACCGAATTTGGAACAAAGCGGTACAGACGGACGCCAAGATTTCGCCGAATAATTATGGCGGACCGTTAATCGATATTTATGGCCGTGTTGTCGGGATTCTCGCGCCACTTTCGCCGCAATCGACCCAGGCGGTCGCTGGCGCGGGGTGGTATGACTCGGGGATTGGGTTCGCCGTCCCTCTCACGCACGTTTTTTCGGTACTCGAAAAGCTTAAGCTGGGCGACAATTTGCATGCGGGGTTAATGGGAATCAACCTCAAGGGCCGCGATCAGTTTGGCGTCCCTCCCACGGTTGCCGCTGCCAGATTCGGCTCGCCGGCACAGGAGGCGGGAATTGAGGCGGGAGACAAGATTATCGAAGCAAACGGGCGATCGGTTGTTAACCATTCGCAATTAAAACACGTTGTGTCGCCGTTATATGCGGGCGACAAAGTCCGTTTGGTCGTTATCCGGAACGAGGACCGTAAGGAGTTTGAATTTGAGCTGGCCGCAGAGTTGCCCGCTTATGCGCATCCATTCTTGGGAATCCTGCCTCGGCGGGATTCGGATTATAAAAAAGGCGTAACGGTGCGGTACGTTTTTGAAAAAAGCGGTGCCGCGACTGCCGGAATAAAAACTGGTGACAGGCTGGTTACGATCGGAAACAAGGCGATTGGGAAACGTAGCGACATCTACGAATCGCTTTATGCGTCGACGGCGGGAGGAAAGATCAGCGTTGAAGTTGCCGACTCGACTGGCAAGAAAAGAAAGGTGGAAATCACGGCGGGGGTGCTGCCGACGACGATTCCCGAGAATGTGCCGCCCGCTCGCGAAGAAATGAAGAGTGATGGCGAACGCGATGTCGCCGTGGGCGGCTTCGACATCAAGCTCCCTGAATTTGAGAACAACTGTTTTGTCTATGTGCCGGAGAATTATAATCCGCGCGTCTCGTACGGTGTGCTGATTTGGCTGGACCGGCCGGGGCAGTTCAATCGAGACGAAATGCTGCAGCGGTGGCAGGCCCGGTGTGACGCAAGTGATGTAATTCTCATGGTGCCGCAATCGCGGGATCGGGAGCGTTGGCATCGCGACGAGGTCGATTTTATCACGGGGGCCTTGAACCGCGTGTTAGACGACTACGAGATCGACAGCGCCCGTACGGTTGTGCACGGGTTTCGGGCAGGCGGTGGCATGGCGTTTTATTTGTTCAGTTCGTCGAAAGCGAATATCCACGCGATCGCGGCAGTCGAAACGTCGTTGCCGGCTGGCGTGACCCTGCCGTCATTGCAGCCGACCCAGCGGGGTGCCGTGCACTGGGCGTACGCGACGAAAGGGCGCGCTGCAGATCGGATTGCGGCCAACATTAAGCAACTGCGAGAAATGCAATACCCGGTTACCGAACGACCGCTGGAAGGCCGGGAACGATATCTGAACGGCGGGGAGATTGACGAGTTGATGCGCTGGATCGATAGCCTGGACCGGATTTAGTACATGCAGCGGACAAAGCTTGGTGCCGCTGCGGTCGTGCTGTTTGCGGTGGCATTGGGTATCTATTTCTGGGACGCGGACAACAACAAGAATATAGCCTTGGTCTTGTCGCGTGCCGGTGGAATGCTGGTGGTGCTGTGGTTGGCGGTGCCCGACCTGCAGCGAATCCCGAAGGCCTGGTGGGTCGGAATCCTGATGCTTGGCGCGGTGGTCGTTTGGCAAGGCCGCGCGGCGCTGTACCTGCTGCCATTTCTGATCGTATTTTTGATCATTTTCAACGTGTTACGACCGCGGCGAGTTGGCTGATCGCACGCTCGTTCCCGTGCGGTGTCGAGATATATGCAAAAAAAAGGCCTGCCCGATTGACTCGGGCAGGCCCTGTTCGCCAGGTGCCAGATCATGTTGTCAGTGCATTGGCGTTCAGAACTATGCTGACGCATCCGGAACTGATGCCGGTATCGAAACTGATTCGTCACTTTCAGTTAAGCGGACTCGTTTATGTTTCCGCCAGTACCAGATCCACATCCGAATGCGGCAGCACACCCATAGTGCGATTCGCAATGAACCGCACTGCCACCACAGCTTTCCCAACCACCACTCTTGTATTCAAAAAATAGTTTCAATTTTGAAATCATCGTATTTTGACTCGGAGCATAATGTCGTCGCGCAGCTACCGGAGGACGTTCTATCCGCTGCGTCTCATCCGCTCAGGACTGCCGCTCGGCCAACCGTCAGGATTGGCCGTCGTTGCCCGGTTAACCCGCAGTTGTTAAACGCTTCATATTACGGTATCGGGAGAGTCTGCAGGTAAGGGTTGACGAATAGTGAAAATGTGCGTTCGTATCAATCCTGCGCGTGTGCCCAGAGTTGAGCGTGTTACCGATTATGCGGAAAGTGGCAATACCTTGAGAATGGCGTGTCCGGCTGCGGTCAGCGCTTTTGTCGGGGCCGTTTGGCGTCATTCGGAATGGGTCCGGCCATGGGCGGCGACTCAAAAAACTGGCCGTCGTTGACCAGTCGCGGATCGCCGGTCTGCCGCAGTTCGGCCAATAAACGTTTACGTAGTTCCGCGGCGGTTGAGGCGTATGCGGGAACGGCTGCAAGATTTCGCATCTGATGAGGATCCTTCTTCAGATCGAACAATTCTTCCCGGGGGCGTTTGCCGTAGGCGTGGTCGAAGTACGGCTTCCATTTTGGGTCGCTACGATGATCGACTAAAAATGCTTTGGTCGGTCCGGCGTCCTCGTCAGGCAAAGTAACGAACGTGTTGCGGACAAGTTCCTGAGTTGTAGGGGGTTTTTCGCTCTCCAGCCGGTACGGATCGCCGAGCGGATATCGTTCCGGGCGAAAGTTGATAACGAATAAATGTTCGGCGGTGCGGATCGCACGCTGGGGATACGGAAGTTGCCCGGCGCGGGCGAGGGCGACATGCCGTTCGCGGCCGGTTACGACCTGGGTTCGTTTAGCATCGACGAGTCCCTCGCGCCGAGAGGCTAAAACGCGCCACAGGCTGCGGCCCGTCACGACCTTAGGCACGGGTACCTTGGCCGTCTCCAAAAAGGTGGGGGCCAGGTCAATCAGATTGACAAAGTCGTCAACAACCCGCTGGCCGGTGACGCCGGGACCGGCGATGGCCAAGCTGACCGCGGTGCCGAAGTCGTACAGGTTACATTTGCCATGGGGAAATCCGGGCGGCCCGTGGTCGCCGCTGATGACCAGCAAAGTGTTGTCGAATTGCCCGGCCTTTTTTAGCTCTTCTTGCAGCACGCCGACCGCCGTGTCAAATGCGGCAATCTCGCCGAAATAATCGGCGAGATCCTCGCGCACGGTGGG
>JAYZEI010000049.1:0-5504 GCA_036337375.1 Planctomycetota bacterium | reverse complement strand
GATTGCGATCAGTAATCCCGCACTCATCATCAGCCGCGCGGGGCGGTATTCGACGCGGAGATAATAATCCAGCATCCCCGCGACCAACAAGCTGACGATGATCATAGCAGCGGACCAGCAGCCACCGTAGAGAACGGCATTGCGATGAGCGCTTCGCCCGACGGCACTGATCCGTTGCTGAAGCGGGTGATTCATGGCGATGCTGTACTCCTGCACGAATTAGAATAGGCTCGGATGTTCGGTATTCTACTTTATCGGTCCGTCCGGACCCAATTATTGCCACCTTCCGGTATTGCCACCTTCCGGCCAGCATACACCGTAACGCTATGATACAGCAGTTTTTTAGACGAGTGCTAGTTGTCTTTTGTTCCGAAAGCGGACGGGCAATCGGACGGATGGAGAAGAATCTCACATCCGGAACTTTAAAGTGAGGGATTTCAGGTGATACGCTTTCCGCATTCGTGGAAAATATAGGCGTATTTTTTCTGCGCTTACTAGTATTGTTTACGGTTTGAGGTAAGCCGTCGCACGGGCGTCCCCCAGGTTTGTTAACGGTCAACTCCTAGAAGCCGTATCGCAAATACAATGCGATGACTCATGACAAAAACTCGACGGGAAGAACGCCCGTGGAACGGGCGTGTGTTGAGTTTCCCGCCTAGGGTTCGGTTGCAATACGACACGGCTCGAACGAGAATGTTGAATTATGTCCGACTACCCTTTCGCCGATGATCCGGCCGTCACCACGATCGCGCCGGACAATGAAATAGCTAAGCCCCAACGGCTGCCGCCTTATGCTGTGGTTGTGCTGAACGACGAACACCACTCATTCGAGTACGTTATCGAAACGTTCGTGAAGGTATTTGGCTACACCCGCGAGAGGGCATGTGTGCTGGCGGTTGACATCCACAACAACGACCAGGGCATTGTCTGGTCGGGTCCCAAGGAAGTCGCCGAACTGAAACGCGATCAAATTCGATCGGCGGGACCGGACTTTTACGCGGAGAAGAAAATCAAAACTCCGTTGGCCGTGCTGATTGAACCGTTGCCGAGTTGATTGGCTGGGGCCGCTTCAATTGTTTTAATTGAAGGACTCAGTTCAGGTGAATTTTGGGCTATCAGCCTCGCCTGAAGTGGCCGCATACCTGCGAGCTGCGATTTGAAAATTCTCAATGAGCGGTGCGCGGTCGGCACGGCCGCCGCCGCTTTCTTATCCGTTCGTCTACAGCATCCCTTTTCGCTTCCGCAGCAGCCATTCGGCCACGAGCAAAAAGAGAAATAACGTTAGTACGGGCCACTTGTTCCAAAGCTGTTCGGGCGGGATTGTGGCAATCTTGACGGGACGGCCGTGGGGGAGTGCGTCGATCATCTCGTCCATAGTTGTCACGTCAAAGTAGCGGCCGCGTGAGCGGTCGGCGGCTTTTTTCAAATCTTTCGCGTCCATTTCTTTACGGGCCTTTTCACCGGGCGGTGAGGTGACCGCAAATCGTTCGGGCCGGGCAGAATTGTCCAACGATGGAGCGGCAATCCAGGCAGCGTAGTTGCCCACGGTCAGTCCCGTCGCTTCGCCTTCAAAGATCGCGCGGCTGCCGGGACTGCGTTGCAATTTGATGCGGCGTTTTTTTGTTCCGCTGCCTTCCACGACGACCGTTACCCCGTCATCGGTGGCCGGCGCGAGACGTTCGTCGAAAAACCGAACGCGCAGATCGACCGCCGTGCCGCGCTGATAAGCGTCTTTTCCGACCGACAATTCAATTCCCTTCGTGCCTCGTAACTTCGAGCGGCTTAAATAGCGAATCGCCTGCACCCAGTAGCGTGCGAACAATGCGTCGCCGATGCGGAATCGCCAGCGGTACGTTTCATCGGTAGCGTGCCACAGCACTTTGCCGGGCGGCACGTAGGCCGCGACCATCAGGGGCAGTTTCTGGCCGTGGCTGCCGGTACGAGTCGGGTGTTCGGCAAGCACGTCGCCCCAGGGCTGTACCTTCGCCGCTTCAACCATCCAATAAAACTCGGGCAAGTTGCGCCATATCGCTTCGGTTTCGGCGCGGTTGTCGCCGAGTTGCATATGGGGCGCCATCAGGCCGAGTGCCGACGGGCGTGCAGAAAAGCCGTCCACAAAATCCTCATCCGATTTCGGCACAATAAGTTCGTCCAGGTCGATGGGTAACAGACTGGCCAGCGGTGTTGTGGAAAGATCGGCTGGTGCAAATTGCTCGCCCGAGACAAACAACAGTCCACCGCCTTTGACTTTGACAAAGTCCGCGATATTCGTCATCACACTGGGGCTGAAATAGGCGACATTGACGTCGCCGAGAATCAGTACGTCATATTCAAACAGCTTGTCGCGGCTGACGGGAAATACCCTCAGGGCGTGCCGGTCGTCTTCGGCGTATTCCAGGTCTGCCTCTTGCAGAACGACGTTAAAGTCGATGGTGTCGTCTCGCTCAAGTAGGTGCTTTAGGTACTTGTATTCGAAACTAGGATAGGCCTGCACCAATAAAACCTTGATGGGATCGTCGAGCACTTCGACTTGTACGACTTTCGATGCCGGACCGATGATTTCGTCTTTCAGGTTGACGATTTCGACGACGTATTCGTTGGTTCCAGTCTTGGTAGGTCGATGTGCGATGTGTTCTCGTTGCCCGCTGCCGTCCTTGCCCGCGGTCACTTCCTTGCGTGAGAGGATTTGGCCGGTCTGTTTGTTTTTCAACACGATTTCGATAACGCGGCCTTGCAGTCCGTGTGGAATCAACTTGATGTCAAAATCGACATAGTCGTTTACGAACACAATGTCGTCGACCAGCAGATCGGCGAATTCCAAGCTGCGGACTTTCTTATCACTGCCGACGCCAAGCACGTAAAGTGGCACGGCTTTGCGGCGGGCGTAGGCGGCAGTTTCGCTGATGGTTGGCCCTTCGGTCGTAATACCGTCGGTAGCGACAACGACTGCGGCTGGTTGTGTGCCCCGCAGGTCATTTAGAATACTGCGGAGCGACGCGCCCAGTTTGCTGTTTTCATGTTTGGCCTCAAGTTTTTTCAGTTCGGCCAACAAGGTGGACTTGTCGGACGAATGGCGTCGATCGGAGTCGGCCATGGTATAGAACTTCAACGTATAGCGGTGTGTCAGCACGTCGATTGCCTTGCCATCATCGGCCAGTAGCAGCCCGCGGACGATGTTGAAACGGCTGGCACCGGAAAGTCCGGCGTCGCTGGCCAGTGCAGCCAGCCGCCGGTTCAGTTTTTTGTCATCAAAGTCGTCGATGAGTTCCATGCTGCTCGACTCGTCAACCACAAACGCTAGGTATGGTAGGCTTGTGCGACTGAAGCGCAAACGCAATTCGAACAGCATTACCAGCAGCACCAAAAGAATTAGCGACATCCTCAAACCGGACAAAAACAACCGCACAAATCGCCCCGCCGAACTGCGTTCGCGAAAATAGAAATAGATCACGTAAGCGGCTGCCGCAGCGGCGAACAAAATGATCAGCAAGGTGATCGGACGGCTGTACTGCCAAGCACCTTCGAGTTGCCACGCGACACCTTCTCCCGTGGGCGGCAACTCGATGCCGAACAGCCAGACCAGCCATTTTGTAATGGTTTCTTTCATGCCGACCGATGTCCGATCCACCAAGCTAGAAAGACTTCCGTAAACAATAAACCAAGCACGATGTACAGAAACATCCGATGCATGGCAAACGATCTTGCGCGGAGGTCGACCGATGGTACGGATTCGTTCGCCTGCCAATCGCTCCGCATGGTGAAGCCTTCGGGTAAATCCTCGGGATACAGTTTTTGCAAATCGCTTTCGCGTGTATCGACGTTCACTGCAAATTTTTGTTCGTTCGCTGTTCGCGAGCCCGCCCGAACTTTGTAGATGCCGCGGAAATCCGTTTCATCAAAGCTCCAGCGGCCAGCGTCTGCTTCGCTGGACGGTGGAATACTTTCGATCGGGCCGTGTGGCGTTGTGATAAACAGGCGACCGTCGTTGGTCGATTCGTAGCGAGCGCCGAAGGCCTCGCCGACTTCGATATTTCGTTCGATGATCTTGCCGCCGACGGCCGCTTTCCAGATATTGCCGATTAGTCCCGGGAAATTCTGCCAGCCGAGCAGGTTTGACCAGGGAGTCAGCGAATCCGGGGCAACGGTGCTCGAATCCGAAATGTCCGTTGCAATTAGAATCGACCGCCCGCGGCCAATCGCCTCTTCGACGATCGCGGGATCATCCGTATCCATGTTCATGACGACACTGGCTTGGGAGTCTTCCGGCAGTTGCAGACGAAAAAATTTGAAAACGCGAGGTTTTGTCAGTCCGAGTTCAGGGCGGTTTTTGAAAGCCCTAAGCATCGGGTGACGGTGGCCGAGCGGTTTGAAGCCGTGGAGTTTGTCGTCGAAATAGGTCTCGCCCAGCCGCGCCGGCAGTATGCGTGGCGCCCCGTCGGTTGCCGTGGCCAATTCGCGATTGTAGCGGTCCGGCATGACCTGATCGCCCAGAATCGTGATAATCGCTCCGCCTTGTTGCAGGTATGCGTGTAATACCTGCGCTTCACTGGCGGTGAACTGGCCGATGTTGCACAAGAAAATGCATTCGAACGTAGCGAGATCCAACTCTAAGATCGCGCTTTCGGAAACGATGTGAGGTCTGAAGGTGCCGCGTAGGCCCTGTTCCTTGTCGCTGTCGTCCACGGCGATGGCGGGGACCACCGCCGAGCCGCGTTTGCCGCTGACCAGCAACGCATCCAATTGCTCTTTGACGGGAACGACCAGATGGCGATGGTTGTCGATCTGCAGGGAATCGCCGCCGAGCCGGACTTCAATATCGTGGTCGCCCGGTGATTGAAATCGGTATTTGAAAACGATTGGCACCGTATCGTCGCCGGGCAACAGATTGACAAACTGCTGGTCCGCCCGGCGGCCATCGATCCACAACTCAGCCAGTTGATTGGTCCGCCGGAGTTTTGAAAAGTTCCGTACCGTGGCCTGTATTGTTGCGGTTTCCGTTACGACGGCGTAGGCCTTGGCGAGTTCTACTTTCGTGATCGCCGCGTTTTCAGAGTCCGGATTTCCCAGTGGCACGACTTCAACGACCATCGCCTGCTTTAGTCGCTCGAGTCGATCGACAAACGCCGAATCGGTCGCACCGCTGCGGGCCTGTTGGCCCCACGTGTTCAAACCCAAGTCGGTAAGAAAATAAACATGTTGCTGGCGGAGTTGATTCTGGTCCTGACTTACCTGCCGGATTAGTTCCTCGGTCGTCTGCAAAGCCGCCGGTAAGTTCGCACCACCGTGTGGCATGCGAAGGCTTTCGATTTCTTCGATGAAGTCGGCCTTGTCGTACGCCGCCGTACCTACGATCGCACGGGGTTGGTCACCCATCAAGATCAGTGAAAAAGCGTCGCCCTCGCTTGCATCGTCGACGATCTGCTCGGCTCGAAGTTTGGCCATTTCCCAGATGCTTTTGTCTGCGGGCCGGTAGGCCATCGAATACGAACCGTCGATGATAATTA
>JAYZEI010000048.1:0-29716 GCA_036337375.1 Planctomycetota bacterium | reverse complement strand
GACACGCTACAACCGGCGTGGCCTGTCATAAACAGGTCATAACCGCTTTCTTTCGGGTTTGGATAACCCATCAATCCGCCCTTGGTTCGCATGGTCCCGAATTCGTGGAAACGGCCCGTGATCATTTTGTGCGGATAGATTTGATGGCCGGTATCCCAAATCAAGCGATCTGTACGAAAATCGAAACATGTGTGCAGCGCTAGGCAAAGCTCGACCACGCCCAGATTGGACGCAAAGTGCGCAGATCGTTGGCTGACCAAGTTGCACAACGCCTCCCGCATTTCCTCCGCTAAGAGGTCCAGGCGATCATCCGAAAGACCTTGCAGGTCCAGCGGCGATTCGATCTTCGGGAGAATCGGCTCCATGCCTCAATGGTTCCTTTCCAGCACAAAGCGAGCCAGGGCGACGAGATTGGCCGCCGGCGGTCCGAATTCGGCGAGCGCGCCACAGGCCGCATCGACCGTCTCCGCCGCCAGTTGCCGGCTCTTTTCCACTCCCAACAAACTCGGATAGGTCAATTTGCCGCGCCGCGAGTCCTTGCCGACTCGTTTTCCGGTCGCCAACTCGTCGCCGGCTACGTCCAATAAATCGTCAGTAATCTGAAATGCCAAGCCCAGTTTTTCTCCGAAGCTCCTGAGCGAGTCCAATCGCGAATCGGAAGCAGCAGAGATTACGCCGCCCAAAACAGGCGCGGCGGTAAACAGCGCGCCGGTCTTGCGACGGTGGATCGACTCCAGCCGAACAATCGCCGACTCTTCGTCACTGTCCTCGACCCGCTGTTCAAACGCCAAATCGTCAACCTGTCCTCCAACCATCCCGACGGCACCAGCCGCGCGGCTAAGCACGGCAACGCACCGGGCCGATACTTCGGGCGGACGGATGTGCTCGGCAATCAGCGAGAACGCCTGTGTTAACAGCGCGTCACCCGCCAAAATCGCGTTGGCCTCACCAAATTTGACATGGCAGGTTGGCTGACCCCGCCGCAAATCGTCGTCGTCCATCGCCGGCAAATCATCGTGAATCAGCGAATATGCGTGAATCATCTCGATGGCGCACGCTGCCGGCATGGCCCTCTCCATAGTAGAACCGCAGGCCTCGGCCGCTAGCAACACCAAAATTGGCCGCAGACGTTTTCCTGGTGCCGTCAGGCTGTAGAGTATGGCATCTCGCAAAATGATGGGACAACCGTCACCCAACGTTCCATGTTGTTCCAGTGCCGAGCCGACTTCGTCGCGAAGGATTCCGGCACGTTCGGGAAACGATTGAGTCATTGTGGTCATGGTGTTTGCGTTTGGCGGTGCGTGCGTTCAAATCATCCCGAGCAAAGCGACGGGCCTTACCGCGGAGATTTCAGAACTCGCATAGCTCTCAGAATAACAGAAATTGCAATCGCATAACGGCCCGCAATCACACGATATCGGGGCGTGTGAACGCTGGTTGTGGAGTTAAAAGAGGCTTTCCGTTTCCGGGTCGTTCACATCGTCATCAGGAGGAGGTTCCTTTGCGCGAGAGTTAGAACTGGTGCGGCGCCGCGAACGGCTTTCGGACTTTTGTTCCAGCGAGTCGCCGGCATCGTCGTCAAATGGCTGGACGACCGGGTTGCCGTCGGCATCGACGCCGCTTAATAATTCGATGCGGCGTTCGGCCGTATTGAGGATCTCATGGCACCGCTTCAAGAGTGCGACGCCCGCCTCGTACTGTTTCAGAGCTTCGGCCAGGCCGGTGTTCCCGTCTTCCAACTGCCGCACAATTGATTCGAGATTGCTCAGAGCTTCTTCGAATTTTCCGGCGTCAGGTGTTTTATCTGCTGTTTTTTTCGGAGCCACTAATTTGTACCGCTTGTTGGTCTGATTTGTTCCACTCGACTGATCGCCTCGCCATCGGCGAAGCGGGTAAGGATTTGCTCACCCGCTGATAATCGTGACGCATCGTCAACGAGTTGTCCATCGTTGAGCCGTTGCGTCAGGCTGTAACCTCGGCCTAAGACGCCGAGAGGACTGAGTGATTCTAACTGCGCGGCCACGGCGTTTAAGCGGTTTTGTGTTATTCGCACGTCCTGCCGAACTGCGCGGCGCGACCGCTCGTCCAATTCGTCTAAACGTCGCTGCAGGTCATGTATCCGGTCGAGTGGTCGCCGAAAGCTGCGGTGCTCGGCGACCGCGTCAAGTCGCGACCGGGCTGTGGCTGCCCGGCTGCGGAGGCCGGCAAGCAGTCGCTGTTGAAATTGACTGAGCGTCGTCATCAGGTCTCGCTGATCGGGAGCAACCCGTTCGGCGGCTTCGCTGGGCGTTAGCGCCCGAATATCCGCGACCAAGTCGGCGAGCGTCACATCGATTTCGTGGCCAACCGCGGAAATCACCGGAATTCGCGATGCGAAGATCGCGCGGACAACGGGCTCCTCGTTGAACGCCCATAGATCTTCCAAACTGCCGCCACCGCGGCCCACAACCAGCACGTCGACCTTCGTTGAAAGCTGATTCACCTGCGCAATCGCAGCGGCAATCTCGTTGGCCGCGCCGTCGCCCTGAACGCGAACGGGTACGACGAGCACACGAACATTTTGGGCGCGTCGATGAAGGACTTGCAAAAAGTCATGAATTGCCGCGCCGGTT
Source organism: Planctomycetota bacterium (assembly GCA_036337375.1). Taxonomy (GTDB): domain Bacteria; phylum Planctomycetota; class Planctomycetia; order Pirellulales; family UBA7805; genus JAYZEI01. The sequence goes on along the minus strand of JAYZEI010000048.1, from coordinate 27,104 downwards.
GGACTGGTTACGAACGCAACTGTTTGAGGGATTGCCGGTAGCGGTTTTTTATGCTCCGGGTCGAATAACCCCTCGTTCATCAGCTTTTTACGCAATTCGCGCAGTGCCTGCTCCAGCGGGCCCACACCTTTCGGCAGCAGGTTGTCAATCACCAGTTGATAGCTACCACGTGGTAGGTAGACATCTAGGTTGCCGTGGCAGATCACTTCCAAACCGTCTTGCGGGGCGACCTTAAGTCGTTCGGCAGTCGTTCGCCAAATCACCGCTCGCAGACTGGCGTTGCCTTCTTTCAGCGTTAGGTAGCAATGGCCCGATTGCGGTTGCGACAGGTTCGAAATTTCGCCCGTGACCCAGACCGAAGAAAACGAATTCTCCAACAACTCCTTAACCTGAAGAGTAACTTCCGTGACGCTCAGCGGCCGCGCGTGCGATTCGCCTCGTGTGATTTCGTTGAAGTGGGTCTGGTCCGATGGATTGTTCATACCGGTAGTATATCGAAAACTGCGATGCGGGTGTCGGATTATGAATGGGAACGTCAACCTGATCGAAGCGAAAAAACGCCGCGGCCAGAGAGATTTTCAGTTCAAATCTGAGGGGCGACTTCCTGGGGGCACGAACCGAGTTCTAGATTTCATAAACCCGATCTGCCTGGCCAATTTCCAGATTACTCAAGCCGAGCTCGTCGAGCTCGTCGATGATAGCGTCGCGAAAGGCCGCTTTGATGTGAATGGCGATGATGCGTACGTTCTTTCTTAGCTTTTTGGTTTCGGACTTTAGCATCTCCGGAGTCAGATGCATCGACTTGTCGGCCAACCATTTCATAAACCCGGGAAAGCTGGCTTCCAGAAATACGGCCTGCAAGTCTTCCGTCGTGTTGATCACGGACCAAATCTCTTCCGTCGAGCAGGTATCGCACACGATGGCGACCGCGGCGTCTCCGTCATCCAGTACAAATCCCATCGTCGGCACCACGTGACTGAGCGGCACCGGTGTGATCGTCAGTCCGTCAATTTCAATGGGGCGCTCCGGTTCGAGCGTCACCATGCGCAAAAACGGCGATTCGTCGTGAGAGACGCGCTCGAGATCAGGCCAGACGGTATCGTTAAAAAAATGATCCCGGATGCAATTCAACACGGCCCGGTTGCCGTACACGACCGGGCACTGTGGCCCCTGCTCGTAAACATTATCCAGGAAAATTGGCAGCGAACCGATGTGATCGATGTGCGAGTGCGAAAGAAAAACGTGTTTGATGCACTTCTGTTCTTCGATCGGAGCTAGAAATCCGATACAACCGGCGTCGATAGCGATCGAATCGTTGACGATAAACGAAACGGTGAATTGTTCCTTGTTTCCGCCTCCAACCGCTGAGTTAACGAGCCTGATCCGCACTGCCCCATCCCGCCTAAGCCATCGTTGTCCATAAATCGCGATCCCAAGCCTACCGAATTCTGTGAGACGATTCAATCAACGGAACCGCTCGAGCCACACGGCAGCACGTCCACCGCTGCCCACGGCTAGCTGATGATTTCAAGAATGGGCTTGCCGTAATCCATCTCCAGACGTTTATGTCCGGGAATCTCGAGGCGGCGGGCGTCGAGGCCGAGTTGCTTCATGATCGTCGCGTGAACGTCGGTGACGTAATGCGGATGCGTCTCGGCATGAAAGCCGATTTCGTCCGTTGTGCCGTGTACGACACCGCCCTTAATGCCGCCGCCGGCCATCCAGATCGAGAACCCGTACGCATGATGATCACGACCGTTGCCGCTTTGCGACCCGGGCGTGCGGCCAAATTCGGTGGCAAAGACCACGATTGTCTCTTTGAGCAAGCCTCGCTGTTTAAGGTCTTTCAGCAGTCCGGAGATTGGCTTATCAACTTGCGCGGCCAGCTTTGAGTGATTCGCTTTGAGGCCCGAATGAGCATCCCACGCGCCTGCCGCTCCACTGCCGTGCTGGATTTGAATGAAGCGGATGCCCTGCTCCACAAAACGTCGCGCGGCCAGCAGTTGCATCCCGAACGGCTTGGTTGTTGCGTTGTCGATGCCGTATAGCGCCCGCGTCGCGGCGGTCTCTTTGGCGAAATCAATCACCCCAGGAACGGCCGTCTGCATGCGGAAGGCCAGCTCGTATGACTTGATGCGGGCGCGAAGTGCCTCGTCGTCCGGGTATTTGATTTGCTGGAGCCGATTTAGGCGGTTAATCAGGCCGAATTCAATCTGTTGCTCGTCGCGCGACAGGTCGAGTTCTGGCTTGGCAAACGGCAACGGGTTGCTTGGATCCACGCGCAGCGGCACAGCGTCGTAGGCGGGGCCGAGATAGTGTCCGTCGCGGGTATCGAAATAGCGTGGACCCATGTTAATGAACTGTGGCAGGTTTTCGTTCAGCGAGCCGAGTCCGTAATTGACCCATGCGCCAATCGTCGGGAATCCCCCGTCGAGCATGTGCCGGCCCGAATGAAACTGAACTTGCGCACCGTGATTGTCGTCGGTAGTCCACATGGAGCGAACCACGGCAATGTCGTCGATGCAACTGCCGGTATGTGGAAACCAGTCGCTTACTTCGATGCCGCTCTGTCCGTATTTTTTAAAGCCGATTTGCAGTGGGAACAGCTTATTGCGTTGTTTGCCGTTGGCGTCGTTGACAACGACGACCCGGACTTTCTTGAGACGCTCCGGATCTTGGACATATTTCCATTTGGTTTCGCCGATCGTCTTGCCGGCCGACTTGGTCAGCAGAGGTTTGTTATCGAAGCTTTCCAGATGGCTGACGCCGCCGCGCATGAACAGCCAGATGACGCTCTTCGCTTTCGGTTGAAAATGCGGTTTGCCATCGGGTGGTTGCCAGTTGTCGGTTTCTGCGCCGAAACCGTCTTGCTGGAGCATGGCGGAGACCGCCAGGCCGGTGAAGCCCATGCCGATGTCGGTGATAAAATTACGGCGATTTGCTGGCTGGCGATGCATGAAATTGGTCTTTGTTCTACAGCAGGTGTGCAAAGGCGAAAAAAGTCGATCAACGGATGGTCACGAAGTCGTTGTGATTCAGGATCGCGTGTACAAAGTTGGCGCGTGCGCGGGACTCGAAGTTTGTCGGACTGTTCTGCTTTGAGCTTTCGCGCAGGTCGATCAGCGCTTCGATACATGCGGCCAATTCGCCGCTGTCCGGTTGACGGCAGAGGATCGTTTCAAAAACAGATTTCACCAGCGTTTCATCGTTGCCGGCTTCTTCCCCAAGTTGCTGGGCAATCTTGCGTGACATCGAAAGCGAGAGTTTGCTGTTGGCCAACGTCAGCGCCTGCTGCGGGATAATGCTCTCGTTGCGGCGGTAGCACCGCAGGATGTCGGCGTCGTCGAACATCGAAAGGAACTTGTTTTGATCGTCGCGCGAATGGGTGAAGTAGATGCTGCGACGCGATGTGCTGTCGCCCTGTTTGGGGTCGATTGTGGGGCCGCCCAGCTTGGGATCGAGCACGCCGGCAAGTTGCAGCAGGCTGTCGCGGATGACTTGAGACTCCATTCGCAGCGGCCTCCGCCGCCAATAGAAGTTGTTGTTCGGGTCCGATTCCTTCGTGGCGGGGTCTGTACCGGTTGCCGATGTGCTTAGCCGATAGGTCTGCGACGTGACGATGAGCCGATGAAGGTGTTTCATCCGCCAGCCGTTTTCTAGTAGTTCGACGGCCAGCCAGTCGAGCAGCGCGTGCTGAGGCGGACGCTTGGCGCGAAGACCAAAGTCGGTAACGGTTTCGACCAGCGGTTGGCCGAAATGGCGACTCCAGATGTGATTGGCCGCCACCCGTGCGGTGAGTGGATTTTGGGGATGGGTGATCCAGTGGGCCAGCGAGGTGCGGCGGCCGGTGCTGGTTTCCGGGTAGCTCACCGGGTAATCAGCCTCCTTGTGGGCGGGGGATTCCAGTGCCTTCCTGGCCGCTCGAATCGAGGAATATTTTGCCTTCCCAGCTGTGGCATCCTCGATTTTCTTTTCTGCCTCCGCGATGCGTTCGTTGGCGGCCTTGACCTTTCCCGCGTCACCCGGGGTCGCGAGCAGGTCCTGCCTGGCCTTCGCAATCGCCAGTTCGGCTTCTTTCCGGGCGGCGTCGTTTAAAAGTGTCTGCAGGGCTTCGCCGGCGACTGCCCCGCGAAACCTCGCCGTGTCAGCCTCAAAGGTGGCTTCAATTGATTTGAGCTGCGCTCTCGCGGCAGCCACCCCGGCCTCGGCCAGTTCCACGGAATGTTTGGGATCCTGTTTGCCTTTTGGACTGTTCTTGGCCTTGGTCAGTTCGAGGTCGTCGGGAAGCGAACGAATAATGATCGAGTCAAAGGCCACCGTGGCATCAAATCCGGCGAGGCTGATGCTGCCGCCGGTGCGGCGGTCGGGCAGGTTGTACGCGACGACGAACTCATCGTTTAGCCAGGCGTTGATCAACCGGTCGCGGACGGCGAATCGCAAGAGGTAGGTTTCGCCAACCTTGATCGGTTTCGAGACCATGCCTTCGGGTGGATAGGTTGTTTTGCCGTTGCGAGCGTGGGCGACATGCAACTTGGGGTTGGGAGCATGGGCGCTGGTGTAGATGAAATTTTCGTATTTTCGGTCCTGAGACTGGTCGAAACGGAAGGTGACCGACTTGTAGGTGGCTCCTCCCGTGTGGGTGTAGCGGCAGGTCAGTTCAAAGTCCCGCGGGTGGGATTGTCGCAACCTGAGCATGGTGTTGTCGCGGGTTGATTTTGTCAGGATCAGGGCGCCGTCCCTGTATTCCCAACCTTTTCCGATGAGTTCCCATTTCTCGGGATTGGGTTTGTCAAAGTTATCCTTCACCTCGAAGCGGGATGGGGGGGCAGTTTCCGGCTTGGTTTCCTTGGCAGGAACCGCTTTCTCGGCGGTTTTTGTGACGGCCACCTTTTTCGCTTCCTCCAGGGCTTTTCCGGCCGCAGCCAATTTTTCCTCCGCCAACCGCAACCGGTCTTTCCGCACGTGGTCCCGCGTGGCTGGTGCGTAGGCGAATGCAGGAAGCTTTACCGGACGAATCTCCGGTGCAAAGGACGCCAAGATTGCGGGAACACCGGGCGTAATGGCTTGTTTCTTGTCGGGATTCTTTGGATCGCCGCGAGTATGCAGGAATGTCTTGGCGTTGAGGTGATCGTCAAACACACGCGGCAAACCGTTCTTTTCAAGATCTGTTTCCCCAGGGACGGGATCCAGTCGAACCTGGTGCGGTTCGAGGATGGCCCGCATGGAATAGTAATCGACCTGTGTGATCGGGTCGTATTTATGGTCGTGGCATTTGGCGCAGTTAAGAGTGAGGCCGAGGAATGCCTTGGATGTGTGTTCGATCGTATCATCGAGCCATCTGGTGCGATTGAACAGGAAATAATTTCGGGCCAGGAAGCCGGTGGCTCGCAGTTTGTCTTGATCGGTGGGTGCGATTTCGTCGGCCGCCAGCATTTCCAGAATCATTTGATCGTAGCCCTTGTCGGCGATCAGCGACTCAATGATCCAATCCCGCCAGTGCCAGATGTGCTTTTGGCTGTAACGAAGCTGCGCTCCCAGACCGAACCAATCGGTGTACCGCCAGATGTCCATCCAATGCCGCCCCCAGCGTTCGCCGTAATGCGGGCTGCGGAGCAGGCGTTCGACGATTTTTTCATAACCGCCTTCGCCGGTGTCGGCCAGGAAGGCCCGCAGCTCGCCGCGGGTTGGCGGCAGGCCGCTCAGGTCCAAATAAACGCGTCGCAGTAGTAGCGACTTTTCTACTTCCCCGACCGGCTTCAAATTAAGCCGTCGCCGTTCGGCGAGAATGAACGCATCGATGGGATTTTTCGGCTGTCTGCGCGAGTCTTTTGCTTCTGGAACTTCCGGGCGAACCGGCCGCTGAAAGGCCCAGTGCTGACGGGGATCTTTTTCGGGCTGTTCGTCGGCCGGTGCGGGACCGCCTGCGTTGATCCAAGCTTTGAGAATCTCGATCTGTTGCTTCGTCAGGGGGTCGCCTTCGGGCGGCATCCTCGCGTCGGGGTCGGCGGCCGTGACTTTTTCGATCAGCAGGCTTTTGTCGGCATTTCCCGATTTAATCGCCGGACCGTTGTCGCCGCCGCGGCGGATCGCGGCCGCCGTGTCCAGCCGCAATTCCGATTCCTGTTTCAGCGGGCCGTGGCAGGCAAAACAGCGGTGCCGCAGCATCGACTTGACGTCATCGATGTAGTCCACTTCCGCAGCGGCGGCAGTTCGGTTTGCCAGCAATAAAAACGCCGAAACTAACAGCAGAACATGGCGCATTGCAGAATTTCGCGTGAGATGGCGGCACTCTTGCTAACAACGGGAAGGACAGACATATTCTATCTACTGCCGCTGATTTATTCGAGTACAAACCAATGAAACTATCACTATCCGTCCGCATCGTTGAAGCCGGGTGCAAGACTCGGCTTCATCTGCCGTTGGGAGAACTTCTGGCCATCGCCCGCCAATCCGGATACGAAGCGATTTGCATGCGGGCCAGCGCAGCGGGAGTGCAAACGCCCTTGGCGCAGCTGGCGGAGATCCGCCAAAAAATCGCCGCTGCCGGATTATCCGTTTCGATGGTGACGGCGGATTTTGATGTGCCGCTGAACAACGACCGCGGGCCCGACAGTTTGCGAGAGATCGGTCCGAGCCTGGATGTGGCCGAGGCGCTCGGTTGCGACTTGATTCGGGTCTGCCTCAAGCGGCGCGACGACATTTCATTCGCCCGCGCCGCCGCCGACCGAGCGGCCGGGCGCGGAATACGTTTGGCGCACCAGTGCCATACCAGTTCGCTGTTCGAAGAGGTCGAGCCGATGTTGCAGGTGCTGGCGGAAATTGATCGGCCGAATTTCGGGATCATTTATGAGCCTGCAAATCTCCTGCTTTGCGGCCAGTCGTATGCCGAGGGCACGTTGCGTAAACTGCGGCCGCACCTGATGAACGTTTATGTGCAGAATCATCGGCTCGATGCGGAAGGGCCGGAAACACTGCCGACATTTTGCCGCGGCGACGTGCGGTTTCATCACCTCGATCCGTGGGAGGCCGGCGGCGTTGATTTCGGGGCGGTGTTTCGGGGCCTGCAGGCGATCGGCTACGACGGTTTTTTCACGATTCACCAAGCGCAAGGAATCGAAACGGCCGAGGATGCATTGGCATTCGCTACCCGCTGCGGCGAATACGCCGAGGCGCGGTAAGGAATATCCTGTAAAGTTTTGATATCTCGTTCAACGACTACCGAGGCGCCCGCATTTTACTTTGGCTACTACAGCCCCCGCCAATTCGGATGATTACGCGTGCCGCACCTATTCGGTTGTTGCCTGGACGTTGCGCGTGGCCGTGGCGTTGCAGGCCATTGGTGTTGGACTGCAGCGGCTCGGCCTCGGTCTGGAATGGGAAGACGATTCGGCCGTGTTTGGACTGCTGCTGTACGATTGGCGTTGGCCCGAGGAGGTGGCGCAGCGGGTGGACGACCTCGGCGCGTGGCTGTACTTTGCCTGCGGTGTGTCTTTGCTGATCATTCCCGCCGCCGGCGGTATCTTGCGGGCGATCACCGGCCACGGCGGGGTCTGGTTTTCCGTGTGGATCTGGCTGCTACCGCTGTCTCTGACGGTTGCCGTCTGGCAGGCGGTATTGACGACGGCCGACTGGTATCGCGGCGGTTTCTTTATGTCGGAATGGGCTCTCATCAGCGAGGCGGCCCGGTTTGCACTGCCGCTGGTGTTGTTCGTGCTGACGCCACTGCCGGGATCGAATACGGCCTCGCCGGCGCGGCTCGCGGGCGGAATCTGGCTGTTGCGCATTGCCGCGGCCATGACATTCGTCGGGCATGGACTGAATTCGCTGTATTTGAACCCGAAATTTGTCGACTTTCTGCTGGCGGCTGCGGCGCATATTTCCTGGGATCTTTCGCAATCGACTGCCGAAACCGTGCTGCGGGCGATTGGAGTGGTCGATCTCGCCGCCGCTGCGGTGATGATGCTGAAACGCTGGCGAATTATCGCGTTTTACATGGCCCTCTGGGCCTTGATCGCCGCGACGGCCCGCCTCGTGCATTCGGGCCCGGAATCACATTTTGAACTGCTAATCCGATCGGGCAATTATTGCGTACCGCTGATCGTAGGGTTATTCTGGCATCTGTCCCGCCGGAAATAAAAGCCAACCGCCGGAATAATAAAAACCAACCCCGGAATCGAGTGAGGAGAATTCGAATGCCCTATCGCCATTGTGGCCCGACGTGTCACCAGAGACCATTGCTGCAGAAACTGAACGGCTTCTCAATCGCGGTTCGCCTGGTGATGGCCGTCGCCTTCTGTCTGACGGTCTGGCCGCGGCACTCGGCTGCCGACGAAGCGGAAACACCGCTGGAGACCGACAAGCAGCTCATTGCCAAGATCACAAAACCGGCCGGAACCTTACCGATTCATTGGCGGGTGACGTGGCGCGAGGATCCGGCGACGAAGGCGGTGGTTTCCTGGAACACGATTGAAGAAGGCGGTGTGCACCGGCTCCATCTGCGGAGCGAGGACGGCAGTCGTAAGGAGATCCTCAATTGTCAGCGCAACGGCCGCTGTACCGGAGGCGGACATCCGTTGTTCTATCACCACGCCAGGCTTTCGGAGCTGAAGCCCGCGACGAAGTACTTTGTGCAGATGGAGAGTGACGGCAAGAAATCCGCTGAGTTTTGGTTCCTGACCGCGCCGGCGGCAGACAAATCGGTTCAGTTGCTGTTCGGCGGTGATTCGCGCAGCGGCCATACGCAGCGACGGTTCATGAATCGACGCATGGCCAGGCTGCTGAAAGAGTTGCCCGGAATTCTTGCGCTGGCGCATGGCGGCGACTACATCGTCGATGGCCGCCGGCTTGATCAATGGTGGCTGTGGATGGCCGATCACGAACTGACCGTGACCGATGACGGCCGTTTGCTGCCGGTTATTCCCGCCCGCGGCAATCACGACCCCGGGCCGCTATTCAACGAAATATTTGACTTTCCACCCGATGACTTGAACTACTACGCGGTCGGGCTGACGCCGCAAGTCCGCTGGATTACGCTCAACACGGAAACCAGCATGGCGGGGGATCAAAAAGAGTGGCTCCAGGCCGAACTTGCTACAGCGCGGCCCGAGCACCGTTGGGTCGCCGCGCAATATCACCGCCCTGCCTGGCCCGCGGTCAAACGTCCCAGTTCGGCCTTGCAGCATTGCGTGCCGCTGTTCGAGCAATACAACATCGACCTGGTTTGCGAAGCGGACGGCCATAATTTGAAACGCACCGTGCCGATCCGTGCGGGCAAGCAGGATCCGACCGGAATCGTCTATATCGGCGAAGGAGGTCTGGGAGTCGGCCAACGTCAGCCGAAGACCGATCGGTGGTTTTTGCAGAAGCCCGGAATGGCAATTCCCGCGCACAACGTGCAGCTGTTGACGTTTTCAAAGGATCGGCTGCACTACAAGGCGATTGGCATGGATGGCGCGACGCTGGACGAACACGCCTTCTCGCCGCGAGAGAAGTAAGCGGCGGGACGCCGCGCCGACGCGGGCACTCATTGGCCGCCGCTTTGCTGCGGTTTGTACAAAAAGGCCTTATCGTCGAGGGGGCGAATCCAGATGTTGCGGAATCGCACGGCATTGCTGTGATCTTGTAAAAACACCGGTCCCGTCACGGTCTTTTTTTGGAGTTCCCAGATGGTCTTCAAATAGGGCGTCGCGCCGTATCGGAATGGGTGATAGACCGATCGTGGCTCACCGAATCGCAGGCCGTCCTGCACTTTGTGTCCGTTCAGCCAGGCGGTGATCGATCCCTGCTCGGTGATCTTCTGGTTCGCGTCGCGTCGCGGCGCGCGGTAGCGGATGTCGTACACCTGCCACTCACCGGGTGCTCGGCAGGCGTTGACCAGCGGTTTCCCAAAACCATAAACCGAGCCGGCGTCGCCTTGGTTCAGTTTCTGTTTGCCGAACGAGTTAAGAATTTGTAGTTCGTAGTTGCCGTGAATGTAAATCCCGCTGTTGCCGGACCCCTTGGTGGGCAGCATGAATTCGACATGTATGTCGGCGTCGCGGAAATGCAGCCTGGAAACGATGTGGTTCTTGTTTCCGCCTCCTCGCGTCGAAACGATCGCGCCGTCTTCGATCGGCCAGTTGGCCTTCTCGCCCGCCATGCTCAAAAACAGATTGACGCTTTTGCCGTCTAGCAAGACGGTCGCTTTTTTAGGAGGTGGTACGGGGATCGTGCTTTGATCGGGCGCGAACTGCTCGGCCTCTTCCGCCGGCAAGCCTCGAGTCGCCAGTAACAGCATAAGAGAAATCGCAAAGCGGTTCATGTTCGTTTCCAGGTTGCTGATGGGTGTTCGGAAAGTATCGCCGGCCTGGCAAGGTCCGGTTACCTGCCGGCGGACAGCGACCCGCATTATCGCAAGCGGTTTGCCGGTTGTCATCCTCGGCGGCAGCCGGGCTGCGTATTGGAGGACTCGGCAAAACGCACCGTGTGGACGCCACACACTCTCGGTTAAACGTCGCACACCCGGGCGTCGGCATATCTCAAGCCGCCGGACTCTCCTTCCCCGCCTTCCGCCCTATTTAATGCGTCCGAGTTCGGACAGATAGCTGAGCAAATCCAATAATTGCTGCCGCGGCAGGACCGACGTCAATCCTGCGGGCATGGAACTGCCGGTCACCTGTTTTTCATCGATATCTTGCTGCTTAATAGTGACGAGTTGTTTCGTGGCGAGGTCCTGGATGACCAGATCGCCCGTCGCTTGATTTTCTTTGGTCTTTCGCTCGTAGCCCTGATGGATCTTGCCGTCGGCGGTGATGACCTGCACCACGGAAAAGCCTTCCTTGACCTGCCGATTGGGCCACAACAGTTCCTCGGCAATCCGTTCGGCCGACAGCGTTGTGCCGATCGCCGTCAGATCGGGGCCGATATCGCCGCCGGTTCCGCCGATCTTGTGACAGGCGCCGCAGGCGAGCGATTTGAAGACGGCTGCCCCCCGCACCGCCTCGCCCTGCTGCCGCGCGTGGCCCACGATTTGACGGACGAAGGCCTCGCTGTATTCGGGCGCTTGGCCGGCGGCGGCGATCGACTGGTTGACCGCGGCGAGCAGAGCCTGGTCGGCCCGGCCGGTGGCGAACAGGGATCGCAGGACTTGCTTGGCGGCCGCCGGTTTCAGCTTGCGGTCCCGCAGCGCGGCGGTGAGCGCTTCGGCACCACCGGTGCGGTTTAAAAACGCGGCGAGGGTTGCGGTGGGGCTTGCGCCCTCGAGATCGGAATCCGCAAACAGTTCGGCCGCATGGCGGGCGGCCGCCTGGGTGTCGAGGGCGACGAGCGCCTGAATCGCGGCCGAGCGCAGAGCCGGCGGGCTGGGAGTTCGGGCGTACGCAGCCAACAGCTCGCGGCTTGCGGGTAACCGCAGTGCGACCATCGCTTCCAGTGCAGCGGCTCGAACCGGCACCGGGAGTGCCTCGTCCTTGGCGGCGGACAACACCTTGGTTTGCGTCTTGTCGACGGTCCACATGCCCACCAACTTCAGTGCGTTGGCTTGAAGTTGGGGATGGTCGCGATCGATCAAATGATTTAAAGATGCGGCGAGGTCGCCGGCCGGACGAACATTACGAAAACGGGCAACGTCGATCAGCCGGGCTAACGCATCGGCATGCAAACCGGCCTGGTGTTGTCCGGCTCGCGTAAATCTTTTGGGATCGAGGCTGTATCTATGCAAATCCTCGGGACCGCCAACGGCCAGTATCGCGGCAATTGCTGATTTTGTCTGTTGCGGATCCAGATCCTCGGATTCGACGAGTTTTTTGAGGGTGTCTAAGGCGTCGCGACCGCCCGCTTCGTTCAGGACGGCCGCCAGGTGGCTCGGTTTGGCAAACGAAACTTCACCGCGGGTGAAGGCCGGCAGCCAGTGAGGTCGCAGATGATGGACCGTTTGTTTGAAGGCGTAGTCAATCCACGGGTCTTTCGGTTGATCCAAAACGCGGGCGGCGACTTCGATTGAGCGCGGCGACGCAATGGCGCTGCAGGCCATTAGCGCTTCCATGCGAACCCGCGGATGTTCGTCGACCAGAAGTGCGGCCAGCAGCTGCAGGGGTCGGTCCAGCCGGTCGTGCCAGCGGCCGACGATCCGGGCGGCGTAGGCCCGGGGCTGCGGGGCTTGCGCTTGCAGCAACCGTTGCAGCAGCCCCGGTTCCACGACTTCGATCGTCGCGTAGGCGCCCAGGGCTTCATAGAGATGGTGCTCGTAGCGAGGGAGTTTCGGGTCGAGCCTGCGGACCCAGCCGCCCAGCGCCTCGGCCACCGTGCCCGAATCGCGTTCGGTTAGCGCCCGCTTGGCATGATCTCGCGTCCAATGTTCGGGTGACTTGAGCGAATCGAGTACCTGCTCGAGCGGAGCTCGGGCCAGGTTGGGCGGCTGGATGGCGGGCGCGTCGGCCGATATCCGCCAAATCCGTCCGTGCGCTTTGTCGCGGGCCGGGTGGCGATAGGCGTCATCCTGATGGCAGGTAATGGGGTTGTACCAATCGACGACATAAATGGCGCCGTCCGGTCCAACTTTCACGTCGACGGGGCGAAAATTACGATGCCGCGACTGCAGCACGGGCTGCTTCCACTGCAGCGAGAAGCCGGCGCCGTCGCTTTTAACGGAAAACCGTTTGACTTGATTGCGTTTAAAGTCGCCGACGACAAAATCTCCGCGGAGTGATTCGGGAAGGTGGCGTCCGTCCAGATAGCCGATGCCGCAGTAGCCGCCGGGATTGCCAATCGTCCGTAATCGCAGCTTATGCGTGGTGGGGACTTGTCCCGGCGAAAGGTAAGTCACGCCGCCCGCCCCGTCGATGCTGAAAATTTGGCCCCATTCGTCGAAGGCGACTCCCCAAGGATTACCCGGGCCCATGAAGTCGTCGAGCAGCGGATGCAGTTGCAACCGCCGGGGGCGGAATCGATAGAAGCCGGCCATGAAGAGATTGCTTGAGCCCCAGGGAGTTTCCACGCGCGATTCACAGCCGTCGCCCTGGCCAAAGTACAACTCGCCGCCGGGACTCCAAACGAACGAGTTGATCGTCTGATGCGCGTCACCGTTGCCAAATCCGCCGAGTACCACCCGCCGCTGGTCGGCCCGGCCGTCGCCGTCGGTGTCTTTGAAAAACAAAATTTCGGTGTTCTGGCCGACGTAAACCCCGCCTTCTCCTAACTCGAGTCCCGTGGGAATGTTTAATCCTGTTGCAAAGACGGTCGACTTGTCGGCCCGGCCGTCTTTGTCGTTGTCTTCCAGCAGGATGATCTTGTCGTCGGGGATATCGCCGGGAAAGACGTGCGGGTAGGTCGTCGTGACGGTCACGTACATGCGGCCGGCCGTGTCCCAGCGAACGGCGAGCGGCGAGGTGAGGCCTTCGCGTTCGGAGGCGAACAGATTAACCTTCAGGCCGTCCGGGACGGAGAATGAGGCCAGTTCCTGTTCGACGTTTGCGTTCGGATCGCCGTGCAGTACTTCGGCTTCGGGACGATTGTGCCCGGGGTCTTTTTTGCCAACGGCAATTTGCCAAACGCGCTCTTCCGCCTTGGCAATCAGCGGGACAAGCTTGCCCCACTCTTCGCGGAACGGGATATAGTTGTTTCCGCCCCGCGTAAACTGCCGCTGGGAGTCGTCCCCATAGAGCAATTTCCAGTTTGCCGGCCGCCAATAGTCGTACCACAGCCGGTGCTTCTCGATGACCGCCTGCCGCAGGGGTTCTAAGTCCACCTTGTCGGAAACCTCGAGCGTCAGTTGTTGCATTATCTGCAGCGCGACGTGGGCCTGGGCCTCCGGTTTGATGTGTATGCCGTTATCGGTCAGTCCCTGCCGGGCGTCCGTGAAGAGGTCGACAAATACCAACTTGTGGTCTGCGGCCAGTTTGGCGATAGCCTGCACATATCGCGCGAGATCGGCATTGCGTGCGGACAGATCGGGAATCTGCGGCCTCGGCGGTTTTTCAAACGGCGTGGGCGTAATTAGCACGATCAGGCCGGCCCGTTTTTGGAGTACGTCGATCAGCCGTTGGTACGACTTAGTGAAGTCGTCGAGCCCCCCCCCGCCGGCTAAGGACTCGAGCCGACCAAACTGTGCGATGGCCGCGGTCGTGCCGGCGCGTTCGAGTTGGACGGCCAGATCACCGAGCGCGCGGTCCCGGTGTCCCTTCGTCCGCCACCGCTCGACGACGGTTCCCTGGCGAAAAACCGTATCCGCTTCCCAAGCGAAATCGCGAAACTTCGGTTGAGCCGCGGCAAAGGCGCGGGTGATCATGGCCTCGAGATATCCGGCCCGCTGCAGGCGGACCATGTTGGCGCCGCCGAGGAAGGTAACGACCTCGTTTTCGCCCAGCTCAAACCGCTGGTCGGCCCGGCTGTTGGTCGTGGCGGTCAGCGTCGTGCCGCCGAACAGTAGGATGCATCCTACGCACTTGAAAAACTGCTTCATCCGTCATCTCCGATAGAAGTCAATCCACCGCAATGTAACCTGATCTGGGTTTCCCTCGAACAATTTGGCGGGCAGCGGGACCTCGAAGTAGCCGTTTTTGAGCGGAATCTTTCCGTTCCCACCGACGATCCGCACCGGCGTATGGTAGGGGCTCTTCCCGTCGAGCGGCCTGTCGTCGCCACCTTTGTGCAACGAGACTATTGATGCGCCGTTGCCGGTGCTGGCGACCGACCAGCCGACTGCGATTTTTCCGTTCCCGGCCGAGAACGACTCCAATCCGGCCAGATGCAGGCGGACCAGTATGGTCGTCGGCCAGCTATCGGTTACGCGGCGGATCGTGGCCCGGTCGATTCCGAATCTGCTGCTGATGTCGATAACGTGGCTGCCGCCTGCCGACAAAAATCGGACTTGGCTGTCCTTCCGCCCGACTGTGGCCCGCAGGCCCGGACTGCCACGACCGCCGATCCGGCGGTCAACAACTCCCTGCAACCCCGTGACCGTGACGATCCAGCGGTCTTTGATTTCGACACCCTGGCGCCGTTCGAGACTCCCCTGCACGGTCACCTTTTTCCCGTTAAACTTCTCCGCCGCCCTGCGGAAAGTGGCATTCTTGCCGAGATTTAGCTCCCAAGTAATCCCCTTTGCCGTGATCGTTGTACCGGTGGTCTCGCCGCCGATGGCAAAGATGCCGGTACGGAGCGTGCCAACGACCGTCACCTGGATCGAATCCGCGGCGGCGGGCTTCTCCTCGGCGGCCGCGGGCGCCGCATCGAGCAGGAAAATCAGTCCGAGAACCATCGTCGCTTTCATCGGGCCCGTCCTCAAGAATGCGAGTGAAATTGTCTGTCGGCAGATTTCGTGTTGCGCCGGTCCAACCAGCCCGGCCCGATTTTTTTATTACTTGAAATGTCGGATGCGGATGTTTTTGAACTCGGCGAACATCGGTTTGCCGGCGTGCAGTTGGAATGCCAGGATTCCTTCTAGCAGGGCTTTGGGGTGTCCGTCGGTGAAATCCATGATCAACCGGTTGTTCATGTAATGCTGGATGTGGTTGCCCTTGGCGATGATGATCACATCATTCCACTGATTTAACTGGAACAGCTTTTTGAACCCCTCGGTATCGATGAGCGTTTCGGTGACCTTTTTGCCGCCGCTGCCCCAGACCGCTTTTTCACCCACCATGCAGGTCCGGCCGCGGCCGCCCGCCAGCCCGCCTTCGTCGTAGATGAAGCCGGAAACGCTCGGCAGGACATTCTGGTTGCGAATTTCGTGCTGGTAGCCGCGGACGATCCACTTGTTGCGGGGATTCCCCGCGGTGATATGCCGGGACCGGTACTGGATTCCCGAATTGTTGGTGGCGTTACAGCGGAACGACAGCCGCAGTTCAAAATCCTTCAGCAGGCCGTCTTGCCAGATGATGAAGGTGTTGCCCTTGGCCTTGTTCTCTGCGGTCGTCTCTCCGTGAATGGCGCCATCCTTGACCGACCAGAGACGCGGGTCGCCGTCCCAGCCTTTCAGATCCTTGCCGTTAAAGATGCTCTGCATCCCCTTCGCTTCCGGCGGTGCCTGCTGTGGATTTTCGGCGGCCACCGCGTTGAGGGTAAAGATGCACATCAGCGTGAAAAGTGTCAGGTAGCGGATCATGGTGTGTTCTCCCGGATAGATGACTGAATTCCGATGTTGCGGCCGCAGTAGCCGTGTCGCGAAAGCCCCGGCATCTCGCAGGAACCCCGGCACTCCGCAGCCGTTCATCCTATCCTAGCGGGCGGGCATCAACTAGGTTGCCTCGGTGCACGGTTCGATCGGTTGGGGCGAGAAGGCCGCGAAATCTGCGCCGCCGAGCAGTTGTGACGCAACCGTCCAAACGCTGCGGCGATTCTTCCATCGTCTCCCTCCGGCGGCGGGGCCGCATGCCGCCAAGTCTCGCCGTACGGCTGAACAGTGAAGCCGAGGTGTTAAGAGCCCTTCTGTTTGTTGGGGCTCAGTTTTGCGGCTTTGGCGGGCATTGAATCCAGCGCTTCTTGCAGGAGCTTGCGGTCCCGGTCGGCTGGAGAATTTTCTCCCTTTTTGAGCGGAGTCTTTTCGTAACGGTCCAGCACCCTGTAGAGTGTGCCGTCTCGGTAGAGTTTGTGACGCTGGTTTTGGGCCCAGACAATCTCCTGCTGGTTGACGCCCTGCCCGTGCTTGTCGGCCGCCGGTTTATATTTCGGGTAGTAATACTGGAAAATATAGCGGCGTGGGTTGCCTTTTTTGCCCTGGCACTGCGGCCAGAAGCTGCGGCCGTCGAGTTCTACCTCAGGCAGCGCGGCTCCGGTAATGTCGGCAATGGTCGGCAACATATCGGAGAAATCCACCAGGTCATCGCTCACCGTTTTGGCCGGTACCGTGCCGGGGCAGTTGATAATCAGGGGCGCGTGGGTTCCGCCGTCGGTGGCGAAGGCCTTTTCACCCTTCCGCTCTTCAGAGCCGTAGGGATAGGAGAGCGAACGATGGGTGCCGTTATCGGTGGTGTAAATAATCACGGTCTTTTCGCGGAGGCCGTTTTTCTCCAAGGCATCCACAATCCGTCCCACGCACTTGTCGGCGTAGAGGGTCATGTCGCGGAAATTCGCGAGGTTCTTGGCCTTGGCTCCCCGGGCGGGACCGGGTTTGCTGTCGGGTGTTTTCGGGAAGGGCGAATGCACCAGCAGCATGGGGTAATAGGCAAAGAAAGGTTTGGATTTGTTTTTGCCGATAAACTCAATCAGGTAATCGGTGAGAAGATCCGGCCCGTAATCCTTTTCGGTGGTTTTCAGCAGCTTGCCATCGCGGATGAGGCTGGGGTTCCAGTAGCGCGAACGCTCGGTGCCCGGATAATTCCAGAGGCAGTAGGTATCGAACCCGCAGGCGGGGGCCAGCGTGCCGCGTTCGCCGCCGTGCAGCTGCCATTTGCCGGCGATGGCGGTGGCGTAGCCGGCACCCTTCATCATACTGCCAAAGGTGATCTCGTCCTTGTCGAGCGTGCCGAACTGGACATAGTTCCGGATGCCATCGCGCCCGGTCATAATCTTCACCCGGCTGGAGGTGCAGACGGGTTCCGAGTAACAGTGGTTAAACTTTGCCCCGCTGCGGGCCAGGGCATCCAGACGCGGCGTGGAGAAGAATTTACTACCATAACAGCTATAATTATCCGCCGCCGAATCATCGGCCATGATCAGGATAACGTTGAGTTGCTCCCGGGCGAAAGAAGCGGGCACCAGGGCACACCCGCAGACAAGGATGGAGAAAAGAAAACGGCTCATTATTTTAATCAGGTTCATGGGGCGAACGGGATCTCCGGGTTTAGACTGGATTTCGGGGCCCGCCCCCATGTTAGCCTTGCCGTAGAGGCTTCGCCACACTGCGGGGCGGGTTCTGCTATGACACGATTAATGCCCTTACCTCGCTTCACCCGGGCTTCTGGCAACAAAACGAGATGCAATTTGAACCAATCTTCTTATGAGTGAAACACATCTATGAAATCAATCACCATCAAAGCGGCGCTGCTCCTTGTGGCGGCCGCGCCGACGCTGGCCGCAGCCGACCGGCCCAATGTCCTTTTCTGTATCGCCGATGACTGGTCGCACAACCATGCTGGAGCCTACGGAAACAGCTGGGTCAAGACCCCCTCCTTTGATGAAATCGCCCGGCGTGGCGTACTCTTCACCCGTGCTTACACCCCCAATGCAAAGTGTGCTCCCTCACGGGCCATTATCCTGACCGGGCGCAACTCCTGGCAACTGGAAGATGCCTGCAACCATGTCTGCAATTTCCCGCCCAAGTTCAAATCATGGGTCGAAGCCCTTGCCGGTAATGGTTACGCCTGTGGATACACGGGTAAAGGCTGGGGCCCCGGAACCGCCAACAATGCCCAGGGACAGCGGCGCCAGATTACCGGCAGAAACTTCGCTGTCAAGAAACAGAACTCGGGTATCCGTGGCATCTCCAACAACAACTACTCAGCTAACTTTGCTGATTTCCTGGCAGCGACTGCTGACGATCAACCCTGGTGCTTCTGGTATGGAACCACCGAACCGCACCGCGGTTACCAGTATGGGGCCGGCGTGGCCAAGGCTGGAAAAAAGCTGTCCGATATCAAGCATGTCCCGGCCTTTTGGCCTGATAATGAAACCGTTCGCAATGACATGCTTGACTACGCCGTCGAAGTGGAACATTACGATACTCACTTGGGACGTATTCTGAAGCACTTGAAAGCAGCTGGACAACTGGAAAACACCCTGATCGTGGCAACCTCCGATCACGGCATGCCTTTCCCTCGCTGCAAGGGACAAGCCTATGACTATTCCAACCATGTCCCCCTGGCCATCATGTGGCCCAAGCAACTCAAGAAACCCGGGCGGATCGTCAAGGACTACGTGAGCTTTGCCGATTTTGCGCCGACCTTCCTGGACGCAGCCGGCCTGACTGCGAAAAAAACAGGCATGCAACCGATCACCGGACAGAGCCTCATGGATATCATCGGCAGTGAAAAAAGTGGCCAGGTGAATGCCCGGCGGGACCATGTCCTGATCGGCAAAGAACGGCATGATATCGGGCGACCGAACGACTGGGGATACCCGATTCGCGGCATCGTCAAAGACAATGTCATTTATATCCGTAATTATGAAATCGATCGTTGGCCCGCCGGGAACCCGGAAACCGGGTACCTCAACTGTGACGGCAGTCCGACCAAAACCCTGCTGCTCAACGGTCGACGCAATGGCACACTGGTCAATTACTGGAAGATGAATTTTGGTAAACGTCCGGCCGAAGAACTCTATGACCTGGACAAGGATCCCGACTGTGTCAAGAACCTGGCCGCAGACAAGAAGTTCGCCAAGCTCAAGCAACAACTCTCAGCGGAGATGGTTGCCAGACTCGAAAGCCAGCAAGATCCCCGGCTGACCGGAAATGCAGGCTACTTCGACACCATTCCATTTGTGAACGCTGGCAATGTCAGGTTTCATGAACGATACCTGAAAGGGGAAAAAGTCCGTGCCGGCTGGGTGAATCTCAATGATTTCGAGAAAAAACCACTCGACTAGTTGACCTCATCTGGTCTCTGCAAAATCGGCAACCACTGCCACGAATAAAATCCTCTCGCTCACGTTGCTCTTGCTGTTGGGCTGCAAGAGCCTGCTGGCCGCGGCCAACATCGTTTTTAATCGACACCGATGACCGGGCACCGTTTGCCGTCAATGCGGCCGGTGACAAACGCCCCATCAACGAACTCGGCCGGGGCGAGGTCTTCGGCAATTACCTCAGCCGCAAAGGCAAGGCCCCGAAGAAAAAGAAATAATCACCGCCCCGCCCGGTTCCAGGGGCAATCCTCCGGTTCGTGCTGCGAGTCGACATTTCGTCATGCTCTTGGCCGCATTCGATTCTGAGCAAATGGGCGGCGCGATTCAGCGGGCCCGTGTCGTCATCCGGTACTCCTGGATGACCACCTGGGGCATCGATCTGGGGCCCCGATTCTCGGTCCGCTCACTCCGCCGACTCCAGGCCACCAGCAGCCGATCGCCGATCCGCGCCAAGGTCGGATGGACGTGGGCGAAGCCCCGCTTGCCGACAACGAGGTCCTCGGCGGCCTGTTCGGGATCGCTGCTGATGATCTTGAGGCAGGCGTTGTAGGGGTTCCCTTCCAGCCCCCGCTGTCCCGGCTGCCACTTGCGGGAAATGTAGGCGATGAGCTGGTTTCCATCGACCCGCAGATTGCCGGTCGGGAAGTGTTGCTGGATATCCAGGGAGTTCAGCCGCTTGGTGTCGAGCGGGCGGAGGTCGTCGTCCAACCGGGTCATGGTGAGGATCTCCGCAGGATTCTGCGGCCCGCTGGAGCCGACCAGATGAACGCCGTCCTCGTTGAGCAGAAAGCTGTTGCCGATGTTCGAACGAATGGTGTCCGGGCCGCAGGAGACTTCGTGGACGGCCAGAACTTTGGCCTTCAGGTCCACCTCGCGGATGTGCAGTTTTCGGGCCCGGGTGCCGGTGCTGATGAGGAGCCGATCCCGGTGCCAAAGGATGCAGAAGTCCGGGAAATTATCCTTGCGGAAATCCGTTACCCCGGCCACGATCGGCCTCCTCAGAATCTCCTTGCCACCGAGGGTGAAGCGGGCGAGGAGAAGGTTCTGCGACGCGGCGTTGTTCTCGGCCGGGCCGGTTCGTGGGGGACGGCGCGAACGGTTCGCGTCCATGACGTTCGATTGGTAGACGACGACCAATTCGTGTTGATGAATCAGGGCGCGGTGATCGGCCGGCGCGCCATACCGATCGGTAATTTTTGCCACGTTGAACCACTGTACCGGCCGGTCGAGGTCCGGATATCGGTACCGGTAGGCGCGGTGCCGCACCAAACCGTCGTGATCGACGACGACGAGCCAGACATCCTTGCCGTTGACCAGTATCTCCGGACGGTGAGTTCCCGGACGCATTTCCCAGGAACGGGTCGGCTCCAGTTTCAGGCGGTTCCGCAGCGCCGCACCGTCGCGGGCAGGCTGCGCAAACACGCGGCCGGGGCAGACCAACAGAAGAGATACCGCAAGCCAAAGCACCGTTGCGGCCAATCGCTTCCGGCCATCTGCGACGGCGGGGAAAGATCGTCTCTGGCGGTCGCCTTTGGGATCGCCAGCAATGCGATGGCGGCCAAAACAAACAGTGAGGTTGCGATGATCTTCTATATGACCTTCTCCTTTCGATGTTGTGTTCCTCAGACTTTCAGGTCCAGATATCCTCTTCATCACGGCTTCTCTTCATCACGGCTTCTCTTCATCACGGCTTGTAGAGCACGAAGTCCTTCACCGCGGCCTCGGGAATGCACTCGTCGAAGATCAGCCGAGTCAGCTCCTTGAAGGCCTTACTGCCGATGTGGATGTTCCGAAATGTGCAGGCCCATGCGTCGAAGTTCGGCTCGTTGTCCACGTCCGCGCCCAGGTCGATGTCCAGCACGTACGCGTTGGGGTCCTGGGCCGCGACCGTGGCCAGCGCCTTGTTGATGATCGGCCCTCCGGGCACATGGTGATAGTAGATGTGCTTGCGGGCAAAGACCTTCAGGTTGGGCAGCCGGGCGGCGGCGCGGATCCTCGCGACCAGCTTGCGGTAGATCCCTTCGTAGCGGACGGCTTCCGGCCCGGTGTCCGATTCGCCCTGGTCCCAGTAAAGGCCGACGACACGGACTTCGGGGTAACGCCCGGCAAGCTGCGAGAGCGCGGGCGGAACCGACCGCATGAAAAGGTCGAAGAACTGCCCGCGGACGTCGGGGTTCCAGTTTGTGTGGAGATTCTTACCGCCGCCGTAGACCTTGATGAGATAGATATCGTTGTCGGGGAATTGTCTGTGCAGACGATGCGCTGCCGGCAGTTCGATGCCGTGACGGTACTCGCCTTTCGGATTCATCTTTCCGGGTTGGAGGGTCGCCTCGCGGGCCTTGATCGCCGACGCGGGGGCAATGGGCCAGAAGGCGGGTTGGTTCTTGGCGTACCAGCAGTTCTTGTAGGCCTCGTCGGCAACCGGAACGCCGCAGTTCTCCCCGGCGATTTCGGGATCGGCCGGCCAGACGTCCTGCGAGCCGCACACCTTCCGGTGCGCGATCGAGAGTGTGGCGGTGCCGCCCGCGTTCGACTGTCCGGCGATCAGGAACACGATTGCCGGCCGTTTCGTGTTCGGAGAGCCGTCGATCCGCTTGTTCGCCTCCCGTTCCGCGAGCATCACCTCCGTGGCGATGCGGTCGGCGACGGCCGCATAGGCCTTGCTGCTGAGGCTCGTCCAATTGGACGTCCATGACCACAAGTTCATGTTCATGCCGTACCGGCCGCGGTCGATGTCGATCAGGACGCCGTTGGGGTCCTCCTTGCAGAACGCCCGCTGAGCCGTCACGACCGGTTGCCAGGCGGGCTGAACCTTGTGGAACATCTGCTTGAGCATGAAGATCCGCAGCTGCGGCTGTTTCGTGTCTGCCCGAATGGCCTTCACGAAGGCCGCGAGATGCTCCGGGTACTTCTTCATCGGTTCGACGCCGACCTGAAAGTCGAACTCGCCCTCACATTGGTCCCAATAAAGCCCCAGGACCTTCACCTTCGCGTAACGCTTCTGGAGGTCGGCGGTCGCCTGCTGATAGGCGTCGATCAGTTTCCTGTACATGGTTCCGTCGCCCGGCTTCCACTCTTGGTAAAGCGCCGCCCCCTCCTCGGCGACCTTGACAAAGAAAATGTCCTTGCCGGGAAACTGCTTCTGCAGCCGATGGGCCACCGGCAGCTCCACACCATGGCGGTTCGGATCCCCCATCGCCCTGCCCCGCCGCCTGACGTTGGCTAGCAGGTTCGCGCCCGGGGTGAGCGGCTCGAAGCGGTTGTTTGCGAGGCTCCAAATGAAGCTGTTCGGATACGCATCTTTGTGAACCGGCAACCCGATATCGGCCGCCGTACTGCCGGGCATGACGCGCCAGTTGGTCTCGATGCCCGCGGCGGTATTCGTCTGCTTAGAAAACGCCGCCTGCCCTTCGGCATTCTTGTCGCCGGCGATCAGGAACAGCAGGGCATCGCGAGGTTGTTTTGCCGGGGCGGCATCCGCTTTCTCTGGTGCCTTGTCCGCCGCCTTGTCGGCTGCTGCGGGCGGGCCGGGTGCCGCCGCCGGCGGGGCGGGAAGGATCGTGAAGCCGAGGTTGCTCTTGCCGTCTTTCTCGAACAGCACCGCCACCCGGCCGTCCGGGAGCACGCAGACGTCGCTATAGCCGCTACCCCCTTCGTAGTATGTCTGCTTCCACGGCCAGGTTTTTCCCTCGTCGTAGCTGCCCCGCAGCGTCCCCTGGGCACGCGCGGCCTCGACTCCGGGGCCGGAGTAGAGCAGCAGACCCGGCTTGTCGCCCTGGGGCCACGAATGGCGCTCGACGGCCCCCTGGCAGCTCGCGTGTTTCAGCTCCTCGGCGTGCCACATCTCGGTCGCGTTCTTGGTGCCGCCCTCGGCGATAATCGTCAGCCGCCGCCGGGTCTCGGGGGGGCCGGGGTTGCCGACAAAGAGCACAGAGCCGTCGCTGAGCTCCGCGCACTTCGACTCACCGATGTTCGCGTGCAGTGCGCCGCCGGGTTTCCAGGTCTTGCCGCCATCGTCGCTGTAAACCACGCTCGGCCCCCACGCGGCACCGTGGTTCATGGGAATAATCAGACGGCCTGCGTGCGGGCCGCGCGTCAGCGCGATGCCCGAGCCGGGACCGGGAATGACAAGCCTGCGGCCGTCCTTGATCTGGTCGTGGAGGATCCGCGTCATTTCTTGCGACTTGCTCCAAGTCTCGCCGTCGTCGTCACTGAAGGCGGCGTGCTGACTGGGAGTGCTGCCGTTCCAGTGGCCCATGAAGAGCCAGATCCGGCCGGTCTTCGGGTCCACAACCGCGCTCGGGTTGTTCACGGAGCGGCCCTCGTCGTCCCAGATCACGATCTCCGGGCCCCAGGTCTTGCCGCCATCGGTGCTGCGCTTCACCACCGCATCGATGTCACCGATGTCCGCCCCGCCGGTGCGGCGGGCCTCGGCGAAGGCCAGAATCGTGCCCTTCTTCGAGACCGCCAAGGCGGGAATGCGATAACGGCAGGCCTTGCCGTACTCGGGCTGCTCACGCACGCCGGAGCCTTGAAAAATCTCCGCGATGGGCGCGGCAGACTTGAAGTCCGTCGACAGATCGTCGGACAGCTTCTCGGCGGTCAGCTTGATGCTCTTAATCTTGACGTGAGTGTGCAAGGCGTCGAACCAGAGGTGGAGCCGCACGCCCGGATCAATCGGCTGCTCGTGCAGTTTTTTGCCGTCGTAATAGCAGGAGAGCTTGTCGCCGACGCGGTTGATGGCCATCGAGTGCAGGTTGCCGTCGAACGGACCGTTCTGGATCTCCCCCTGGAAGTTCTCCAGCGGCAGGGACATCTTCTTGTTGCTCAGCAGGATCGGGCTGCCCGGCTTCCAGAAGTAGAGGCGGGCGCGATCGGTGATGGTGATATTCGGGAAACGCCACTGCGGTCTGCCGACCGCGCACGAGAAGATAACCTTAAACTCGCAGTCGCCGACGGCCGACTTGGCCGTTGTGAATCGCGCCCAGTTTGGGCGGCCCATGGCGTTTGGCGTCGAGACATAGAGGCCGTCGACGGTCTCTCCGCCACAACTGACGTGGTCCTTTGCGATCTCCGTGGCCGCGGGGGTCAGCGCTTCCTTGTCCAGCACACCGTCCTTAATGACCCACAACTCTTCGGCGGCCGCGCTCGAGAGACCGAGCGCCGCGATGGCAGCTAGGATCAAAAGTGATGCTGCGATAATCTTTTTCATGATCTGTACTTTCTGCGAGGTGTCAGGGCCGAGGAAGGTGATTAACAGGCAGGCCGCTAAAAAGAATCATCTCGCAGGCACAGGCTCAGATGCAGAAGCTGCTGTTGGTGAAGCCGCTGATTCACTGCTAGTCCAAATCTCGAAATCCCATAGCGAGTATCCAAATCCGGTGCCTCGTTCGGTACCGTACATTCTCCAATATCTGAAAGTGGTTTTAGGAATGCTGATGTCATCAACATCACCGTCTCCCTTGGTGGTTGAGTACACGTCTGCCCACTTTTTTCCATCGCTGGATGCTTGGATCTGATATGACTTTGCAAACGCGACTTCCCACCTCAGTACAACTCGATCTATGGCATGGGGTGATCCGAGGTCTACTGATATCCATTGAGGATCACCTGCTCCAGAAGCCCACCTGGAAGTGGGAGTCCAATCACAGGCTTTAAAAGCCGAAGTATCAACAGCATGATGTTCACTGGAAGCCGTAACCTGAACAAGGTTCTTTTTCATCTCCGCCGGCCCGGCACTGTCAAACTTGATCAACGCCACATTTCTTACAGCTGGTGGAGGTGGTGCAGGTTTTGGTTTGCTGGTGAGAATTTCAACAAAATCCGACGAGGTTGTTCCGTTCGATACTTTGACTTTCAAAGTATGAGGCCCGGGCCTTAGCCAGGGGCTTGTGTAGATAAGTGCTTGATTCCTGGTCGAATCATCATTAAAGCGGATGCGGGTTTCAGGCCCACCGTCAATCGAGACCCTTGCCGTCCCATAGCCGCTTGCCTTTTTTCCATAAAGCCTGACCTGGATCCCTGTGAAGTCCAACTCAAAATAGTCGCCGGGCGTACTACTCCAGTGCAAGTCATTGTTCCAGCATCCGGCTTCAGTGGCTCCAGCCTTCCAGCCAGATCCAACATAACTAAACTGCTTTTGGCCGGTTCCAATAGTAATGTCGTTGACCGTTGTTCCGTGGCCGCTGCCTCCGTAATAAACACCCGCACGAGTTCTTTTCATGGGCTTGATCGTTCCGTCCTGATTGAAGTGCATATATTCAGCACCTACCCAGCGGCCGCCATACCATTTTTCATGATGAATGTGATAGAACATCAGCCACGCATCCTTGTACTTGACGCATGATGTGTGATTGCTGCCGCCATGCGGTTGGACCTCTCCCGGCGGCTGGACGAGAGGCATGATTACCGACTTATACTTCCAGGGCCCCGTGGGAGATGGGCTCATATGGTAAGGAATGTCACCACCTGAAGAGACCATGTAATAGTGCCCGTTCCTGTAGAAGAAGCTGTTGGCTTCATGACCAACATTGGTGCGGTCAATCTTCAGGTAACGAAGTTTTGATGTCGTAACCATGTCACGACCGAGCGTCACATATCTCCCGTCAGGTCCATTGCCGGAATACAAGTACTGCGTACCGTCGGCCGGATCGGTGAAGAAGTCGGGGTCATGAAAGAAATCATGCGGGATATTCAAGGGGCCCTTTTCCGTGACATTGGTATAGGGTCCCCCGCCGTTCGCGCTTTTTGCTACTCCGATACACTGGGCCCAGAAGGGTTTGACATTTGGCGGTGGTTTTACAAAGTCAAAACAGTTGTTGATGTAGTAGTAAAAGAAATACTCTCCATTCTTGTAACAGGCGGTTGGAGCCCAGAGCAGTTTGCTCGTTGTCCAGGGCGCGGTGCAAAAAGGGCCTGAACCATTTACATATTTTGTGCTGCTGAAAATTATGCCGTGGTCAGTCCAGTCTGCGAGACTAACACTTGAATAGACTCTCCAATTCATTGTTGGCCCGTAACCCACACCCCATGTCGAGGTGGGATAAACGTACATTCTTCCATCACCACCAACGACAGGAAAAGGATCTGCTCCCCAGAACATCATGTTTTCTGCATGGGAACGTTTGGCCAACAAAAGCCAGCAAACGATTACTAAGCATATAACCACCCCGAACTTCTTCGTTTGTGATCTTGCAAGCATCTTCTTTTTCCTTTACCGGTCGTTCATCCTCGCCATCACTTGCCGGCAGCGGCTGGCGGTTGGGCCGGCGGCGCCGGAACGATTGTGAAGCCAAGCTTGGTCTTGCCGTCCTTTTCGAACAGCACCGCCACCCGTCCGTCCGGCAGGACGCACGCGTCGCTGTAGCCGGATCCGCCCTGGTAGTACATCAACTTCCACGGCCAGGTCTTGCCGTCGTCGTAGCTGCCAAAGAGTGCCCCGTTCGCTCGTGCGCTTGCGGCGGCAGGGCCGGAGTAGAGGATCAGGCCCGGCTTGCCGTCCTTCGGCCACGAATAGCGGAAGATGGCGCCCTGACAGTTCGGGTCTGGAAGGTCGGCTTGAAGCCATC